>NZ_JBVVPW010000058.1:0-16640 GCF_055811385.1 Mesorhizobium sp. WSM4849
GGGCTGCGCGGCGGACACGCCAACGTCACCGCTGAATGCCACGCCATTTTTGCAGAACTTGACGCACACAACTTCTGGTGCGCCTTGGCGCGACCTGCCCGAGCGCTATGGCCCGCACCACCTGCTACAGCCGCTTCGTGCGATGGCGGAAGGCAGGCGTGTGGGGCCGACTGATGGAGAGTATCACGGCTGCGCACGACGGCGAGAACTCAATGCGGCTTTGGCTCCGCGCTATGAGTCTACGGCCTAGATTTCTACGAATGTCGTTGCCCAAAACCGCTGCGCTCTCTCGGGTCGAACGCCCGGGGCAGCCCTTTGGGCGACATGCATTACCGATCTTCGAATCCGGTCAGCACGCCGACGGCGTTGATGCCGATTTCCTCGACGGCATAACCGCCTTCCATGACGAACAGCGTCGGCAGGCCGAGCCTGGCGATGCGACGGCCAATCTTGGGATAGTCGGCGCTTTTCAGCTTGAACTTGCTGATCGGGTCCTTCTCGAACGTGTCGACGCCGAGCGAGACGACAACGACATCGGGAGCGTAAGCCGCAAGTTTCGCGCAGGCGTCTTCCAGCGAAGCATTCCAGGCATCCCATGCGGTGCCGAACGGCAGGGGATAGTTGACATTGAAGCCTTCGCCAGGCCCGGAGCCGCGCTCGTCGGCATGGCCAAGGAAGAACGGATATTCGGTCATCGGGTCGCCATGCAGGTTCAGCACCTGCACGTCGCCGCGGCTGTAGAATATCTCCTGCGTGCCGTTGCCGTGATGGTAGTCGACATCGAGGATCGAGACGCGCCTGGCGCCCTGGTCGCGGAACCATTGCGCGGCAACCGCGGCGTTGTTGATGTAGCAATAGCCGCCCATGAAGGCAGCACCGGCATGATGGCCGGGCGGGCGGCAGAGCGCGAAGGCTGATATCTCGCCGCCCTTGACCAGAGCGGCTGCGGTCAGCGCCACATCATAGGACGACTTGATCGCCTCCCAGGTGCCTTTGACGAAGCCGGCGCCGCCATCGAAGGAGTAAAAGCCAAGCAGCGCATCGATGGTTTGGGGGCGCACATTGCCGCGCAGGCCGCGCGTCGGCCAGGTGAAGGGGAGGGCCGACCCGGTCCGGCCGGATGCTTCCCAGAGCGGCCATACCGTCGGCAGGAAATCAATGAAGTCACTCGTGTGAACCTTCCTGGCGGCGGTAAGGTCGTGCGTGTCGGGCGGCAGGATCGGGCCGAGCTTTTCGCTCTCCACCCTCGCCTTGATGAACTCGGCGCGCGAGGGCTTCTCGAAGGCCGGCACGATGGCGCCCGAAATGAGCTCGAAATTGCCGGCATGACCGGCGTGAAGAGGGGAGAAGACAGTCTTCATTTTGGCGGCCGGCTCGCTCTTCGGGTTGCGTATCCGTCAATGACGGATTGCTTTGTGGCAGAGAGTTTCAGCCCCGCCAAGAGGCTTTCCCGGATCGTTGTTGCGAGTGGTAGCGGCGGCTTGCCAGACGCCAAGACTCTGTTAGCCTAAGCTCAAACGGGAGAAAATTATGCCGCCATCGGCCGATCTGATCGTCGAGAATGCCAGCATATTGACGATGGATCCCGATACTCCCCGCGCCGAAGCCATAGCCATCAAGGGCGGCGAAATCATTGCCATCGCAGATCGCGCGACCGTGCTGGAGCACAAGGGACCCGGCACGCGCGTCATCGACGCCGGCCGCGGCTCGGTCGTTCCCGGCTTCATCGAAGCGCATATGCATCTTTTCGCCGGCGCGGCCGAACTCGATCACCTCCAACTGATGGGCGTCCACGGTTTCGAGGCGCTTTGCGACACTGTGCGCAACTATGCCGCAAAGCGGCCGGACCTATCCATCCTGCAGGCGCAAGGCGCCGACTATACCATCCTGTCGGCGACGGAGCGGGTCAGCCGCCATCACCTCGACCGCATCCTGCCGGACCGGCCCTTCGTCATGGCGGCGCCCGACCACCACACAATGTGGGCGAACACCAAGGCGCTGGAATTGGCCGGCCTGCTGAGAGGCAAGCGGCTTGGTCCCGGCAACGAGATCGTCATGGGCGACGACGGGTTGGCCGGTGGCGAATTGCGCGAGGGCGAGGCTTTTGGGCCGCTGATCGCGCTGGCCGGCGAGGAGCGTGTGCGGCTCGGCCTGGCCACCGGAGGCGAGCCGGACCCGAAGCCGACGCCGGCGGAGCAGGCCTCCGACCGGGCGATCATGCGCCGCGGGCTGGAATGGTGCGCAAGGCACGGCATCACCTCGATCCAGAACATGGACGGCAATCTGCACCAGCTCGAACTCCTGTCCGAGATCGAGGCCGAGGGCGGCTTGCTGTGCCGTGTGCAGGTGCCGTTCCACTACAAGAATTTCATGACGCTCGACATGCTCGACAAAGCCTCTGATATGGCTGAGCGCTACAATGGCGAATGGCTTTCGTCGGGCATGGTCAAGGTGTTCTACGACGGGGTGCTCGATTCATGGACGGCGGTGATGGTCGAGCCCTATGCGGACCGTCCGGATTGGGTTGGCGAGCCGCTGTTCACGCCGCAGCAATTCATCGACCTTGCCGTGGCCGTCGACAGGCGCGGGCTGCAGATGGCGGTGCACTCGATCGGCGACGGCGCCGTGCGCGCCGTGCTCGACGGCTATGAGGCGGCGCAAAAGGCGAATGGCAGGCGCGACAGCCGGCACCGGGTCGAGCATATCGAGGTGGTCACCGCCGCCGACATACCGCGCTTCGCAAAGCTTGGCGCCATTGCCTCGATGCAGCCGCCGCATCCGCCGGGCAGCATGGGCTTGCCGCTGGAACCAACGGTGTCGCGCATCGGCCCCGCCCGCTGGCCGCTGAGCTATGCCTGGCGGACGCTGAAGAATGCCGGCGCGCGCGTCGTCTTCGCCTCCGACTGGCCGGTGTCGCCGATCGATCCGATCCTGGGCATTCAGGCGGCAGTGCTGCGCAAACCATGGGCAGACGGCGATCCCGACCAGAGTTTCTCGCTGCATGAATCGCTCGGCGGGTACACGGTGGAAGGCGCCTATGCCGAGTTCATGGAGCATCGCAAGGGTCGCCTGAAGACAGGCTTTATGGCCGATCTCGTGGTGCTCTCAGCCGACATCGAGGCGACCGCGCCGGAAGCGCTGCATATGGTGCGGCCGGTGACGACGATCTGCGGCGGCAAGATCACCTACCAGGCCTGACGGTGCACGAGAATTGCGTTCTGAATCGACATTCAGATGTATGATCGACATTCAGATGTGTGCTTGCCAAGCCATGCGCCGTGTGCTGACAATCGAGTGGGAACTGGATCCGCCAGAAGAGCGGACACGAGAATGGGGTAATCGTGCCGGAACAACCGGGTAGAAGTGCAATTGAAGTTCGTGGCGTCCGCAAGGTCTTCGGTACCGGGGAGTCACAGGTCGCCGCCCTCGACACGGTTTCGGTGTCGATCCGCGAAAATGAGTTTTTTACGCTGCTTGGCCCGTCCGGCTGCGGGAAGACGACGCTTTTGCGGCTGATCGCCGGCTTCGATTTCCCCAGCGCCGGCGAGATCCTGCTGCATGGCCAGGACATCGCGCCGCTGCCGCCGTTCAAGCGCCCGGTCAATACCGTGTTCCAGAATTATGCGCTGTTCCCGCATATGACGGTGGCCGAGAACATCGGCTTCGGCCTCGAAATGCTCGGCAAGCCCAAGGCCGAAGTGAAGGCGCGGGTCGCCGAGATGCTGAAGCTGGTCAAGATGGAGGCGCTCAGCAACCGCCGCACCAGCCAGATTTCCGGCGGCCAGCAGCAGCGCGTGGCGCTGGCGCGCGCTCTGGCGCCGCAGCCGAAAGTGCTGCTGCTCGATGAGCCGCTGTCGGCGCTCGACTTCAAGCTGCGCAAGGAGATGCAGATCGAGCTGAAGCGGCTGCAGCACGAGACCGGCATCACCTTCATCTTCGTCACCCACGACCAGGAAGAAGCGCTGACCATGTCGGACCGTATCGCTGTGATGTCGTCGGGCAAGATCCTGCAGGTCGGCACGCCCTGGGATATCTATGACAAGCCGGCGGAGCGCTTCGTCGCCGACTTTATCGGCGAAACCAATTTCCTGACCGCGGCCATATCAGGCATGGGCAACGGCAAGGCACGGGCAACGCTCAAATCCGGCGTGACGATCGACGCGACCGTGGCTGAAGGCTTCCAGCCGAAGGACAATGCCACCGTGGTGATCAGGCCCGAACATGCCAAGCTGACCAGCGGCAAGGGCGACCTGTCCGGCACGGTCGAAAACATCGTCTATTTCGGCACGGACACGCATATCCATGTTCGCCTGGACAGCAGCGAGAGCTTCACCGTGCGCCAGCAGAACACGCGCAGCGCCGGCTGCGGTTTCGAGCGGGGAGACAAGGTCGGCATTTCGATCGGCAACGACGCCGCACAAGTGCTGAGGGACTGATGGCGAGCGCGGAACAAGTCGCGGAGGAAGCCGAGCGCCGAGAGATCCGCGATCGCTGGCTGCTGTCGGCGCCGGCACTGATCATCATCTTTCTCGCCGCGACCGGCCCGCTGCTGATCGTCGTGATTTACTCCTTCCTGACGCCGGGGCCCTATGGCGACGTGGTGTGGAAATTCTCCACCGACGGCTGGCTGTCGGTGCTGATGCAGCGTGACATCTTCGACGATACGCTGGCCTTCGCCAACGCGCATTTGTCAATCTTCTGGCGCTCGGCCAAGCTGTCGTTTTTGACGACGATCTTGACGCTGCTGTTTGGCTTCCCGACCGCCTATTTCATCGCCACCCGGCCGGCGCGCCAGCGCGACGTCTGGCTGTTCCTGATCACCATCCCGTTCTGGACCAATCTCTTGATCCGCACCTTCGCCATCCAGGAGGTGATCCGCAATGAGGGCCTCGTCAACACGGTGCTGATCAAGCTCGGCATCATCAGCCAGCCGATCCAGATGATGTTCACCGATTTCGCGCTGATGGTCGGCATGACCTATGTCTATCTGCCGCTGATGGTGCTGCCGCTCTATGCCAGCATGGAAAAGATCGACTTCCGGCTGGTCGAGGCGGGTTACGACCTCTATGCCAACCGCTTCCAGGTGCTGAGGCGGGTCATCATCCCGCTGGTCAAGCCCGGCATCATCGCCGGCTCGATCCTGGTCTTCATCCCGGCGCTGGGCGCCTATGTCACCCCGCGCGTGCTCGGCGGGTCGAAGAATATGATGCTCGGCAATTTGATCGAGCTGCAGTTCGGGCAAGGCCGTAACTGGCCGCTCGGCTCGGCGGTGTCGCTGTCGCTGATGGCGATCGTGATGGTCGCGATGCTGTTGTATGTCCGCTCCGCCGGGCGCCGGGGTGGCGCGCATGGCTAGCCGCTTCGACATCCGCCGGCAGACCGGCTTCACGACCATCGCAATGATCTGCTTCTTCGCGCTGTACCTGCCGATCGTCACGCTTGTCGTCTATGCCTTCAACGCCGGCAATTCGATCGCGATCTGGGAAGGCGTGTCGCTGCGCTGGTTCTACCAGGCCTGGAACAACAACCAGGTCGTCGATGCCGCCATCCGGTCGCTGCAAATCGCTTTGGTCGCCGCGACTGTTGCCACCATCGTCGCCACCATGGCTGCACTCGCTACGACCCGGACGAAGCCATATCCCGGCCTCGGCTTCAAATACGCCTTCATCAACCAGCCGCTGATGGTGCCGGAAATCGTCACTGCGGTGGCGCTGCTGATCTTCTTCTCGCGCATCAAGATCTGGACCGGCTATTCGGGGCTGGGTTACCTGATGGCGGCGCATACCGCCTTTTGCATTCCCTTTGCCTATCTGCCGATCCGGGCGCGGCTCGAGAGCATGGATCTGTCGTTGGAAACCGCGGCGGCCGACCTCTACGCGACACCCTGGAAGGCTTTTCGGCGCGTCACCTTTCCGCTGCTCTGGCCAGGCATCCTTGCCGGGCTGATGCTGGCCTTCGTCATCTCGCTGGACGACGTCGTCATCACCGAGTTCGTCAAGTCCGGCGGCCAGGACACGTTGCCGACCTACATGCTCGGCCAGTTCCGGCGCTTTATCACGCCGGAAATCAACGCAATTTCGACGGTGTTCCTGCTGATCTCGATCTTGATCGTCACCGTCTTCTTTTTCATCAGCAGGAAAAAGGATCACGAGTGACAGGAGAGAAACGATGAAGTGGAAACTGACTGCGACGGCGCTCAGCGCCGCGCTGTTCGCCTCGGCGGGTCTCGCCCGCGCCGACGGCGAACTCAACATCTACAATTGGGGCAACTACACCAGCCCCGAGCTCGTCAAGAAATTCGAGGAGACATACAAGGTCAAGGTGACCGTCACCGACTACGATTCCAACGACACCGCGCTGGCCAAGATCAGGCAGGGCGGCAGCGGCTTCGATGTCGTGGTGCCCTCGGCGAGCTTCGTGCCGATCTGGATCCAGGAAGGGCTGCTCCTGGAGACAGAGCCGAACAAGATGGAGAACTTCAAGAACATGGATCCGAAATGGGTTGATGTTCCCTTCGATCCGGGCCGCAAATACACCGTGCCGTGGCAGTGGGGCACGACTGGCGTCACGGTCAACACCGCAGTCTACAAGGGCGATCCCAACACCTCGGCCATCTTCTTGGATCCGCCGCCGGAACTGGTCGGCAAGATCAACGTTGTTCCCGAAATGGCCGACGTCATGCATCTCGCCATCAGATATGTCGGCGGCGAGCCGTGCACCGGCGACAAGGAGGTGCTGAAGAAGGTGCGCGATGCGCTGGTGGCGGCCAAGCCGAAATGGATCTCCATGGACTACGGCACGGTCGAGAAGTTCGCCAAGGGCGACTTCGCCGCCAGCGTCGACTGGAACGGCGCGTCGTTTCGCTCCCGCCTGCAGAACAAGAATATCGTCTATGGCTATCCGAAGGAGGGCTATCCGATCTTTATGGACAATCTCGCGGTGCTGAAGGACGCCAAGAACGTCGAAAACGCCAAGCTGTTCCAGAACTTCGTCATGGATCCCGAGAACGCCGCGATGATCTCGTCTTTCGCGCGCTACGCCAACGGCATCAAGGGATCGGAAGCCTTCATGCCTGAGGACATGAAAACGGCGCCGGAGGTCAACATCCCCGCCGAGTTCGCCGACAAGGGCACGTTCATGCTGACCTGCGCGCCCGACGTGCAGGCACTCTACACCAGGATCTGGACCGAACTGCAGAAGTGATCGCATCGTTGACGGACCCGGCGGCGCGCGCCGCCGGGTCCGTTTTCATATTGCCGGGACGCATCTCATGATTTCCTATCGTAACAGTGAACCGGTGCCGCCGATCATGCAGGGCTCACCGCCCAAAATGGTGCCGCCGAACCTCGACTGGGACAGGGGACCATGGAACCGCTGGGCGTTCCAGCACATCCGCGAAATTCTGCCGACCGTCGAAGTCTGGCGCGGCAATGGCCATCGTCGCCGGTTCGAGCGAGCCGAAGTCGATCTCGATGCGCTGCCGGTGAGCGACAGCACGGGCGCACCGACGACGCTGGCCGGGCTGCTGGACGAAACCTATACGGACGGGTTTCTCGTGCTCAAGGACGGCAAGATCGCCTATGAGCGCTATTGCAACGGCATGACCGAGCGCACGCTGCATTTGTCGCAGTCGATGGCGAAATCGGTCACGGGCTCGGTGTTCGGCATACTGGTCGGGCGCGGCCTGATCGATCCCGCCATGCCGGTGACGACCTATCTGCCGGAGCTGGAAACTACCGGCTGGGCCGGCGCCAGCGTGCAGCATGTGCTCGACATGACGACAGGCGTGCGTTTTTCCGAGGAATACACCGACCGCTATTCCGACATCGGCCAGGTCGATGTCGCCAGCGGCTGGAAACCGGTGCCGCCGGGCAGCGACCCGGCCTTCGAGTGGCCGTCGCATATGTTCGAATTGATCCTGCGGCTCAAGGAGACAAGCCGGCCGCATGGTGCTGCCTTCGAATACCGTTCGATCGAGACCGACGTGCTCGCCTTCATCATGGAACGGGTAACCGGCAAGCGGCTGGCGCAGCTGGTTTCGGAAGAACTCTGGCAAAAGCTCGGCGCGGATGAAAGCGCCTGCTTCACCGTCGACAGCGCCGGCTACGCCATCGCCGATGGCGGCTTCAACGCCACCCTGCGCGACTATGGCCGTTTCGGCCAGCTGATCCTTGACAATGGCGGCGGTGTGGTGCCGGCCGACTGGATCGAAGCGACGCGCACCGGCAGGCATGGACCGGACTTCAATCCCAGCCTGCCGGAAGGCAGCTACCGCAACCAGTTCTGGATCGAGGACCCGCGCTCACGGGCGCTGATGTGCCGGGGCGTGTTCGGGCAGCTGATCCATATCGACTGGAACACGAGAATGGTTGTGGTGAAGCTTTCGAGCTACCCGGATTTCACCGACATCGCCTATTCGGTGGCGACGATGAAAGCCGTCCACGCGATCGCTGCCGCGCTGGCCTAAGAGACCGTTTGGAAACTCTACTCTGGCGGCCATCTGATGGCGTTTTCTGCGCTTCCGGTGCTCACGGACCCAAATGTCCGCTGCGCGCCGGTTCTCGAAACCACCACCATATGACTCGCCAGAGCGAATTTCGAAACAGTCTCTAACTTCCTAAAAAAATCGAGAGGAAACACCATGACCGGCAAGACCGCGTTCGAGACCAGACATGGCTTTGCCCGCAACCAGGTGCTGCTCGGCAACTGGCGCGAAAGCCCGTTCAGCCGGTGGTCGTTCCAGAATGTCGGCGAATTGGTGCCGAACGCACGCGTGGCAGCGGTGCCGGGCAGTGGCGAAATACCGGTTCAGGATTTCGGTGGGCTGCTTGACGAAAAGATCGCGCTGGCCGGCGGGCCGGAGACCGTTGCGGCCTTTCTCACGCGTTCCGATACCGACGCACTGACGATCATGAAAGCCGGCAAGATCGTTGGCGACTGGTTTGCACCGCATATGGAGTTCGGCGCCCGCCACATCATCTTCTCGATCAGCAAGTCGCTGACCGCGATTCTGGCCGGCATATTGGAAGGCGAGGGAGTTTTTAATCCGCAGGCGCCGGTGACCCGCTATCTGCCGGAAGCTGCCGGCTCGGCCTATGGCGATGCCAGCGTGCGGCATGTGCTCGACATGACTGTCAGCCTCGACTTCGAAGAAGCCTATCTCGATCCGGAAAGCGCCTTTGCCCGCTATCGCCGCGCGACGCTGTGGAATCCCGGCGGCGGCACGGAAAGCCTGGCCGACTTCATCCTGACACTGCAGCGCCTTGGCGAGCCGCATGGCCGGACATTCCGCTACCGCTCGCCCAATTCCGACCTGCTCGGCATCCTGCTCGAACGCGCGTCCGGCCAGCGCTTCGCCGAACTGATGCACGAGAAATTGTGGCTGCCGCTTGGTGCAATGAGCGAAGCCTCGGTGACAGTCGATATGGCCGGCACTGCGCGCACGGCCGGCGGCATTTCGCTGACGCCGCGCGATCTGGCGCGGGTCGGCGAGATGATGCGGCAGGGCGGCATGGCCAATGGCCAGCTCATCGTGCCGGAAGCCTGGGTGCGCGACACTGTCAGCACAGGCGGAGATGCTGAGGCCTGGCAGCGTGGCACGATGGCGTTCCTCTTTCCACAAGGCCGCTACCGCAACAAATGGTACCAGACGGGCGCGACCAGCGGCGCCTTCTGCGGCATCGGCATCCACGGCCAGTGGCTCTATGTCAATCCGACGGCCGAGGTCGTCATCGCCAAGATGTCGTCGCAGCCGGAGCCGGTCGACGAGCCGCTCGATCTCGACATGATTGCTTTCTTCGAGGCACTGACCCGGATGGTCTGAGCCGATCCAGGCTGACCGCGATGGCAGCTTTCCTGTGGAGCTATTGGGCGGTTGAAGACGCCGCGGTTGGCGGAGCGACGCTCTGAGCTTATGGTCGCCGCTCTTTTCGACAGGACAGCAGGAACGACATGGCATCCGAGCGCATCGCAGCAATCATCGCAGCCGAGATCACTGCCCGGCCCGAACAGGCCGCGGCGGCGATCGGGCTGCTGGACGAAGGCGCGACGGTGCCGTTCGTGGCGCGCTACCGCAAGGAGGTCACTGGCGGTCTGGACGACACGCAGCTGCGCCTGCTTGCCGAGCGGCTCGCCTATCTGCGTGAGCTCGATGCGCGCCGCGACACAATCCTCGGTTCGATCCGCGAGCAGGGCAAGCTGACCGAGGAGCTCGAAACCAAGATCGCAGCGGCTGCCACCAAGGCGGAACTCGAAGACATCTATCTGCCCTACAAGCCGAAGCGCCGGACCAAGGCGGAAATCGCGCGAGAGCGCGGCTTGGGACCGCTGGCCGAGGCCATCCTTGCCGACCGCGCGGCGGTGCCCGGCGAACTGGCGCTGGCCTATGTCGGCGAAGAGGTGGCCGATACCAAAGCGGCGCTTGAGGGCGCGCGCGACATCCTGTCCGAACAGTTCGCCGAAAATGCCGACCTAGTCGGCAGACTGCGGACCTACATGAAGGAACGGGCCTTCATGCGGTCACGCGTCGTCGACGGCAAGCAGGAGGCCGGCGCGAAATTCTCCGACTATTTCGACCATGTCGAACGCTGGTCCAACGTGCCGAGCCATCGCGCGCTGGCGATGCTGCGCGGACGCAACGAAGAGGTGCTGTCGCTCGACATCGAAGTCGATGCCGACGATGCGTCACCGGTGAAGCCTATCGAACGGATGATTGCCGACGCCTACGCCATCGGCCGCCAGCTGCCCGGCGACCGCTGGCTGATGGAGGTGGCGGGCTGGACCTGGCGCATAAAGCTGTCGCTGCACCTGACGCTCGATTTGATGCGCGATCTGCGCGAGCGGGCCGAGGAGGAAGCGATCCATGTCTTCGCCCGCAATCTGAAGGATTTGCTGCTCGCCGCACCGGCCGGCTCGCGCGCCACAATGGGGCTGGATCCCGGCATCCGCACCGGGGTCAAGGTGGCGGTGGTGGACGGCACCGGCAAGCTGCTGGAGACGACGACGGTCTATCCGTTTCCGCCACGGAACGATGTGCGCGGCACGCAAGCCGAACTGGCAAAGCTCATCCGCCTCCACAAGGTCGAGCTGATTTCCATCGGCAACGGTACGGGCAGCCGTGAGACGGAAAGGCTGGTGGCCGACATGCTGGCCGACATGCCTGCCGAGTCCGGGCCGAAGCCGCTCAAGGTGATCGTCAGCGAGGCGGGCGCCTCGGTCTATTCCGCCTCGGCAACGGCGGCGGCGGAATTCCCCGGCCTCGACGTGTCGCTGCGCGGCGCGGTGTCGATCGCGCGACGGCTGCAGGATCCACTCGCCGAACTGGTCAAGATCGAGCCAAAGTCGATCGGCGTCGGCCAGTATCAGCACGATGTCGACCAGTACCGGCTCGGCCGCTCGCTGGAAGCAGTGGTCGAGGACGCGGTCAATGCCGTGGGTGTCGACCTAAACACCGCCTCAGCGCCGCTTCTGGCGCGGGTTTCGGGTCTCGGCGCCTCGCTGGCCGAGGCGATCATTGCGCACCGTGACGCGGCGGGCCCCTTCGCCAGCCGCCGTGACCTGTTGAAGGTGGCGAGGCTCGGACCCCGCGCGTTCGAGCAATGCGCCGGCTTCCTGCGCATTGCCAACGGCACCGAACCGCTCGATGCCTCGGCCGTGCATCCGGAAGCCTATGGCGTGGCGAAAAAGATCGTCGCTGCCTGCGGGCGCGACCTCCGCTCGCTGATGGGCGACAGTGCCGCTCTCAAGGCGCTCGATCCGCGTGTCTTCGTCGACGAGCGGTTCGGCCTGCCGACGGTGCGAGACATACTGGCGGAACTGGAAAAGCCCGGCCGCGACCCGCGCCCCGGCTTCAAGACCGCGACCTTCGCCGACGGCGTCGAAGACATCAAGGATTTGAAACCGGGGATGCTGCTGGAAGGCACCGTCACCAATGTCGCCGCGTTCGGCGCCTTCGTCGATATCGGCGTGCACCAGGACGGACTTGTGCACGTGTCGCAACTGGCCGACCGTTTCGTCAAGGACGCGCATGAGGTGGTGAAAGCCGGCGACGTGGTCAAGGTGCGCGTCGTCGACGTCGACATCAAGCGCAAGCGCATCGGCCTTTCGATGCGCAAGGATGGTGACGGCGGTACACCGAAGCCGCGCGACAACGGCAACAGACCGGTGCCGCGCACGCCGGCGCCGCTGCGCCAGCCGGAGCGGCCGGCGCAACAGGGCGCATTCGGCGCCGCATTGGCCGATGCGTTGAAGCGTAAGTAGCTATTTCTCCGGCGGCACATGACCCAGCAGCCAGTCGCGAAAACTGGCGACCGGCGGATGGCCGCGCTTGTCGTGCGGCACGACGAGATAATAGGCGCTGCGGCTTTGCATCGGCCGGCCTGGTGCCGGCACCAACTGGCCGCGCTGCAATTCGCCTGATATGAGCACCTGCGGCAGCAGCGCCACGCCGAGCCCGGCCATGCAGGCCTGGGCGGCGGTGCCGAATTGCTCGAACTGCATGCCCGGTCCGGTCGGTGCGCTCAAACCCTGATGCTCGAACCACTCGGTCCATGCGCCGGGCCGCGTCGCCATATGCAACAGCGGCAGGCGGCCGATATCGGCAGGTGTGGCAAGATCCCGGCCGGCCAGAAATTCGGGCGAGACCACTGGCACCACCCTCTCGCGCATCAGCAGCGTCGAGTCGGCATCCGGCCAGTCGGGCAGGCCGAAATGGATGGCGGCATCGAGCCGTTCGCGGGCGAAGTCGAAGCGGCCGATGCGAGTGACGAAATTGATGGTGATGTCGGGGTTGTTTTCAACGAAATCCGGGATGAGCGGCATCAGCCAGCGCGTGCCGAAGGTCGGCAGGATGGCCAGGTTCAAGATGCCACTATGCCGATTGCTCATCAATCCCAGCGCTGCATCGCGCAGCTGGCCAAGGGCGGCGCGCACCGCTTCGGCATAAATCTCACCTGCCACGGACAGTCTGACATTGCGGCTGTTGCGATCGAACAGCCGGCGGCCGAACTGGTCCTCCAGAAGCTTGATCTGCCGGCTAACGGCGCCCTGGGTGAGATCAAGCTCCTGCGCGGCGGCGGTGAAGCTGCCCAACCGGGCCACCGCCTCGAAGGCGGCAAGGGCGCTGATACCAGGCAAAAGGCGGCGCTGCACGTTCATGATCAATTACTAACGCTCATTAATCGCCGAAGCAATTTCGTTTGATTTTTTCGAGCTGGAAGCCGATAAGCCGGCATTCAGATTTGCATGCCGTTATCCAAGACCGCCGAACACCCTCGGGTCAGGCCCGAGGGCAAGCTTTGGGCGACGTGCAAGAGTTTGGGAGACCGAGGCCATGGCCGCTGACAAGAATGCATTCGTCTGGGATGATCCTTTCCTGATCGAGAACCAGCTTTCGGAAGACGAACGGATGGTGCGCGACGGCGCAGCGGCATTCGCCGCCGACAAGCTCGCCCCCAGAATCGAGGAAGCCTATCTCGAGGAAAAGACCGATGCCGGGATCTTTCGCGAGATGGGCGAGGCGGGTCTGCTCGGCATTACCATCCCGGAAGAATATGGCGGGCTCGGCGCCAACTACGTCACCTATGGGCTGGTGGCGCGCGAGGTCGAGCGCATCGACTCTGGCTATCGCTCGATGATGAGCGTGCAGTCGTCGCTGGTGATGTATCCGATCCATGCCTATGGCTCGGAGGCGCAGCGCAAAAAATACCTGCCGAGGCTGGCGTCAGGCGAATGGATCGGCTGCTTCGGCCTGACCGAGCCGGATGCCGGGTCCGACCCCGGCGGCATGAAGACGCGGGCGGAGAAGACGGCGAACGGCTACAAGCTCTCCGGCTCGAAAATGTGGATTTCCAACGCGCCGATCGCCGACGTGTTTGTCGTCTGGGCGAAATCGGCCGCGCATGACAACGAGATTCGCGGATTCGTCCTGGAAAAAGGCATGAAGGGGCTGTCGGCGCCGAAGATCGGCGGCAAGCTGTCGCTGCGAGCCTCGATCACCGGCGAAGTGGTGATGGAAGGCGTCGAGGTCGGCGAAGATGCGTTGCTGCCCAATGTCTCGGGCTTGAAGGGGCCGTTCGGCTGCCTCAACCGGGCGCGTTACGGTATCTCATGGGGCGCGATGGGCGCGGCCGAAGATTGCTGGCACCGGGCACGCCAATATGGCCTCGACCGCAAGCAGTTCGGCAAGCCGCTGGCCGGCACGCAGCTGTTCCAGAAGAAGCTCGCCGACATGCAGACCGAGATCGCGCTTGGGTTGCAGGGCAGCTTGCGGGTCGGGCGGCTGATGGATGAAGGCAAAATGGCGCCGGAGATGATCTCGATCGTCAAGCGCAACAATTGCGGCAAGGCGCTCGACATTGCCCGCCAGGCCCGTGACATGCATGGCGGCAACGGCATCCAGATCGGCTACCATGTCATGCGCCACGCGCAGAACCTGGAGACAGTCAACACCTATGAGGGCACGCATGACGTGCATGCGCTGATCCTCGGGCGGGCGCAGACGGGATTGCAGGCGTTTTTCTAAGCGACCCCTAGGCCGGCAACGCTGCTTAAATTAGGTGCAACGCAACATCTCTGCTTGGAGAATGGCCAGCATTTGTGTCAGGGTTCGGCGAATTCGTTTGAAACGCCGACTTTCGAGGCCCCATGGCAATTCTGGCAGCTGTCTACCACCTGACCCATTACAAATATGACCGGCCGGTTGTTCTCGGCCCTCAGGTCATCAGGCTGCAGCCGGCGCCGCATTCCCGCACCAAGGTGCTCAGCCATTCGTTGAAGGTCGGGCCGGCGAACCACTTCGTCAATCTGCAGCAGGATCCCTACGGCAATTTCCTGGCGCGCTTCGTGTTTCCGGAACCGGTGACGGAACTGAAGATCGAGGTCGACCTCGTCGCCGACATGACGGTCTATAATCCGTTCGATTTCTTCGTCGAGCCGTCGGCCGAGACCTTTCCGTTTGAATACCCGGAAGAGATCAGCGACGATCTCGCCATCTACCGGACGCCGGAACCGGCTGGACCGCTGCTGTCGGCGTTCCTGCAAACCATCGATCGCAGTCCTACCAACACCGTCAATTTCGTCGTCGACCTGAATGCGCGCCTGCAGCGCGAAATCGCCTACATCGTGCGCATGGAAACCGGCGTCTTCTCGCCGGAGGAAACGCTGGCCGCCAAGAAAGGCTCGTGCCGCGATACGAGCTGGCTGCTGGTGCAGATTCTGAGGCACCTCGGCATCGCCGCGCGCTTTGTTTCCGGCTACCTGATCCAGCTGAAGCCCGACCTCGTCGCGCTTGACGGACCGCCCGGCACGGCGATCGACTTCACCGATCTCCATGCCTGGTGCGAGGTCTACCTGCCGGGCGCCGGCTGGATCGGCTTCGACCCGACCTCCGGATTGCTCACCGGCGAAAGCCATGTGCCGCTGGCGGCCACGCCGCATTTCCGCAACGCCGCGCCCATTTCCGGCATGGCCAGCTTCGCCAATGTCGAGTTCGGCTTCGACATGCGGGTCGACCGCATCGCCGAGCATCCACGCATCACCAAGCCGTTCTCCGACGAAAGCTGGCAGGCGCTCGATGCGCTGGGCAACCAGGTTGACGCCGCGCTCGATGCAGGGGACGTGCGGCTGACCATGGGCGGTGAGCCGACCTTCGTGTCGATCGACGATTTCGAGGCGGAGGAGTGGAACACCGCCGCCGTCGGCCCGACAAAACGCGAAAAGGCCGATGCGCTGATCCGCCGGCTGCGTGAGCGTTTTGCGCCCGGCGGCTTCCTGCACTACGGGCAGGGCAAGTGGTATCCGGGCGAAAGCCTGCCGCGCTGGACGTTCTCGCTGTACTGGCGCGCCGACGGCGAGCCGGTGTGGAGCGACCCGTCGCTGATCGCGCGGGAGAGCGACGCAGATGAAGCAGGCCAAGCAGATGTCGGGCCGAAGCAGGCTGAAGGCCTGCTGACGGCAATTGCCGATGAACTCGGCATCGACAGGACCATGGTCAGCGAAGCCTATGAGGACCCGGCCGAGTGGCTGCTCAAGGAAGGCAAGTTGCCGGAGAATGTCGATCCGTCCAATTCGAAGCTGGACGACCCCGAGGAGCGCAGCCGCATGGCGCGGGTGTTCGAACGCGGCCTGACCAAGCCGTCGGGCTACGTGCTGCCTGTGCAGCGCTGGAACAGCCAGGCGTCGGGACCGCGCTGGCGTTCGGAGAAATGGAAAACGCGGCGCGGCAGGCTGTTTCTGGTGCCGGGCGATTCACCGGTCGGCTACCGCCTGCCGCTGGGCACGCTTCCCTATGTGCCGCCGGCGCAGTTCCCCTACATCGTGCCGGTCGATCCTTCCCTGCCGCGCGGGCCATTGCCGGCGCGCGAGGCTATTTTGCCTGAAGCCGCTCCCTTCTCGGAGGCTGCACCGGCCGAACTTGAAGGCGCCGACGAAATGGCCCGCCGCCAGCAGGCGGCCTCCTTCACCGCCGCGACCGGCCAGCAGGACCGTGTCGAACAGGAGATCACCGAGATCGGTGGCGGGGGGGGCCCCCCCCGGGGGGGGGGGCCCCCCGCCCGCCCGCGGTGGGGGTTGGTTGCGCCACACGAGGCGGGGGGGGACAAAAACGCACAGGTGGCGGCGGGCCGGCACCCCCCCCAAACAAA
>NZ_JBVVPW010000059.1:0-16532 GCF_055811385.1 Mesorhizobium sp. WSM4849
GAATGATCTCAACCGTCGAAGCCCATGACACGCCGCTTTCGCGGGTCGCCTCCGATCATCTACCGCTTATAGGATTCGTTCGCCTATGATGTAGCTGCCCAGCCCCATGGATGGAGATCGGTTCAAAGGGAAGCTCTAGTCTAGACTAGTCTAAGTCCAGTCTAGACTAGTCTAGGGTCAGGACTCACTGATCAGAGCCACAAGATGACTGCAGGTGCGATGCAGATTGCCGAGAAGAATGTGTGGGCGCATCGGTCGTAGCGCGTCGCGATGCGTTGCCAACCCTTGAGCTTGGCGAAGAGATTCTCGACCTTGTGCCGCTGGCGGTAGAGGAGCTTGTAGTAGGCGAAGGGCGTCCTGCGGCTCTTCGAGGACGGGATGCACGGCTCGCCCTTGTGGACCCATCCGATCACAGCCCGCGTCCTTCACCGAGCGCGCCCTCATCTATTTGGCCGATGCGCTGGTCGTCAGTCCCTTTCCTGGCGCATTTTGGCTTCGACAGCCTGCGAGAACTGGCCGACATGGAAAGCCCGAGGGCGCCGGCCTGCTCAACAAAGCAAACCTGTTCCCGGCGCGTGTGGTGCGATCAGCGACGGCGACCCCGCCTTCCCGGATGATCTCGAAGCAGCAAGCGGTCTGTTCGCCGACGACTGATCGGAAACGGCGGCTGGTGGCGAGCAACACCAAAAACCAGCGATCGCTCATTTCTCTTGGCAAGGGCAATCATCGACGCCGTGAATCGCTCAGGTCCTAACGATTCAGCCAATGAATTGGACGTCAGCGCCGGATGTCGGTGACAATCGGGCATGGTCGAGCCCAAGCTCCAAATCGTTCTCCAGCGGCGCGATTGCACCTGCAATGTCGCGCGGTTCTACGTGCTCACAATCGAGCCGTCGCTGTTCGGCGATGCTGTGCTTGTTCGCGCCTGGGGGCGGATCGGCTCATTCGGCCGACAGCGTCTTGTTCTTTATGAGTCGGCCGGTGAACCCGGCGAGGCGCTCGAGGCCTGGCTGGCACGCAAGATACGACGCGGTTATGCGCCGGTGGTTTCCAACGTCAAATTTCTGCCGGAGGGTCCATAGTCACACGGATAACCCGTGGAGAGAGCGGCGCTGGAAAGTGTGCCCGACGTCCTCCTGCGGAAGAGGAAGGAGACTACTCCGTGGCTATCTCGTCCGGCCACATCTGAGCGCCATGCAGGACGCGAAGCATGCGAACCGTGCCGGCCGTCACGACGTAAGCGGCGATATAGGGCGTACGAGAAACAACGAGTTCGCGCGTGCCGGCGATCCGGCCCGGTCGCCCGCTTTCCGGAAAGTCTATTAGACGGCGAGCCGCAAGGACGATCTGCTGGTCGACATGAACGGCCGCTCTCGGATTTTCGGCCTCGATATGCGTGAAGATGTCCTCACGATCGGAGAGCGCAAACCGCGCCCAGACAAGCCTCAAAGCTCGCCCGCCTCGGCCTTGCGAAGCGCTGCCGCTCGCCGTCCAGCAAAATGAGCCTCGGCGTCAGCGTCATCGACGTCAGGCCGGGTATCCTCAAGGGACTGCAGAACTTTCGCGCGGAACCAGGCATCATGGGCGGTGCTGTTGCTGACAAGCTCGAGCGGCAACGCGCCCTCGTTCGCTGTGCGGGTTAAGAGGATACGGACGGCATCCGATACCGTCAGCCCCATGTTTTCCAAAACCGCCGTGGCGCGTTCCTTCACTTCGGCGTCAATTCGGGTCTGGACCAGTGCGTTCGATGCCATGGCAATCTCCTTCGCTGATGGTAAGTGTAATGCATCTGCATGACAATTGCCATATCTCACAAGCCGCATAGCCGATCGATTTGCCGTTCCCGCCTTGGCGGAGGGCTGAAAGACGAGGTGGTAATGGTACTTGCAAGCGAAGCGGAACACGCATTTTCACCCGCCGTGGCTTGGACTGGACGGCGAATACCGCGACCTGGCCGCCTCGTCGAAGTCGCTCGATGCGGACAGCGCCATCATCGACGGTGAGATCATCGTGCTCAATGATGCCGGCCTGTCGGATTTCGCGGCTTTGCGCAATGCCATCACGCGGCGCCAGCACGACCTCTATTTCGTCGCCTTCGATCTGCTGGACATAAACGGCCACGACCTGCGCGACATGGCGCTGCAAGGGGCCAGAACAAGATCTGTTCCAACGGACACGATAAGAGGAACATTCGGTGAACAAATACGCTCAATGGACGTAATCAATCTCAGGTTAGGTTTTCAGCCCTGCAACAGGCAGAGGAGCAGGTCCAAGCAACAAGCTGCAGACGCCGCCGGCCATAGGGATAACGATCTCTTTTGCCCTATGGCGTCGTCTGCTGCTCTCGAGGGGATGGTACGCCGACTCGGATGCGTTGCGAAAACTCCGCTGACAAGCCAGCCTCGAGCGCACGCTTTTCGATGTGGGTGAACGCGCCAGTCGAGCGTGATCATGTCGCCGACGGCTCGTATCATCTTGATGGCCTCGGTGTTGGGCATTCGTCAATTCCTGATCTGCCACGCAGGCAACGCACAGCCCGCGCCTCTTTTCCACCCTTGCCCGTATGTAGCGAACGGGCGTTGATCTGCGTCAAAAGGCGTGGTGATGGCCTCAGTCGGCTCAGCCGCGCAGTGTCGGCACCCGCGTGACCCCGACGACTGGTGTGGGCGCTGTGACGCATGCCTACCAGGGGGGCAATTTATGTGAACGGAACGTCGCCACAGGCATTCACCGGGGCGGTTCCGTGCTGAACGCGAAGAACCTGCGCGCAGGCGATGCCGCTGTGCCCTGCCAATCGGCAGCTTCGCCCATTCCAGAATGCGCTTGACACTGGCCACGGCACGCAAAAACCCGTCGAATGCATGCGCCGACCAACCGAGAACAACTCCTCGCCCGGACAGGCGGTCTACGAGCCCTTCTGCGGATCTGGCACCACCATCATCGCTGCCGAGATGAGCGGCCGCTGCTGTCGCGCGATCGAACTGAACGCAGCCTATGTCGATGTCGCGGTGCTGCGCTGGCAGGCGTTTACCGGCCAGGCAGCAGTGCTGGAGGGCGACGAACGGACCTTCTCCGAGATCGCGACGGCAAGAGCTGGAGGAGTGGCATGACCAGGATGGAGCTTGCCCGGGTTTGGCCGCCGACTCGCGATGCTGCCGGCCTCGCCGGTCATAAGACGATGAGCCCGGTCGAGGCGATCCGACGAAAGTGCCTGGACTGCTCAGGCCAGCAATTGACCGAGGTGAAGCTCTGCGAGGCCGTGACCTGTCCCCTTTGGCCGTTCAGATCCGGCCGCCATCCCTATACCAGAAAATGCCTCCTAGAGGCCAATTCTGAGCACCGCTCCTCCACCGACACGCCGCTGGCCCAAAATCGCCCGTCGTCGGGACTTGGCCTCCTGGAGCATGATTTCCGGGAAGGCGAGGCCAAGGCAGGCCAGGCGGCGAGTGTGGCATCTGGCGAGGCTGATGGCCCGCCCCAGCCATCGCCCGATGCTTTTCATCGCCGTCAGGTAGAGGCGCTGGCAGGCTATGGTGTTCCGGAGGCGGATATTGCCGGCATGGTCGGTATCGATGCGAAGACGCTGCGCAAACACTATAAACACGAACTGGCGTTTGGCCACACCAAGGCCAATGCCAAGGTGGCGGAGAACCTCTTCCGCAAGGCAACGGGCGAAGGTCGTGAATCGGTCATCGCCGCGATCTTCTGGCTCAAGGCACGCGGCCGCTGGAAGGAGACCTCGGTCAACGAGCACATGAGATCCGCCGCATCATCCTTCGCGCCCCAGATCCTGTAAGCCTGGGCAAGACTCCTGCCGGCTCACCACCAGCAAACCTTCCCGTCACCCTCTGGGACGCGGACCGAGCCAAATGAGCCCCGAGATCGAAGCTCCTCTGAGCTCCAGGGTGGAGGCGCTGGCCGGCTTCGGGCTTAGCACGGCCGACATCGCCTGCGTGCTCGCCACAAACGAGCAGGACCTCAAGGCGACCTACGCACATGAGCTCGAGAGCGGCGCCATCAAGGCCAACGCACGGGTCGCCGAAAGCCTCTACCGCAAGGCGACCGGTGAAGGTCGGGAGGCCGTCACTGCAGCAACCTTCTGGCTGAAGACCAGGGCGCGCTGGAAGGAGACCTCCATCCATGAGCTAGAGGGAAAACTGGACACATCAGTGACCTTCGTGACCAGATATGAAGCTCCTGTAGGGCGGCATTGCCGACAGTAGCACTCTGTCATTCCGACTGTCGTTTTGATTTCGAAGTTCGACCCAAGCCCGAAATCAAAATCAACCGAACTTCGAATCACGACATTAGCGCTGGTCCAGCTTCTTCGCAGTCTCCCGTTGCTTCGATTCGATCTCGTCCAGCACTGCTTCTGGCGCAATGTCCATCTTAATCTCGCCGACTTCTATATCGCTTACGGCTGGTTTTACATTCAACCGATCCGCTATCGAATCGACAAGTTCAATAAGCTTTGTGAGTTCGTGCTCCGTCAGCAGGCTCACCTGAAGGTCCAGGTCCGCCCGCTCGTCTGCGGCAGCTGACATCCGGTTTTGGCTGATCAGTACAAAGGTCGAGAGGAATATGGCCTCGACGGAAGCTACCATAGCCAATATCACGAATGTCGGATCAAATGGCGAAGCGATCGGTATCCAGCCCAAGTTCGAGACGATCCAGCCGCCATACACGGCCAAGTGAAGGTACACGAAACGCATACTGCCCGTAAAAGAAGTAATCGCCTCAGCGATTTTCTCTTCCAAAGTTGCCTCGCTTGCTTCCTTCGCCCGGCGCTCCTCAATCGCTTGGATATTGCGTTTCAGTGCTTGGCTGAGTTCAGTCGGAGGGGGCGGAGGCAACGTTGGAGAATCCATGGAACACCCGTTGGATAGCTATCGGTCCTGCCACTCTGGGCAACGTACAAAATCATGGGTATTCGACTTTGTTCCCGACTAGAGCCGTCGAATCGTTGGCTCCCCTATTTACCCAGGCGATTTCGGGGGTCTTAGACGCTGGGCGGCGCCAGAGCCTTCCCGCTGAGGAAGGGCGGGGCGATCCGGCCGCTGAGCGTCTTTCGTTATGGTCGGGGGCCCGGGTTGATGCCGCAACGCAAAACCAAAATGTCACTTCAAGGTATTGAGATAACTTGCCTATTTAGTCTCCGTGAGCAAACTGCAAACGGTGGTTTGCAGTTTGAAAACCCCGGAAACAGCAGCATGACGAGCGCGGTCGCCTACGATCGAGTCTCCACACAGCGGCAAGGACGCTCGGGCTTGGGCATCGAGGCCAGCGTGCCGCGGTCGCCCGCTTTGCCGAGGCCGAGGGGATGATCATCCTCCAGGAGTTCACCGAGATCGAAACCGGAAAAGGGCGCGGATGCTCTTGATCGACGGCCGCAATTGAATGCCGCCCTCGCCCTTGCCCGCCAGACAAAATGCCCTGGTGGTCGTGGCCAAGCTCGATCGCCTCTCTCGTGATGTCGCCTTCATTGCCGGACTGATGGTCCAGCGCGTTCCGTTCATCGTCGCCCAACTCGGCGCTGACGCCGACCCGTTTATGCTGCACCTTTACGCCGCTTTGGCAGAGAAGGAGCGGCGATTGATCTCGGAGCGCACCAAAGCCGCCCTCGCCTCACGCAGGACGAGCATTAAGCTCGGCAATCCGACCAACACCGCCGAAGCTGCGGCGAAGGGTCGGAAGATGTCGATCGAAGAAGCCGACCGGTTTGCCCAGACCGTGCTGCCAATCATCGCTTCCATTCAGCGGTCGGGCATCACCAGCCTACGTGGACTGGCAATCGCTCTAAACAACCGCGGCGTTCGAACAGCGCGCAACGGCCAGTGGCAAGTTTCGAATGTACGCAACATTTTGGCGCGGCAAATTTCTGCGAACTTGCTTTTATAGGCGGGAAATTCACTTACCTGCCCCTGTAGCCCCTTGGCCGAGGGCATTGACCGGCTCTCGGAATGCGAGGGCGACCACGTCATCTGGCAAGGGCAAATGCGTGGCGTCGACCACACCTCGACCGTGTCGGCAATCCAGCCCGTCTCCTGCAGCGGCGACGAGGATATCGTCATCCTGGAACGTCTGCGCCACGCCAGCAATCTTCGAAAATCATTGGATAGCCACGCCATCTTCGATGCCTTGTTCCCTCCGGAAATATCTGCCTTGGCGGGCGGCCCTCCAGTGAACTTGTCAGACAACGTGTTTTCACTCTTGCCGAAGCTCAGGCTCGCAGCGCGTCTGCTTCTGGGCGACGTGGGCGCTTCCGACCGGCTGGTCGAGCGAACGCTGGAGCGAGCCATCGGCGAGATCGACAGAAGGCGGGCCGGCGTGTCGACCGAAGATTGGCTGAACGGCATCATGCGAAGTGTCGCCAGGTCGAGCGGAACGAGCCTGTTGCACTGAGGCTGCGACCGTTCGGCCGTCGAAGCGGCTCACCTGTGAGTTGTTCCATTGGGTCTTGAATATTTGGAACGGCTGCCTCACGAAACGAAGTGAGCTAGAGTGGAATTCTCTATTAAAAGTGAGACGATCTCAGCGCTACCCGAAACCGCTGACATAGGAGCCTTGTCAGCCTCTCTGGTTGCGGTTGATGAACTTGTTGAATCGGCTGGTTTTACCGCCGCCCATTTCCTCCTGGTAAAGGAAGGCCAGGTCGTTTTCATCGAAAATCCGGAAAAACGCATCCCATTCGATGGCTTCGAGGTTCTCCTCGGGCTCGCCAAAATCGATCCGCAAGATGCCGCCCTCGCCCTTAGTTCGTACAACCGCAGGTCGGCCACCGCGATCTTCGGCCCATTGGCGGATCTCGTCACGATTGGTGGTTGTCTTCGCTTCAGACATTGGAATCTCCTTCCCAGGTTTCGTAGGCGCGTAATCCTCATGATCAGGTCTGCTTGCATGTATGCGGAACCGTTTCCATGACACCACAGGCACATCCGCATCTTTCGCCCACAGGCCGGACGAGCGCCTAACCCCAAAGGCGCTGCAATGTTCCAGCGCAGGCCTAAGGCCTGTTCGCGATGCGTTCACCTCGGTTTGAGGGACCCCCAACCATCTTTGTTGAAGGAGAAGGGAACAAACCTTTTGCCAAACAGTTCGGGGCGCCAAGGCCAACTGCGTAAGGAGTTGTCGTGGAACGCATACTGGTTACAGGAGGGTGCGGTTTCATCGGCCGCCACGTCGTCCAGGAACTCGTTGAACATGGTTATGCCGTCTGCATTCTCGATGCGCTGCTGGAACAGGTGCACGGCAGCGAGGCGATCAGCCTGTCGGCAGGAGCCGACCTGATCAAAGGCGACGTTCGCGATCGCGACGCCGTCGCCGAGGCGCTCCAGGGCGTCGACGCCACCATCCATCTCGCCGCCGAGGTCGGCGTCGGCCAGTCCATGTACGAGATCGCCCGCTATGTCGGCGCGAACGACCTCGGCACCGCCACCCTGCTCGAGGCACTGATCAAACATCCGGTCGAGCGGATCGTCGTCGCTTCGTCGATGAGCGTCTACGGCGAGGGTCTCTATGCCACGCCCGGCGGCCGGCGTGTCGACAATGCACGGCGGCAGGCCAACGACGTCAAGAGCGGCCAATGGAATCCGCTGTCGGCGGCGGATGAAAGCCTGTCGCCGCTGCCGACAGACGAGGAAAAGCCGGTCGACCTCGCCTCGATCTATGCGCTGACGAAATATGCCCAGGAGCGCGCCGTGCTGATCTTCGGCGATGCCTATGGCGTCGACGCGGTGGCGCTGCGCCTGTTCAACGTCTTCGGCGCCGGACAGGCGCTGTCAAACCCGTACACCGGCGTTCTGGCGAATTTCGCTTCCCGCCTCGCCAATGGACAGCGGCCGATGATTTTCGAAGATGGCGAGCAGAAACGCGACTTTGTGCATGTGCGCGACGTCGCCCGCGCCTTCCGCCTGGCGCTGGAACAACGCCAGGCGCGCGGCCACGTCATCAACATCGGCAGCGGACGAGCCTACGCGATCAGCGAGGTCGCCCGGCTGCTCGCCGACGCTATGGGCGTGCCGGACCATCGGCCTGATATCCTCGGCAAGGCGCGCGCCGGCGATATCCGCAATTGCTTCGCCGACATCTCGAAGGCGCGCGAACTGCTCGGTTTCGAGCCGCAACACCGGCTGGAGGATTCACTCGACGAGTTCGTCGCATGGGTGCGCAACACGGTCGCCATCGACCGCGGCGCCGACATGAAACGGGAACTCGAAGAGCGAGGACTGGTATCATGAGGCCGGACGGTTTTCGTGAAGCGTCGGTTGCCATCATCGGCGGCAGCGGCTTCATCGGCTCGAACCTGGCCGACAGCCTGTTGTCGGATGGGGTGCCGGTGCTGGTCATCGACAATCTCAGCCGCCCGGGCGTCGATCAGAACCTGGCCTGGCTGGCGCAGAAGCACGGCAATCAACTTGCCGTGGAAACCGTGGATGTCCGGGACGAAGGCGTGCTGGCGCCGCTTTTGGCGCATGCCAAGGCGATATTCCATCTCGCCGCGCAGACCGCCGTCACCACAAGCCTCGTCCAGCCAAGCGAAGATTTCGACATCAATCTTCGCGGAACCTTCAACGTCCTGGAAGCGGCTCGCCGCAGCGGCCGACGCATTCCCGTCATCTTCGCCAGCACGAACAAGGTCTATGGCGGCCTGCCCGACGTTACAGTGCGCGAAGAGGACGATCGGTGCGTGCCGTGCGATACCGGCATCGGCGCCAACGGCATAGACGAGACCTGCGGTCTGGATTTCTGCACGCCCTATGGCTGCTCCAAAGGCGCCGCCGACCAATATGTGCTCGATTATGCCAAGTCGTACGATCTGCCGACCGCGGTCCTGCGCATGAGCTGCATCTACGGGCCGCGCCAGTTCGGCACGGAGGACCAGGGCTGGGTCGCCCATTTTCTGCTCAGCGCGCTTTCCGGCCGGCCGATCACGATCTACGGCAACGGCAAGCAGGTGCGCGATATCCTTCATGTCTCCGACGCCGTTGCGGCCTATCGCGGGGTACTTGCCAGGATCGACGACATCCGGGGCCAAGCATTCAATCTCGGTGGCGGACCGGGCAACGCGGTCAGCCTGCGCATGCTGCTCAAGGAGATCGGCGAGCTGACCGGGCGAAACCTCTCGATCCGCTACGACCGGGAACGCACCGGCGACCAACCTTTCTTTGTCGCCGACACCCGCAAGATAGAAGCAACGCTCGGCTGGAAAGCGCATGTCTGCTGGCGCGACGGCGTCCGCGACCTCGCCGACTGGCTGCAGCGTCACCGCCTCGAGCCTGAACCAGCGAGGAACGTGGCATGAAAGTCGCCCTGGTCAATCCGTTCTGGACTTACGAGGACAGCATCTATTTCGGCTGTCGCCAGCCACATCTGCCGCTGGAACTGGGCTACTCGAAAGCCTTGCTGGAGGCCGACGGCCATCAGGTACTGATGCTGGACGGGCAAATCCAGAAGCTGGACAACGCAGCACTTGCCGATCACGTCGCCGCCTTCGCACCAGCCATGACCGTCGTCAGCACGGCGCCGACCTATTTGTTCTGGCGCTGCGCGCCGCCCGAGCTGCGTGTGCCTGCCGACTTCCTCAACCGCCTCGCCGGGCGCGGCGGCCGCACAGTGGCTGTCGGGCCGCACGGCTCGGCGACGCCGGCGCCGACGCTGCGCAAGCTGGGCGTCGATGTCGTCGTGCGTGGCGAATGCGAAGAGGTCGTCGCCGAACTCGCCCGCCGTGACGATTGGAGCGCCGTGCCCCACACCGCTCATCTCGACCAGGAAACACTTGTCGGCAGTGGCGGCGTTCACGCCAGTTCGTTTGTCGATCATCCGCCGCTCAACTGGCCGTCCGATTGGATTGCCGCGCATCCGCACCATCACCACCGGTTCGACGACGATCAAGTGGGTTTCGGAGCGGAGGTCGAGGCGTCTCGCGGCTGCCCCTACAATTGCAGCTTTTGCGCCAAGATCGATTTCCGCGATGCCTACCGCCGCAGGAACCACGATGCGATCATCGCGGAAATCGATCGGCTCATCGGGCAAGGCGTCGGCTACATCTATTTTATCGACGAGATCTTCCTGCCGCAGAAGGCGCTGCTGGAGGCACTGGTCGACCGCGACGTCAAGTTCGGAGTGCAGACCCGCATCGATCTTTGGAAACCTGAGCTCTTGGAACTGCTGGGTGCCGCCGGCTGCGTTTCGATCGAAGCCGGCCTTGAAAGCCTGACGGTGGAAGGCCGGGCCATGCTGGCAAAGCGCTGCCGGCTGGGCACCGAGGAACTGGCCGCTTTGCTGGTCAATGCACGACGTCACGTCCCCTTCGTCCAGGCCAATCTGATCGGCGTAGTCGAGGACGATCCGGCTCTGGTCGATCATTGGCGCAAGCACCTCATTGATCGCGGCGTGTGGGCCAACGAGCCGGTGCCGCTCTATCCCTACCCCAGTTCGCCCAGCTATCGCGAGCTTTGGGGCGAGCCCGACGATCTCGCCTGGGAGCGCGCCCACGAGCATTACTTGGCCTCGTTCCGGACGTTCAGCGACATCCAGGAGAAGCGCCCGCGAGCGCTGGCCGAGTTGGAGGCGACATGTTGCAGACACTGATCCGTCGCCCGCGGCGAGTCCTGATGACCGTCGATGCCGTCGGCGGCGTCTGGCGCTACGCGCTCGATCTGGCGCGGGAGTTGGCTCATGGCGGCGACAGCATCGTGCTCGCCGGGCTAGGCCCGGTCCCGTCCGAGGAGCAGGCGAAGGAGGCACAGGCTTTCGCGGCCTTGACGTGGCTCAAGACACCGCCGGACTGGATGACCCGCAACGAGAGCGATCTGGAAATGTTGCCGCAGGAACTGCGCGCGCTCGTTGGCGATCACGCGATCGACCTCGTCCATCTCAATGCGCCGACGCAGGCCGTGGGACTTGATCTGCCCTGCCCGGTCGTGACGGTCTCGCACTCATGCGTCGTGACCTGGCTCCACGCCGTCAGGGGACAGGCTGTGGACGGCGAATGGGCGTGGCAGAAGGACCGCAACAGACGCGGTTTCGATTGGGCCAATGCGGTAGTCGCGCCCAGCCGCAGCCATGCCGACATGCTCGAGGCCTGCTACGGGCCGATCGCCCGGCTGAGCGTTGTCAGCAACGGCACACGGCCGGGTCCAAAATCAGAGAGGCGGGAACCAGTGGTTGTCGCCGCCGCGCGCTGGTGGGACGAAGGAAAGAACGCAGCCACCCTGGACAAGGCAGCAGCGCTGACGAAATGGCCCGTCTTTGCTGCCGGGCCGCTCGAGGCCGCCGATGGCCAACGCGCCAGTTTCAGCAACGCCGTTCCTCTGGGCTCTGTCTGCCACGATGAGGTGCGTCGGTTGATGGCGCGGGCCGGCATCTTCGTATCGCCGTCCGTCTATGAACCCTTTGGCCTTGCCGCACTGGAGGCAGCGACGTCCGCAACACCCCTGGTGCTTGCCGACATCCCGACCTATCGCGAATTGTGGAATGGCGCGGCTATTTTCTACGACGCCCATGATCCACGCGATCTCGCCAGATGTGTCGATTGTCTCTCCGACGACGCCCAACATAGGCGCCGGCTCGGCGAAGCCGCCGCACGCCGAGCGCGCAAGTTTTCACCGGCAGGGCAAGCGGCGGCCATGCACGACATCTACGATCGGGCCGCCCTGGCCGTTGCGGAACGCTGACAATGCGGTTCCTGTTCTATAGCCATTCGGTCGTCTCCGACTGGAATCACGGCAACGCACATTTCCTGCGCGGCATCATGCGGGAGCTTGTTGCACGCGGGCACCAGGCGATCGCGCTGGAACCAGCAGACGGCTGGAGCCGTTCGAACCTGCTGGCAGAGAAAGGGCCCTACGCGGTCGAGCGCTTCAGAAAGGATTTTCCGGAGCTGATGCCGGTGACCTACGATGCCTCCTTCGATCATGAAGGCTGGATTGCAGACGCCGATGTGGTGATCGTCCACGAATGGACTGACCCCGGCCTTGTCGAGCGCATCGGCAGGGCCAGGGCGAATGGAGGCGGCTTTACGCTTCTGTTCCATGACACCCACCATCGCGCCGTCTCGGCGACGCAGGCGATCTCGGCTCTGCGGCTGGAGTATTATGACGGCGTGCTCGCCTTCGGCGAGGCGTTGCGGGAAAGCTATCTTCGCGCCGGCTGGGGCAAACGTGCTTTCACCTGGCACGAGGCGGCGGATGAGCGCCTGTTCAAGCCGCACCCGGAGATCGACCCTACAGCAGACCTGATCTGGATCGGCAACTGGGGTGATGACGAGCGCAGTGCCGAAATCAAGGAATTCCTGATCAATCCAGTGGAAGAACTGGCCCTGGCTGGCACTGTTCATGGCGTGCGCTATCCACGCGAAGCGCTCGCCGATCTTGCTGCCGCCGGCCTGGGTTACGAAGGCTGGATTGCCAATGCCGATGTGCCCAAGGCATTCGCGGCCCACCGCGTTACCGTCCACATCCCGCGGCGCCCGTATCGGGAGAACCTACCCGGCATCCCGACGATCCGCATGTTCGAGGCGCTCGCCTGTGGCATCCCGCTCGTGTCGGCGCCTTGGGCCGATGTCGAACAACTCTTCAGGCCAGGCATCGACTTTCTTTTCGCGCGCGACGGATCCGAGATGTGCCGTCATCTTGGCGACGTGCTGGACGATGCTGACCTGGCCGCCTCGCTGGTGAAATCCGGCCTCGAAACCATCCGGACGCGACACACTTGCCGGCACCGGGCCGACGAGTTGTTCGACGTGCTCGCCGAATGCGGCAACCGCCAAGCCATCGATCGCATCGCCATAGAGGAGACAGTCGCATGAAGATTGCATTTTATGGATCGAGCCTGCTGTCGTCCTATTGGAACGGCGCGGCGACCTATTACCGCGGATTGCTCAAGGCTCTTTCTCAGCTCGGCTACGAGATCACTTTCTATGAACCGGACGTCTACGACAGGCAGAAGAACCGCGATATCGAGGCACCAGACTGGTGCAACGTCGTCATCTACGAGGCGACCCCGCATGCGTTGATGCAGGTGGCAGCAAGCGCAGGCGAAGCCGACATCGTCGTCAAGGCGAGCGGAGTAGGCTTCGAAGACGAGGCGCTGCTACGCGCGGTGCTCGACCACGCCCGTACGGATGCGCTGACAGTGTTCTGGGATGTCGACGCACCGGCCACTCTGGGCCAATTGCGCGACGAGCCGGATCACCCCCTGCACCGCGCGTTGCGGGAGATCGACCTTGTCCTCACCTATGGCGGCGGCGATCCGGTCGTCTGGGCCTATCGTGCGCTGGGGGCTGCCGAATGCGTGCCGATCTACAATGCGCTCGATCCCGAAACGCACCATCCGGTCGCGAAGGATAAGCGTTTCGCCTGCGATCTTGCCTTTCTCGGCAACCGCCTGCCGGACCGTGAAGCACGCGTCGAAGCTTTCTTCCTTGATCCGGCCAGCCGTTCGGGCGATCAGCGTTTCCTGCTCGGCGGATCGGGTTGGGGTGACAAGCAGCTACCGGCAAATGTCGCATGGCTCGGCCACGTCGGGACGCGGGACCACAATGCGTTCAATGTCACCCCCAAGGCGGTGCTGAACATCAGCCGCGACAGCATGGCCGCCAACGGCTTTTCGCCTGCCACGCGCGTCTTCGAGGCTGCCGGTGCCGGCGCATGCCTCATCACCGACGCCTGGCTCGGCGTCGAATTGTTCCTGGCCCCCGGGGAAGAGATCCTGGTGGCGCGCGATGGCAACGATGTCGCCGAAATCATGCGCACCCTCACACCCCAGCGGGCAAGGGCGATCGGCGCATCTGCGCTTCGGCGTGTTCTCGCCGAGCATACCTACGCGTTAAGGGCCGCTGTGGCCGACGCTGTCTTCAGGCGTCATTTCGAGCGCCCCACCGTGGAGGCAGCCGAATGACCAAGCGGCTGGATATCGTCTTTCTTGGCCTGTCTTTGTCCTCTTCATGGGGAAACGGCCACGCCACGACCTTTCGTGGGTTGCTCAAGGGCCTGCACCAGCTCGGCCATCGCATCACCTTCCTGGAGCGCGACGTGCCATGGTACGCGAACCATCGCGATCTGCGTAACCCGGATTTCTGCACGTTGCGCTACTACGAAACGACGAAGGATCTTCGTCGGACCTATGCCGGCTGCCTGCAGCAGGCCGATGTCGTGGTGGTTGGGTCGTTCGTTCCGGAGGGGCGAGCCGTCATCGACATCGTCGCCTCCCTGTGCACGGGCCAGTTCTGCTTCTACGACATCGACACGCCGGTCACGCTGGCAAAGCTCGCCGCGGATGATTGCGACTACCTATGCCGACGGCAGATTCCGTATTTCGACGTCTATTTCTCATTCACCGGCGGGCCAACGCTCGCCCGTTTGGCGGCGGATTTTGGTGCACGGCGCGCCGAGCCGCTCTACTGCTCCGTCGACCCCGAGCGGCATCGCCGGACGGCCGATCCGATCTGCTGGGACCTTGGCTACCTCGGCACCTACAGCTCGGACCGGCAGGCGACACTGGATGCTCTCCTGCTTGAACCGGCAAGACGCATGCCGGACCGTCGCTTCGTCGTGGCCGGCTCGCAATTCCCGTCCGAGACCGTCTGGCCAGGCAATGTCGATCGCATCGAGCACTTGCCGCCGGCGGACCACGCCTCGTTCTACAGCCGCCAGCGCTATACGTTGAACGTCACGCGCAGCTCCATGATAGCGGCTGGGTGGTCTCCCAGCGTACGCCTCTTCGAGGCGGCTGCCTGTGGCACGGCAATCATCAGCGATCGCTGGACCGGTCTGGACAGCTTCTTTCCGACGACCACGATCAACACGGCCGGCCATGCCGAAGACGTGATCGATATCCTGTCCAGCCAATCCGACCGCGTCAGGCTGGCTATGGCCAAGCGAGCGCGTGCAACGATCCTGGCGGCACATACCAGCGCCGCGAGAGCCCGCGAATTGGTTTCGCTGCTGGCGCGGCCAAGATCGGCACGTCCAGCTCTCGATCTGGGCATCGAAAGTGCAGCATGACTGGCAGACAGGAGAAAATAGAGATGCGGCGATCAAGAAGGACGCAACGGACCAAGACGGCGCTCGTCGCCGGCGGCGCGGGTTTCCTCGGTTCGCATCTTTGCGAAACGCTGCCTCAGACTGGGTACCGGGTGATCTGTGTCGACAATTTTCTTACCGGTCGGATGGAAAACATCGTCTCGATGATGGACCGTCCTCGTTTCCGGCTGATCGAGCAGGATATTTGTCGACCTTTGGACCTTGCTGAGCCGGTCGACCGCATTTTCAACCTGGCGTGCGCCGCATCGCCGCCGCGCTACCAGGCTGATCCGATCCACACCACGCGAACCTGCGTGATCGGAACCCTCAATCTGCTTGAGCTCGCCGCCCGAAACAATGCGCGCTTCCTGCAGGCATCGACAAGCGAAGTGTATGGCGACCCGGAACAGCACCCGCAAAGGGAAGACTATGCCGGTCACGTGAACTGCACCGGTCCTCGTGCCTGCTATGACGAGGGCAAGCGAACCGCCGAAACCTCGTGCTTCGACTATTTGAGGACCGAAATGGCCGAGATCCGGGTCGCGCGCATCTTCAACACCTATGGGCCGAGGATGGATCCCGCCGACGGCCGGATCGTCTCGAACCTGGTGATGCAGGCGCTCGAAAAGAGGCCACTGACGATTTTCGGCGACGGGCTGCAGACCAGGTCGTTCTGCTACGTCTCCGATACTGGTCGACGGTCTGGTCCGCCTCATGGATGTCGATCCCAATCCGCGCCAACCGGTCAATTTGGGCAATCCTGGGGAATTCACCGTTCTTCAACTGGCCGGATTGGTGAGAGATTTGACACATAGCAACTCGGTCTTCAAATTCCTCCCACTGCCGCAAGACGACCCTCGCCGGCGGCAACCGGACATTTCCCGTGCAAAAGCCCTTCTCGACTGGTCGCCAAAGGTGCCGCTCAAGCAAGGCCTGATGCGGACGATCAGCTATTTTACGGAGATCGAGGCCAGCCGTGACGAGGACCGAATTTCCCCAATTGCGACAAGCGTGAGGTCCGCTTCAGGCCGACTGCAAAACCTGCCGGCCTGAAGTCGGGGATCGCTGCGCCCTCGGCATGGTCGTGGTGAGGTCCGTGACCGTCCCGACAGGCGCTTTCACTTTTTTTCATTGTGGGAACATCCGGTCGAGCTCGCCGTTGGGCGTGGATATCGGCATGGAGAACGGGCCCGTGCATCGAAAAAGATCCGCCAAGGACATCGAGCAAATGGCCGAACGGGAAACGGCTGCCTTTCTGAGACGCGCCTCGATCACCTACCTCGAATGCTGTGTGAGCCTGATGATGACGCATCTGGAGCCCGAGGAAGTGGCCACCATCCTGGAAAAAGAAGCGGATATGCTGCGAACGCTCGACTGAGGCTCGCGGCGCTCAGGCGTCGATCGGCCCAGGCAACGCAAAACACAGGGCGCAGCTTTGATCCGAATAGAGGTTCGTGATTTTTCCAGGTCGCAAGGAACATTCCCGGCAGCTGGCAGTTCGGCGCGAGG
>NZ_JBVVPW010000060.1:0-16445 GCF_055811385.1 Mesorhizobium sp. WSM4849
CGGGGGCTGCGCGGCGGACACGCCAACGTCACCGCTGAATGCCACGCCATTTTTGCAGAACTTGACGCACACAACTGATCAAGGGCGAAACGGCTGCTTTCCCAGACACTCGGTTCCTCGGGTGCCGCTCTCCCTTCCAATAGCCTCGAAAAGACATCTCGCAGCATCGTCGGCCCCGTCGAGGGCAGAAGGCGTACGCCGCCCCCGACGCGACCGGCGGAATCGCGCAACACTAGATAGTGCGGTTCCAGGGAATCGAATGAATCGATCTCGAAGCCGCCGGTGGTGCGCACGTTCCAGTCGAGCCGTTCCTTGAAGACGCGGTAGCGCAGGCGGTGCATTTCGTGAAGTTCGTCGGCAAAGGCGCCGTACCAGCCGGGCGCAATAAGCTCAATCATGATGGTCTCCTCGCAGGTATGACCCTGCCATTGGAGGCGAACCTTCATGCCGCGACTGCCTGTGCAATTGCACAGGTGGATCAAAGAGGGATTCTGTTCCTCAGAAAATTGATGATCGTGAGGAGGCCAGCAGCATCACTGCCTGATTTTTGGTGCGCACGCCGAGCTTCTTCTTCGCATTGTCCAGATGGAAAGCGGCCGTGCGCTCCTTAATTGCCAGGATGCAGCCGATCTCCCAGGCGGACTTGCCCTTCGCCGTCCATTGCAGGCATTCGTACTCACGGGGCGTCAGCAAAACGCCGTCCACCGCCAGACCACCCGAAAGCTTGCGGCGAACGCCAATGTGAAAGCACGTCGCCATAATCTCGAGCGTCTGTTCATATTGCTCGGCGATGCGCAGGAAAGTCGGATCAAGCCTGTCTGCCGCGAAGGTCATCGCAGCGACACCACCGCGGCGATTGAGAAGTGGAATCGTCAGTCCGCAGCAGATGCCGAATTCGGCAGCCTCATCGAAAAGCTGTTGCTGTCGCTTTGAAATGCCGGCATAGCCGAAACTCGGTCCCCACCGGAAGGGAAATCCGCTGTATCTTGCCCATCCTATGACCGGGTCGATCCTTTCATATTGGTGGCGCAAGTAGTGCGACGTCCAGCCGGAATGATAGTTCGATATCAGCCTGGGCTTTGTGACGCCATCAGGCACCAGAGACAGATAAGCGAATGCGCGAATGTCGAAGGCGCCGGCCGCGTTAGCCAGTGCGTCACGCAAATCTACCTGATCGACGCTCAAAGACAATTCTTCCAGCAAAGTTTCGAAGACGAGCTGCATTTTCTCCTGCGGCTTGTTTTCAATAAAACCTGGGACTTTCTGGCTTCTTGGCAGCTACGGCGAGGAGACTCGCCCCCGAGATATTGGACGCTGGAGAGAATTCACTGCGGTGACTACTCCGTGGACCTTCGATCATGTGAAGGGGGTTGCGTGCGACCTCCACGCCGGCTGCCGTCAGCCGCGCGTCTACGCTGCAATTGTGGGCGATTGCCATGGTGCAATAAAAATATCGAAGCTCGATGTGCCATCCGGATATACAGATGGCCTCCCTCTCGAATTCTCGATTGCGGACGCGCTACAATCACCCTGATCCAGCGGGTCAAAAAAGGCGCCCTGCCGGTGGGGAGGTACACCGGCAGGGCGCGCCGCACAAACGCCCTGGTCTTGGGCAACAGGACAGCGGCGGCAGAAGTGATTTGGTTACCGCTTGCGATCGAAGTCATCCGAAGCATGCTTAGAATCTGACGGCTTGAAATTTAGCAGTTTCGGTCGGCTCGGCGCGAAATGCGCTGTTAACCCGTTTTCACCAATGGGCACCAATGGACGACCAGTCCTAACGACAGCATGACGTCAAAGCGTCTGGTCCGTGGGAAAGTTCACCCCAGGGGAACACCACGTTGGTTACCGGGACGTCGTCGAATCTGGGGCTCGCTTGCGTGGGCGCTGTTCATACCGCACCCTCGGCCTTCAGCGCGCGATAGGTTGTCTCGACAGATTTAGCGGTTGCGTCGACGATTATGTCGATCTCCTTGCGGGTGATGATCAAAGGCGGGGCAAAGCCGAGGATATCGCCGTGCGGCATAGCGCGGCCGATGACACCGTTCTCGAACAAAGCAGCGGCGGCGCGAACGCCGACCTGCAGATCGGATTCAAACGGTATCCTTTGTTTTGGATCTCGCATCAGCTCTACGGCGGAGAGGATTCCGACACCACGAACCTCGCCGACGATGGAGTGTCCCGCCAGTTCGGCATTCATGCGGGCATGCCAATACGGTCCGACATCGCGGACATGCTCCAGGATATTTTTTTCCTTTAGGAGTCGAATATTGGCGAGCGCGGCCGCAGCGCAAAGCGTGTGACCCGAATATGTCCAGCCATGGCCGAGGGCGCCGTGCTTTTCTGTTCCTTGTTCCAAGACCGACCAGACGCGGTCGCCAATGATTGACCCGGAGATGGGCAAGTAGGCGGAACTCAAACCCTTGGCGATGGTCACGAAATCCGGCCGCATGCCGTAGAGGTGGGAACCGAATTTCTCGCCGGTTCGTCCAAACCCGCAGACCACTTCGTCGGCGATCAGAAGGATATCGTACTTGTCGAGCACGCCTTGGATAGCGGCCCAATATCCTTTTGGGGGCGGAACGATACCGCCTGTCCCAAGCACCGGCTCTCCGATAAAAGCTGCAACGGTCTCCGGGCCTTCAGCGAGGATGAGGGCTTCAAGTTCGTCCGCGCAGCGTTTCGAGAACGCTTGCTCACTTTCGCCGTCATGCGCTTGGCGATAGTGGTGCGGCGTCGTGGTATGGCGCACCAAATCGAGCGGCAGGTCGAAGAAATTATGGAAGAAGGCAAGGCCTGTCAGGCTCCCGGTGACCAGCCCAGACCCATGATAGCCGCGATGACGCGATATGATCTTCTTCTTTTCGGGGCGGCCCAGAATGTTGTTGTAGTACCAGACCAGCTTGATGTTGGTTTCGTTGGCGTCGGAGCCGGAAAGGCCGAAAAAGACCCTTCGCATGTTCTGACCAAAATACTCGACCACGGCCTCTGCCAAGAGGGCGACTGGCTCTGTTCCTTGACTTGCATAGACATGGGCAAACGGCAATTCGTGTGCTTGCCTGGCAATGGCCTCGGCAATTTCCGTGCAGCCATATCCCATGTTGACGCAGTAGAGCCCACCGAAACCGTCGAGGCTCTTTCGGCCTTCGGTATCCCAGATGTACACGCCTTCCGCACCGGCCATGATCCGATTTGGGGTCTCGCTTCGGCTGTGCTTGGCCAGATGCGTAGACGGATGAAAGACGAAGCTTCGATCCTTCTCTCTGAGTTGCTCGGTTCCCAGATTGCTCAACCGCATAGTCCTCTCCTCGCGATGGATTGGCGGAGGGCACTCGGCCGGCCGCCTCCTTAGCAATTACCATACCGCAAACGCCTCTCCAGTTTCGCGGGAATGCACGTCCTTCGCCGACGAATTCGCGGAATCGGGACCAAAAGCCGTGGAAACGAAGGCGTCGGCGTTTACCGTCGCCTTAGTGCGGACAAGGGGATTGGTGAATTGGACTTGATTGGTTTGGTCACGACAAGACTGTAATATTGATCAATCCCCAAGCCTGCCTGCAGCAGTCCCTCCATGAAATCCTGATACGCAGCCATAGAAGGAGATGCGACGCGCATCAGATAATCGATCCGCCCGCCGATAGCCCAGCAATCCAGGATTTCCGGAAATTCTCCGATCGCAGTCTCGAAGTGTCTTTGGTCCTCGAGGCGATGACGTTCCAGCACGACCTCCACCATGACAAAGACCATGCCACCGATGAGGGCCGGACTCAGCCGCGCGTAGAACCCCTCAATAATCCCTGCGACCTTGAGTGCACGGAGCCGCTCCGAGCAGGCCGACGCCGAAAGATGAACGCGTTTTGCAAGCTCGCTTTTTGAAATCCGGCCGTCTGACTGAATCTCGGAGAGAATCCGGAAGTCCCAAGCGTCCAGGAGCGCAGGATTGGGTTTCGACTTCATGACCTTCTGCTCTAAAGCCGTTATCGACAATGGAATTGACGCCGCCCAACCGAGCTTGGTCGGAAGGCTCAAACGCCGATGTTGCGTGCGATGCCATCCGCAGCCATGCGCTTGCGCCACTCAAGAGGCCCGGAATTGTGAATGGAGTTTCCCTCAATATCGACAGCCATGATGACAGGCATATCCTGCACCTCGAATTCATAGACTGCTTCCATGCCCAGGTCGTCGAAGGCAATGAGCCGCGCTGATTTGATCGATTTCGATATCAGGTAGGCAGCCCCCCCTACTGCGATGAGATATGGCGTTTTGTATCTTACGATCGACTCGATGGCCGCCCGTCCTCTCTCCGCTTTGCCCACCATCGCGAAAAGCCCGGTTTCCGCGAGCACCTTGTCCGTAAAATCGTCCAAGCGGCTGGAGGTTGTTGGGCCAGCCGGTCCGACGACCTCATCTCTCACGGCGCGGACGGGTCCAACGTAGTAGATTACGCGCCCCTGCAGATCGAACGGAAGCGGCTTGCCGGCGTCGATCAACTCGACCATTCGCTTGTGGGCGGCGTCACGGCCCGTTAGCATTTTTCCGGACAAAAGGAGCGTTTCCCCGCAACGCCACGACGCCGTCTGTTGCTTGGTCAGCGCATCGAGGTTCACTTTTCGTACGCCGGCTGGACTCAATTCGTCGGTTCCAATTTCGGGCCATTCGCGCAAATCGGGCGGCTCCAGCCTGATTGGTCCAGAGCCATCCAAGGTAAACTTCAGGTGCCGGTTGGCGGCGCATTGCGGAATGAGCGCCACGGGCTTGGACGCGGCATGAGTAGGATAGGTCGCAACCTTGACGTCGACGACTGTCGTCAGGCCACCAAGGCCCTGCGCGCCGATCCCCAGCGCGTTAATCCGTTCATAAAGCTCGACCCGTAGTCCTTCTTCCGCAGTTGATGGCCCCCTCGCGATCAATTCCGACATGTCGATGGGCTCGTTCATGGCCTCCTTGGCCAGCAGCATCGCCTTTTCCGCGCTGCCACCGATGCCAATCGAGATCAGGCCGGGTGGACACCACCCACTGCCAAGCGTCGCGACTGTGTCAACCACCCAATCGGCAACGGAGGCGCTGGGGTTCAAGGTAGTAAAACGTGCCTTGTTCTCTGACCCGCCACCCTTTGCGGCAATGGTGATTTCAATTTGATTGCCCCGCACGAGGTCAACGTGGACGACCGCCGGCGTGTTGTCACGAGTATTGACCCGTCCGGCGAGCGGATCGGCAACGATCGAGGCCCGAAGGGGATTGTCCAGGTCGAGATATGCCTGACGGACGCCCTCATTCACGAGGTCTGCGAAACTGATCGTTGATTTGATGCGGGTGTCCATGCCGACCTTCGCGAAGACCACCACAAGGCCGGTGTCCTGGCAGATCGGCCGCCGGCCGAAGGCCGCCATGCGGGAGTTCAGCAGAATCTGCCCTATTGCATTCTTCGCCGCTGGACTCTGTTCGCGCGCGTAGGCCTGCGAAAGAGACCGGATGTAATCTGGAGGATGGTAGTACGAGATGTACTGAAGGGCGTCGGCAACGCTCCTTGTGATATCCTTGCCGGCGATGGTCCGTGTTCTTCTATTCACGAAAACTCATCCAAATGATCCGAGGCCATTCACCATCTTGAGGCTTTGAAAGCTTCGCACCCCCTGCTCGCCGCCCTCGTATCCATAGCCGCTTTGCTTGATGCCTCCATAGGGCGCGTCCGCGGAAACCCCTTTCAGGTAATTCACACTGACAGCGCCCGCCAAAAGACCGTTGATAAGCTTCTGTTGCGCATCGGCAGCGCCCGTGAAGAAGTAAGCGGCCAAGCCATACTCAGTGGCGTTGGCTTCCTCGATCGCCTCCTCGAGCGTGTCGAACGGCGCCACCGTGAGGATCGGCCCGAACGGCTCTTCATGAAGCACTCTCGCTTCCTTCGGTACGCCCGTCAGGATGGTTGGCGGCCAGTAAAAGCCGGGTCGGACAAGGCGGGCGCCACCGGTCTCGATGCGAGCGCCGCGTTCGACCGCGTCTTTGGTCAGGCGTTCCATGGCCTCAATCCGCCGTGCGTTCGCCATCGGCCCCATTTCCGTTGCAGGGTCGTCTGGTAGCCCGATCTTGATCTTGCGAGCCGCATCCGTCATCCGGGACAAGAATTCCTCATAGAGAGACCGAGCGACAAGAATCCTGCTCGGCGCATTGCAGCTCTGCCCCGCGCACTCGAACTTGTATTCCGAAATAGCCGGGATGGTCTTTGCCAAGTCGGCATCCTCACACACAATAACCGGCGAGTGTCCACCGAGTTCGAGGATGCAACGCTGCAAGTTATTCGCGGCAAGCGTGGCCAGCTGTTTTCCAACAGCGGTTGAACCGGTGAAAGTCAAGACCTTCACGATTGGCGAACTGAGCAAATGCCGCGATATATGCACCGGCACACCGAAGACCAGATTGACCACGCCGTCCGGAACGCCTGCTTGGCGCAATGATTCAACGATATGGACAGCCACGCTCGGTGTCTCTTCAGCCCCTTTGAGGATCACCGGGCAGCCTGCCGCCAGCGCGGGGGCAAGCTTGCGGGCGATGAGAACGGCCGGATAGTTCCAGGGCGTAAACGCAGCAACGACACCGAGCGGCTCCGGGACGATCATCCGGTTCGGGGCCATCGGAATCGAGGCCGACAGCTCTTCGGCATGCCTGCCGTTCCACTCCAGCGTTTCGACGGCGCGTGCGTACTCACCTGTCGCTTCGGCAATCGTTTTTCCCTGTTCGGCCGACAGCTCCCTGGCTGCCGCTTCAATCTTCGTTGCCAAGATTCTTGCGGCTGCTACCAGGATTTCGGCACGTTCTTTTGCAGGCCGTGAAGACCAAGCCTTGCGGCTGCGTTCTGCCGAAGCGAGGGTCTCATCCAGATCCGACACCGTCGCCGAGGCCACCGAGGCAAATACCTTCTCCGTTGCCGGATTAATTACCGGCAATGTGGCTCTGCTACCACCGGCCCGCCATTTGCCGTTGATGAAGAGCTCGTGGCTCCTGGCGTCTGACATCGCGTGCTCCACTGATGTGAATTTTTGCCATACGAGCGCCATTCGACACCGAACCGCTGAACTCGCTTGAGCCAATTTCATCGCGAGTGTCGCGGCAGGTCAAATATCGAATACTGCCGAAATCCATCTGGAATCCAGATCGATCTGATCCTGATGGCCGCAAGAAGACATAGCCTTCAGGCCGCGTCAGGTGCCGCGGCTGCCCAGGCCCGACTCTCAATTAATTCTCTGGCGACCTTGGGGATGAGCTTGCGGACCGCGGAGACGGCCGCAGAACGCTCATCTTTCGGATTTACGGCAAGCACGACGGAACGGGTGATCACCGGATCGACGATTTTGACCGTCCTAACCAGCCCTTGAGAGGCTTCTTTTTGAACGGCCGAGGGGGCGAGAATAGAATGGGCTTTTCCTTCTATAACCATGCTGATGATCGTTGAGAGCGAGTCCACTTCAAACTTGACGTCCAGCGCGCAACCGTGTTGTGCGACGACGTCAGCCACCGAACGTCTGACATTGTTATTGCGCATGGGAACCGCCAGCGGGAACGCGTGTAGATCCGCCAGAGATATCGAATCTTCGAAAGGCGGTTCACCTGACGGCACCACGAGACAGAGCTCTTCGCGCGCCAAGATTGTCATTCGTGCCACACTATCCGCCGTGCGGTAGAGAACTGCCAGATTGAAGCGGCCAGCAGCCATCCACTCCTCCAGCGGCCCCGTCATACCTTCGATCATCTTTAGTGAGACCCTCGGCAGTTCGGCTCTCACTGATTCAAGCAGGGGGCCGCTCAGCACGCGAGCGGCTCCGGACGGAATGCCAATGGTCACCTCCCCGGCAGGGGAAGCGGCTGTGTTGGTCAATTCCGCCTCAGTGAGCTGAATTTCCTTCAGGATGATCCGCGCGCGCTCAAGCAGCTTGTCTCCGGACGCCGTGACGCTGACGCCGGTCCTATCGCGAACCAGCAGCTGGGTGCCGAATCCTTCCTCTAGTTGACGCACATGCAGGCTTAGAGCGCTCTGAGCGACGTGAAGGAGCGCAGCGGCCTTCGTAAAACTGCCAGCTTCCACTACGCCGACAAAGTATTTTAACTGCCTGATATCCACGGGTGCTCTTCCGAGGGCCAACTCCAATTTGTGTAATCTATCTCGAAATGCGATGGCGCGACAGCAATTATTATGCCACGCTGCAGAGAGCCTCGGGCGAGGCAATTGGAGGGCCGTGGCTTTCTTGAGATGTCTCGTCCGGTCTCATCAGTTGGCGAAGGTCTCAAACGTCCAGCTCGGCTTGCGGATCCAAGGCGATGATTTCGCGAGCCCTTCGAATGACCGGTGCATCGACCATCTTTCCGTCCAAGGCGAAAGCACCTCTGCCATGCGCCGCGGCATCGTTTTCCCTCGCGAGGACGCGACGGGCCCATTCGAGTTCTTGTGTGCTTGGCGAGAAAGCCTCATTGAATATGGCCACTTGTGTTGGATGGATCGCCAAGGCTCCAACAAAGCCAAGCCGCCGCGCACGCGTCGCGGCTTCACGAAGTTTATCACTATCGGAGAACTCGCCGATGCTCCCGACGAAGCCCAGCGGGAGCAAGCCGGCCGCACGGGCGGCAAACAAAACAGAAAGGTTTGGAGCCAACAGAAGGTCCAACTCAGGGGAGCCGCCGACAGCGGCACTGAAGTCTTCGGGACCGAGCGCCATTGCGACCATCCTGGGATGCGCCACCGCAATGGCCGCGAGCCTTTGCAAGGCGCCCGGGGTCTCGATCTGGGCAAGGAACCGGATGCGTCCCAGCGGAAGATTTCTTTCCCGTTCAAGTTCTGAAACGGCATTCGCGATCTCTAGAACCCACTCCGCCGAATCCGTCTTCGGAAGAACAAGCGCATCGACGCCTGCCATGACGGCTGCATCGAGATCGGCTGCCAGCGCGCGGAAACCACGATTCACGCGGACCAAAACAGAGGTGCGCTCGCCCGCGACCTTTGCCACGGATTTAGAAAGTTGTCGCCGTGCCTCACCCTTCTGATCCTGAGGGACGGAATCCTCCAAGTCGAGAATGACGCCATCTGCACCCCGCTTGCGCGCCGTCTCCACATATCGCGGAACGTGAGCGGGAACGAAGAGCAGGGATCTCCAGCGCGGTACAGATATCTTGCTTCCAATGGCCGCCGAGGTGTCCTTGATCATGAAGTCCCCTCTGCGCCCGGTTTGAGCGAGGGCGGTGCCAGTGAGTGCTCTTGGCGGCCGATACGCCGAGATGAAAGCAGGGACACAGGCTCTTTGGAAATCGCCTGCGCACTCACCTCGGGACGCGCTCTCACGCTGATGCGGCTCTTTCGCGGAGAAGCCCCAGGACCTCCTCGCGGACAGCCTGGGTATGAGCGCCAAGAGCCGGAACTGGGCGTAGCGAGGGCTGCTCATAGTTGAAAATTGCCGCCGGCGCGATCGTCTCCACGCTTCCTTCAGGCGTGCCAATCTCAACTCTGCGGACATGTGGATGTTTTGAAACATCCGCCACTTCACTCAGTCGGCCATATGCCAGGCCGGCCGCCTCAAGCTCCTGCATTGCTCCCTGGCAGGATAGTTCAGAGAACCGCCGTTCAATGATCTTATCAAGTTGCGCACGGTGACTGAGGCGCTCCATATTATCGGCAAAACCAACTGCGCGTGTAAGTTCCGGCTGCTTGAGGAACTTCTCGCAAAAATTCACCCATTCGCGGTCGTTCTGAACCGAAAAGATGACGTCCTTGCCGTCGGCACAACGATAGGCGCCATATGGCGCCAGTGACGGGTGTTTCACACCGGCGCGTTCCGTGTGGTAGTCGCTATAGTCGTTTTGCAGAACCGGAACATTCATCCAGTCAGCGACAGCATCGAACAGTGACACTTGAATGCTGGTCCCTTCGCCGGTGACCTCGCGGTGATACATCGCCTGAAGAATGGCGCTGTGCGCTGTCATGCCCGCTGAGATGTCACAGACCGAGACCCCGACACGCGCGGGCCCTTGTTGGTTGCCGGTGATCGCACATAGACCTGTTTCGGCCTGGACGATGAGATCATAGGCCTTCAAATGTGAATAAGGCCCTTTGTCACCAAAACCGGAGATGTCACAGGTTATCAGGCGCGGAAATCGGCGACGCAGGTCAGCAGACCCGAAACCTAGTTTTTCGATGCTGCCCGGCTTCAGATTCTGGATAAAAACGTCAGCAGCGGCAACGAGCGTGTCGAGGACCTCGCGGTCCGCCTCCGACCTCAGGTCCAGACACACCGATTCCTTACCCCGATTAAGCCAGACGAAGTAAGCACTCTGCCCTCGGACCAACTTGTCGTAGCTTCGGGCAAAGTCCCCTTCGGGCCGTTCGATCTTGATCACCCGGGCACCGGCATCCGCGAGCCTAGACGACGCGTAAGGCGCGGCCACGGCCTGCTCCACGGCTACGACAGTGATCCCCTCAAGAGAGTTCTGCATGCGACACCGCGCCTCTCATCCAACGTTTTTGGCTCGAACTCGACGGCGGTTCAGCATCGCCAGCAATCGGTTCTGCTCGTTCCCGACGATGGAATATGCCTCGTCGACACCCATTCCGGGCTTCGCAAGCATCATGTCGGCCTGGGTTGCCACCGATACGTGGACAGAAGCCTGGGCGGAGAGATCTGTCTCGGTACAGCTTCCTCCAACATATGCCCCTACCCCATTCTCCTTGCAGATGAGAACGGCGCGCGCCGTATCGGCAATTGAGCCGACATCGGGCGTCTTGATTTGGACCAGATGCGCCGCTTTGGCTTCTGCAAAGAGCCGAACATCCTCGAGCGTATTGCATCTCTCATCCACGACAATGCGTGCGCTGGAACCCCGGTTGTCCAAAATCGATATGATCTTGGCGTAGTTGTCAATTTGAGCTTGTGTCGAACCAAAATCCCCCGGGGACTCGATGTTGAGCAAGAAATCCGGGACGATATCTGCAACCTTGCAGATAAAATCGGCAATGCTTTGCGGCTCCAGGCCGATTTCCTGGCCGATCCAGCCGTACACATCGAAATGAAGAACCGGATGATACCCCGGGCGGCCGAGTTCGTGTGTGCGCGTTGCAACCCACTTGACGAAATCAAGGAAAGTCTGGCCGCCTTGGCCGAATTTCTGCCGTGAGTTGATCAGACCGTGGGGAAGCACATCAACCGCTTTCAGGATCATCTTGTCGACGTTGATTTCGCGAGCATCGCCGCTCTGGCAGTAGATCGGGACTCTGAGCGTTGGCAGCGGTAGGTTAAATTCACCGCATACGATCTCCGCCATCGTCGTGCGGTGAAGATGGGCGGCCGCACGAAGGAGAGCCTGGCTGACGCCATACTCAACAGCCAGAGGCAGCCGCTGATGTTCGACGGACTGAAAAACCTTCGTGCAAGAATCACGAAAATGAGAGGCATCGACGTCAAGAAGCCGCGGTACGACAACGCGTGACGTTAAATCTGAGATTTGATTGGTGTCGAACAGAGGATCGCGTCCACCGGCACCAGAGTACTGGACGTTCATCATGTCGCCCCAAACAACGGTGTCGTCGGTGAGGACAAGCCCGACACTAAGCGAAGATGCCGGAACGCGAAGCGACGTGAATCCAGGCGTTATCGGTTCGCCGACATAGATGAAGCCGTCCTGCACTGCGCCGACCCTAATAGCAGCTTGGTCGTCATAGAAAAATGCGCCACTACCAGGCGCGAGGAGAACGTCTTTGATCTGCATTTCACTTGGCTCGATTTTTCGGACGGCGTTGACGGGCGGATGCAGTTCGATCCGTTACCCGCCAAGTATGTGCCACTTGGCGTTGAGTTCGCCAATATAATGTCCCGGACGGTGCCATCGTGTTTTGAGATGGCTGGCGCCTGTCCGAAGGGAACCACCGCCGCACCAACGCATCAATAGGAGACCAATCCGCACAACGGTCTTCGGAACAGAACGCCGGCGATGCTTCGGAATCAGCCGAATGTTGCCGCGCGCCAAGTCTGCAGGCGAAATTCTCGAAAAGGTCACCGGTGCGAAACAAGTGTTAGAGTCACAAAAACTAGCACAGGCTGGTGGTGCTGCGTGCCGGCGTATTGGCGCTACGCCGGAATCGCCATCCTAAAAAGTCAGCAATTTACCAGCAGGTCACGTGACATATTGCTCAGCGACTTCGCGCCATTATCGGTCACGCGAACCGTCTCACTGAAGATATAACCATCGGTCTTTTCCCAGACACCAATGAGGAGGTGGAAGGTCATGCTGGCCTGAATCACGGTCTCATCTCCCTCATGGAAGCTCGGGCCGCCGTCCATCCAATCGATGCCCATCGAGTATCGCACGCCCCGAGGTCCAAATTCGCGTCGAAATGCTCGCTCCACATCGCTGCACTTCACTCCAGGCCGTATAGCTTCAAAGCAGCGAGGAACCGGTCAAGGCACCTTGGTGCACGTGCCGCGCCCGAGCGGTTGGCTCGCCCAAGAAGACCGTTCGTGACAAGGCGCAGGCATAACGGTGGCCGTAGGCCCAGCTCGAAATTGATCTGGCAGCCCGTCTTGTAGCGCTCCTCGGTCCACGGGATATGCGGCGCGTTGGCGGGAGAACCAACTGGCATACTCGGAGCAAAGCCAGGACTCCTCGGGAAGTCCGGCGTGCCACTGCACAACGCATGCATTACGGCAGCCGCTATGTCGCATTCGCGCCCGCCAACAGCGATCTGAAGCCGACCCACCTGTAAAGCCCTATCCACGATCTTTCCCGCCTGCTCCATGTAGGTGAGCTCAGCAGGTGATTTTATCGCCTTCAGCGCGGAAACCATCCCATCAGCATCGATGAACATCCCTAAACTTTTGCCCAAGGCAGCATGATCCTTTTCATATTTGATTCATTCAAGACAAGCAGTGCGTCAATGCCATGCTCCGCCATCAGCTGGCGCAGTCGAGTCGTGCGTTCGCGATATCCTTATTGACTGAATGCGGGCATTACAGGCTCTCCTATTTTTGTGAACGACGATTGCACGAGGCAATCAATTGGCTTTGCTTTCCTCGAAGTCGCAACATTGTGCTAAGGAGCAAAAAATCTCAAAAAAACCGTGAGTCTTGCCGAAACCAGTTAGAATACGGCGTCTAACGAGGGACAAAACACGCAGAGTGATCTGCCGCGTGGCCTGCTGAGCGTCGGCAATCCACTCCGTCAGGCTCTTGCTGAAGCTGCGCGGGACGACCTTGGCGCGCGGTGCCGGCACGCCTCTGCAGCAAGCCACCCGGAATGGGGAAAACCTTTCTCGTAGTCGAGGAAGGGTAGCGTTGCACGTACCTGCTAGAACGTGAGGAGCTCGGCATCGACGCCAGCAGCCGCATCGCGTTGCCATGTCTTGCGACGGCGTCACCCTGGGTGTCAGAATGGAAGAGGTTTAGCATTCCGCGCTGGCTGACCATCGCGTGCCCTTCAAAGCTTGAGCGATTAGAGTGAAACCGGAATAGCGCATGGACTACGAATCCGACCCGCTGTGTCAAAATCACCCGCGCCGCCGACGAAGCTCAAAACGCCTGCACTGGCGGACAAGTGGTGGGTTTGCGCGATCGGCAGATGCCATACAGTGTTCCGTCATGTCCTTACCCGATTCACTTCCCGCGAGCCTAGCGCTCGTGGACAAAGGTTGACTGAGGAATCTGTTTTGATTCTAGGCTTCCATTTGGAGGTAGCCTTGGGCGAACGGATTGGTCTAACGGATGAGGAATGGGCGCTGATCCGCGCGTTTCTTCCTGCTGACGAGGGCGCGGCTGCCGTCCGGCTCAAGACAATCGACGTTACTTCGAAGGCATGATGTGGATGGCGCGCACGGGCGCACAATGGCGACGTCTGCCGGACGAGTATGGCAAGTGGAACTCCGTCTTCCGGCGATATCGGCGATGCGTTGAGACCGGCGTGTTCGAAGCGATGCTTGAAACGCTGGCCGAATTGGTCGAGCGGGATCGAAGCGCGGACATGATCGACAGCACCGTCATCCGGGCACACCATTGTGCAGTCGGCATAAAAAAGGGACTCAGACGATCGAGGCGCTTGGCCGATCGCGTGGCGGCTTCACCACCAAGCTCCATGCGCGCTGTGATGCGAAAGGCCGGCCGCTCGGCTTCGTCCTGACGCCTGGACAGACCCATGACACGCAAGGCTTTGCGCCTTTGTTCCGGAAGATCACCGACCGCATCGAGGCTTTCCTTGCCGACGAGGGATACGATGCGGATGCCATTCGCGAGGAGATCGCCGACGCCGACATCGAGGCTGTCATCCCGGCAAACAGCAATCGCCGCGAGCCCGCTGCGCACGACACTACAAATGGCGCAATCAGATCGAGTGGCTCTTCAACAAGCTCAAAAACTGGCGGCGTGTCGCTACTCGCTATGACAAAACCAAGGAATTCTATCTCGGCTTCGTCGCTATCGCCGCAATCAAACTATGGATGCCCTTTGTCCAGGAGCGCTAATTATACTCTACATGAATATAAGCGTATATTCATGTGGTGAATATAAGCGGTCAAGCCCGCGAGAGCGGCAATCTTGTTCCGGCCACAGATCTCTCGTCGAGAACGGCGTGGCGGAAGCGGTAGAGCTTCGCCGGCCGGCCGCCGGTTTCCGCGGTCGTCTCCCCGGTCTCCTCGACCAGCTCCTGCTGCTCGATGAGCCGGCGAAACTTTCGGCTTGTGGATGAGCCTGCCGGCGAGTGCCTCCACGGTTCGCTGCAGCTGCAAAAGCGTGAAGACCGGCGGCATCAGTTCGAACACGACGGGCCGCGTATTTGATCTTGGAGCGCAGCCGCGCAATGCCCGTTGCCAGGACGCGGCCGTGATCGGCGATCATCGATCTGTCCGGCACCGAGGTGGGTGCGGCCGAATGTCAGCCGCGCGTCGTGTCCTCCACCAAACACCATGCAAATGCAAGAAACGAGCGGAAATGAGCCGCCTCGGGCAGGGGCTCAGTCGGTCTCATAACCTAATGGTCGCAGGCTCAATCGCACCGCAAGGATGGCCCAGCGCATTCGCCCGGCATGGCCGCGAGAGTGGTCCGCAATCGTACCCGCGCCGCTCCCCGCGCGGGTTTATCGCCCCGACTGGCTGTCGCACTCGATTCGAGGTATGGAAGCAGGGCACTTCGTGCCGCAGGCTAGTTCCGTTCTCTGGTCACCAGATCGACCCACAATGCGATGCCCATCGGTAGGGCGACATCATTGAAATCGTATTCTGGATGATGGAGGGGGGCAGTCTTGCCGTTGCCCATGAAGATGAAGGCGCCAGGCCGGGCCTGCAGCATGTAGGAAAAATCCTCCGAGGCCATTATGGGCGCGATCTCGCGCTGCACCGCGGAAAGGCCAGCAACGCGTGCGGCAGCGTTCCCCAGAATGCCAGCCTGGACCGGATGATTGACGGTCGGCGGGTAGCCACGGCGATACTCGATTTCGGCCTCAGCTCCAAACGTCTTGGCGACGGAGGTAGCTATGGCCTGGACGCGGCTTTCGATCTTGTCGCGGTTGGCGTCTGACAAGGTGCGGGCAGTGCCCTTCAGCACGACCTCGGACGGGATGACGTTGTAGGCATCGCCGGCGTGGATGGACGTGATGGAGAGCACGGCCGGGTCAATAGGGTCGACGCCCCTGGAGACGATTGCCTGAAGTGCGCTGAGCACGTGGTTGGCGACCATGATCGGGTCGGTGGTTTCGTGCGGCCGGGCCGCGTGTCCGCCCTTACCGATGATCTGGATGTCGAAGCGGTCGGACGCGGCGAGCATGACGCCGCTCGACAGGCCAAAGGTACCGACCTCCATCCCCGGCATGTTATGAAGGGCGTAGACCTCTTCGATGCCGAACCGCTCGAATAGGCCCTCCTCAGCCATTACCTTCGCGCCGCCACCGCCCTCCTCTGCAGGCTGGAAGATTGCGACCAATGTACCCGGAAATGCGCGCGTCGCGGCAAGGTGCTTCACGGCGCCAAGCAGGATCGCCATATGCCCGTCATGCCCACAGGCATGCATGTGTCCATGCACGGCCGAGGCGTAGAGCAGGCCTGTCGCTTCAATGATGGGCAAAGCGTCCATGTCGGCGCGGATGCCGATGGTCCGGCTCGCCGGCGCGGTTCCGCCGCGGATCACCGCGACAATCCCGCTTCGACCGATGCCGGTCGCGACCTCGTCGCACCCGAAGCTGCGGAGGAGATCGGCAATGCGTGCTGCGGTGCGGTCGACGTCAAACAGAAGCTCAGGGTGGCGATGGAAATCGTGTCGCCAAGCCGTTGCTGCCGCAATGAGGTCCGTGTCCGGCGTCATGCCGGCGTTGCGTGCATCTGCCGGCAAAGGGCCGGCCAACCTGGATTGCATCGGGTCAGGATGGATTCGCGCCCGGCTCATCAGTTCTCACTCTCAAAAAGCCGGAATGTCTCTGTGAGAAGCTCCATGAAG
>NZ_JBVVPW010000061.1:0-16319 GCF_055811385.1 Mesorhizobium sp. WSM4849
CAATCGAGGATCTGGAAACGGTACGAGATACCTATATTCTGGAGCTGACAAAACTGAGGGAACAGGCGTTTGCCCATACCAGTGTCAACAGGGCTAAAAAGCCATCAGAATAATTTCAAATAAAGGTACCCATAGCGGCAACAACAGTTGGCGCCATGACTTGCATCGCCATCCCGAGCTTTTGCTCGAGGTCGACCGTTCGGCCGCACGTGTTGCCGATCTCCTCCGCAACTCGGGTGCGACGAGATCGTAACCCGAGTCGGTCGAACGGGTGTCGTTCCGGGAATCCGCGGTGAAACCGCCCCGGAAAGCCGGACCATCGGCATTCGCGTCGACGTTGATGATCTGCCCATCGTTGAGGCGACCGGACTGCCACGTTGAGTGCTGCCCCTTCGGGTTATGGTTCTCTCCGCGGGCGGTCTTGCCGCCGCATCTGGTTCGAAGCGCAGGCGCTGCAATGTCCACAGCGGGTTCGGCCATCGGAGGCCATCCCATCGGCTCGCGACGCAGTCGGCTGCACCTTCGCCCCGGAGGGCATCCATCACGCCTGACGGCGGCGTATTCGAGCAGTCGGATCGGTCATCATGCTGCTAGCGCTGACAAACGAAACGGCTCGCCCGAGCGCCCCATGCTGTGAAGGACGACGGTGAGCTCGCGGGCGAGCGCAACGCGCGTCTTGCCGGTACCGGATCGCCGGGCGATCGCCAGCGCCCAGTCTTTCAACCGGCAGGCACGTTTCACTCTCGAGAGAATAACCACCGCCGCTTCAAACATAAGCGTTCTGGCCAAAGCCATCACCGCACCCTTGAGATGCGGTCGATTTCGCCGGATTGATACTGTCGTGGGGTAAGGCCGAAGTGCGCTCCAACCGTGCGGGAGCTGCCGAAGCGACCAGGCTCTTCGACTGTGCTCACATATGCCAGCACGGTCAGCGGACCGATGCCTGGCGCACTCATCAGCAAACGACAGACCGGGCTCCCCCACGATTTTACGGATGACTTTGCCGAATGCGGCGATCTGTTCGCGCAGCTGGTGCCAGGTCGCCAGGATGGCAGCCAAGATTGGCTGCAGATCAGGTCGCTTAATGAGTTGGGCCTCAACACGGCGGTCGAATCTCATCTCGCGAGCGCTGCCTGGCTAAACGCCAAAGGTCTTCAGAATCCCACGGATGTGGTTTAACAACCCTGTCGCCATGCCGACCAGTTGCGCCCGTGCTCCTAACAATGCACGGGCGCGGTGCGCGTCGAGCGACTTCACATGCACAGCGCGGTGCGCCTTGATGCGCTCGGCATTGTCAATGTGAATGGCGTTCTCCATCGCTGCCGGGATGAGGATGTCGCATGCTTACAATGCCAGGACATGTCGCCGGCGAAGGACTTGGCGCCGCCAAATCCGAGGATGCTGCCGGTACGCAGTTGATGCTGCTTCAGCGCCTCGACGGGAAGGCCTTCCGGGTTAGCGACCGTCGCGCTCGGCAAGGACCGTGATCCACGCGCCATCTTCCTGGGAGAGGAACTTGGCGGCGTGGTAGCCCACATTGCCAAACCCCTGAACGACGACGGTCGCCTCATTCAGATCCCGCCGTCCCACAATGCCAGGCGTACGCGGATCGCGGAGATAGCTTTGAATGGCGAACTGCACGCCGCGTCCTGTCGCCTCCGTCCGTCCGGCGATTCCGCCCTTAAGAGCGGCTTGCCTGTCACGCAAGCGCGCGCGTTGATGACATCGGTGGGATTAGCTCGACGGAACTCATCGACCATCCAGGCCATTTCCCGCTCGCTCGTGCCCACGTCCGGGGCAGGAACGGTGAGGCCGGGCCCGATCAGACCACGTTTGTTCAGCTCCTGAGTGAACCGGCGGGTGATGCGCTCGAGTTCTTGGGGTGTCCATTCGCGTGGATCAATCTTGAGCGCGCCTTTCGACCCTCCGAATGGCACATCGACCAGCGAGCATTTGAGCGTCATAAGGGCTGCAAGCGCTTCCACCTCTTCAGCATCGGCGTTTGGTGCGTAGCGGATGCCGCCCTTGACCGGCTCGCAGTGTTCGCTGTGCACCGAGCGCCAGCCGATAAAGCTTTACATGCGGCCGCGCAGTCTGACGCCGAAACGCACCGTGTAGGTCGAGTTGCATTGAACAATCCGCTCGGCAAGTCCCTCAGGGCAGGTCGACGAAGGACAGGGCGTGACGAAAGTTCTTGTCGACGCTCTGCAGAAAACTGGTGGTGGAGGCTAGCATTGCTTACCTCCCTCGGCCGTACTGCCCGCTGGGGGCGCCGAAGCCGACGGGTGACCGGGTCTTCACAATCACCGCTCGATGATCATCGCCAGGCCCGCACGAAGCTCGCAAGCTGTCTTTGTACACAGTCCATATCTCCTTTTGGACGCTCTAGGGAATTGCAGGTCAGATCTCGACCAGCAGGGTGGAACCTCACCGATCGACCGTCTCAGTTCAGCCCTTCCACGCACATGGCGACGCCCATGGCACCGCCGATGCAGAGGGTCGCTAGGCCCTTCCTGGCACCGCGGCGGCGCATTTCGTAGACCAACGTGTTGAAGATGCGGGCGCCGGACGCACCGATCGGATGGCCGATGGCGATCGCACCGAGGATGACTTCGTCGACTTCGCCCGCCTCGACGCCGGCGCGCGACAGCAATTCCCTGATGACCACGGCGCCGAGCTCATGCGCCGGCGTGGCGGCGAAGCTGCCGTTGAAGGACGCGACGGGCGGTGCGCGCGACGCTGGCGACAACGATTGAGGTTTTTCTCATGAAGGCTTCCTCTGTCTTTAGAACTGAGCCCTGGCTTCGGCGGCGGGCCAAGCCTCAGTTGACGATCGTTGCTTCGGTCGCTCTGCGGAGCTCGCCGTTCGTGACGGCGTCGGCGAGCTCCACAAGCTTCAGCCCGCCTTCGACGACATCGAGCACGCCAAGATTGGTGATGATCCGATCGATCACGCGCTTGCCGGTCAGCGGGAGGGTGCAGGCCTTCAGCACCTTCGATTCCCCGGACTTGTTGGTGTGGTCCATGACCACAACCACCCGCTTCACGCCGGCGACGAGATCCATCGCACCACCCATTCCTTTGACGAGCTTGCCCGGAATCATCCAGTTGGCGAGGTCGCCGTTCTCGGCCACCTCCATTGCCCCGAGGATCGCCATGGCGATCTTGCCGCCGCGAATCATCGCAAAGCTCTGTGCCGAGTCGAAGAACGCCGAATTCGGAAGTGCGGTCACCGTCTGCTTGCCGGCATTGATGAGGTCGGCATCGATCTCGTCCTCAGTTGGGAATGGGCCGATACCCAATAGGCCGTTCTCCGATTGCAACGTCACCCGGACGCCTTCGGGAATGTGATTGGCGACCAGAGTGGGAATGCCGATGCCCAGATTGACATACATGCCGTCCTGAAGTTCGCGGGCGGCCCGTGCCGCCATCTGGTCCCGATCCCAAGCCATTGGTTCCTCCTCGCTCAGGCCGCCGCGCGCATTGTGCGCTGTTCGATTCTCTTCTCGTGAACGCCTTGGATCAGGCGGTCCACGTAGATGCCGGGCAGGTGAATCTGGTCGGGATCGAGGCTGCCAACCGGTACGATCTCCTCGACCTCAGCGACGCAGATCCTGCCGCAGGTAGCGGCCGGCGGGTTGAAGTTGCGCGCCGTCTTCCGAAAGACGAGATTGCCGGAGGTATCCGCCTTCCACGCCTTCACAATGGACAGGTCGGCGACAATCCCCGTCTCGAGCACATAGGACTCACCGTTGAAGGACTTGTGCTCCTTGCCCTTGGCAACCACCGTACCCACGCCCGTCTTCGTGTAGAAGCCGGCGATGCCTGCCCCGCCAGCGCGCATGCGCTCGGCCAGCGTTCCCTGAGGGTTAAACTCCAGTTCCAGTTCGTTGCTTAGGTACTGGCGCATGAACTCGGTGTTCTCGCCAACATAGGACGAGATCATCTTCTTGATCTGCTTCGTCTTCAGCAGCAGACCCAGGCCAAAGTCGTCGACGCCGCAATTGTTCGACGCAATCGTCAGCCCCTTGGCGCCGGCCTCCTGGATCGCCCTGATCAACAGCTCGGGTATGCCGCAAAGACCAAACCCGCCCGCAGCAATAAACATTCCGTCAAACAACAGACCTTCCAGAGCCGAACCCGCGTCGCTATAGACCTTATTCATGTAGCTCGCCCAGAGTTGATCAATACTTCATTGTGGAGCGAATCGCCCTACGCGATCGCGCTGAGCTCAACAGGCGTCGATTGCCTTCGCGGGCCCGAGTTGCCTCGCAAACCAAGCTCACGAGACACATTTAGTCGGAATGGCTGCCGGCATGCGAGCGACGAGAGTTATTCCAAGGGCCGAAGATTTATGATCGAGTTCACCCTCTTCAGATCACTATCGCGCCGCGGACGAAGAGTTGACGTGGCTAGGCAACGATCTCGAAATACTTCGGCTCGCCGTTGGCCGCTCGAGAAGCGGCACGAGCAAGTCGCTTGCGGAGGGATGGCAGGATCTCGGAAGCATCCGGGGCGCGTCTACATGGCGCGTGATGACGGCGACACGTTCAGCCGGTCGATGGGAATGCGCGAAAATTGACGGCCTTCATTCTTGCGTTTGGATGGTGATTGGAACAGGCCTGTGTCACCGCTGGTCAGAATGTCGGCAACATGCGGTATTGCCGACAGCAGATATCTTCGCCAACTCGACTGCTGAGGCGCTTGAAGGCGCCTGAATGTTTTGGCTCCCTTCGCGACGTGGCTTGAGGTCCGCGTCGAACCCGCAACCTTGCCGTCTATTTTGTTGCGCTGCGCGCTGCCGATGCATGCCGAAATCGGGCCGCTGTCCGCCTCTGCCGCGACCACGCGGCCAATCGGCTCGAACCGGAAGGCGTGGACGACAGGTGACAGCGTCAAGGTGGGGAGCGGCACTGAGGACCTCATGCGCTCATAACGAATAGGGTCGGATCATACTCTGCACGGGTTTATGCAGGGCTTACCCTTGTTTAGAATGGCTGAATAGAAGTGGCAGAGACTGTTCGATTGGGACCGGCGTGAAACTTGCGGGCCACCGGCTCTATTCGCACTGAACTCGAAACTAAAGCGGAGAACGTAATGAAGGGTGAAAGTGTCACGGTCCGCCGGCTCGCGAAGCGCTACGGATCGGTCACGGCAGTAGAGGATGTGTCTGTCGATGTGAAGCCGGGAGAGTTCCTCTCGCTCCTCGGGCCCTCGGGTTCCGGCAAAACGACACTCTTGATGATGATCGCGGGCTTCGAGCTTCCGTCTGCGGGTCTCATCGAGATCGGTTCGACCGATGTCACGCATGTTGCTCCCAACAAGCGCAATGTGGGCATGGTCTTCCAGAAATATGCCCTATTCCCCCACATGTCGGTGAACGACAACGTGGGGTTCCCCCTGCGTATGCGCAAAATGGATCGCGCGCAGATCGAGCGGCGGGTGAGCGAGGCGCTCGCCATGGTGCAACTCGACGCCTATGGCAGTCGGATGCCCTCCCAGTTGTCGGGGGGGCAGCAGCAGCGGGTTGCCCTGTCGCGGGCGCTGGTCTTCGAGCCCCCCGTGCTTCTGATGGACGAACCCCTCGGCGCGCTCGATAAGAAACTCCGCGAACAGTTGCAGATTGAGATCAAAACGCTTCAGCAGCGTCTTGGCGTCACTGTCATCTATGTGACGCATGACCAGGAGGAGGCGCTGACCATGTCCGACCGCATCGCGGTCATGGACAACGGCCAAATCGCCCAGATCGGTAGCCCCGCCAGTCTTTATAGCGAGCCCGCCTCTCCCTTCGTCGCAGATTTCATCGGCAAGATGAACTTCCTCCCGGTCGAATATCTGGGATCCGAGAAGGCCGGCCACCAGATCAGGGTCACCGACGCCTCGACTCTCAGCGTGACGCGCTCGCTCAATGGACACGCCCTGGAGCTTTCTCCCGGACTGTCGCTGAAGGCTGCCATCCGGCCCGAGAGCATCTCCCTTGCCGCACGCGGCTCCGGAGGCCTGGACGCCATCGCCGGCACGGTGGACACCTCGATCTATCTCGGCACGCACCAGATTCTTCTGGTCAACATCGATGGTTACAGCGGCCCACCGCTCCATGTCCAGGCCCCCATAAGCCGGGCCGTGGCGACATTCGCACGCGGCGATGCGGTCGACATCCTATGCCGGGCGGATTCCATTCACCTGTTTTCAGGCAAGAGCGACGTCCAATGAGCAGTCTGGACGTGTCTCCCGTCAGTCCCGCCCCCGCGCCACGTTTTGGGCGGCTCTTCGTAGTCACCGGAACCGGCGGCAGATATCCGCCGCTCTTGACGGCTGTGCTGCTGCTGCCCCTCCTTCTGCTTTTATTCTTTAGCTTTCTATACCCGGTTGGCCGCATGCTGGTCGGCAGCCTGTTCGACCCAGGCTTCACCCTCGACAACTATGTCCGCACGTTCATCGAACCGCTTTATCTGAAGGTTCTGCTGCGTACGCTCTGGATCGCATTTGCGACGACGGTCGGTGCCTTCCTCCTTGGATATCCGGTTGCCTTTGCCATGGCGCGGGCGGGCGGCAAGCTCACCCTCTGGATTGCAGCCTGCGTCCTGATCCCTTTATGGACCTCGGTTCTTGTGCGCTCCTATGCTTGGATCATTCTGTTGCAGCGCAGGGGCGTTCTCAACGACATCCTCACTGGAACCGGCATCACCGAAGAACCGCTCAGGATGATCTATACCGAAGTCGCGGTGATCGTCGCCATGACACATGTGATGGTGCCGTTCATGGTCCTGCCGATCTACGGCGCCCTACGGACCATTCCAAAGGAACTAACCCAGGCCGCCGCAAACCTCGGTGCCGGCCTCTTCACCACCTTTTTCAAGCTGACCTTGCCGCTCAGTTTGCCCGGCGTCTTCGCAGGCACGCTCATGACCTTCATCCTTGCCCTCGGTTTTTACGTTACACCGGCCTTGGTGGGCGGCCCTGAGACGCTGATGATGGCGACATTGATCGGACAGCAGACGACGGTCTTGCTCAACTGGTCGTTTGCGGGCGCACTGGCGACGGTACTTCTTGTGGTCACCTTGGTGCTCACTTTCATGTTCCGCAGGGTCTTGGCTACATCTAGAGGATTCGCCAATGTCTGAGACGATCTCCTTGAGCCACGCGCGCCTGTTTCGTCCCCTCGTGCTCGGCAAAATCGCCGCAAGCGCTGTTGTTGGGCTCATCCTGTTCTTCCTGATTCTACCCACGCTGATCGTCATACCGGTCTCGTTTGGCAGTGCCCCCTACATCGAGTTCCCGCCGTCCGGGCTGACTCTGCACTGGTACGTCGAGTATTTCAGTGACCCTGACTGGATCGCTGCGACGCTTTTCAGCCTGCGCATCGCCTTCTTCACCACGATTTCTGCCACGATCATCGGGACGCTTGCCGCTGTCGCCCTCGTGCGTGGCGATCTGCCGGGGAAATCGCTTGTTCTCGGTTTGGCGCTCAGCCCCCTGATCGTTCCTCACATCATCATCGCGATCGCGCTTTATCTGTTCTTCGCGCCGCTTCACCTGACGGGGAATTTCTTCGGCTTTCTCTTGGCGCACACCATGCTGACCGTTCCCTATGTGGTCGTTGCCGTCTCGGCGTCGCTTCAGCGCTTCGATCCCATTCTCGAAATGGCGGCCCTCAGTTGCGGGGCCGGACGCGGCCGCACCTTCTTCGAAATCGTCCTGCCGCAAATCGCCCCCGGCGTGATCACTGGCGCAGTCTTCGCCTTTATCTCCTCGTTCGATGAAGCCACTGTCGCCTTCTTCATCTCCGGGATCGAAGGGAAGACGATCACCAGAAAGCTGTTCGAGGACATCGGCTTAAATCTTACCCCAGTCATTGCGGCTGTCTCCACGATCATCGTCGCCATCTCAATCCTGCTGATGGGTACGATACGTCTTGCCCAGAACAGAACAAATTCCTGATCGACTTCACTGAGCCTGCGCGCCGAGGCCGGTAGCTCGCAGCTGATGCTATATCGCTCAAGGGTCGGCTGGAGGGATACCCTACGGAGCATGCATTGATTGTCGGTCGGATCTCCGGGCGCGTTGATGATCTGAGCAGGCCTCGATCATAAATCTTAGCTCCAGGGAATAACGCGTGTTGATACTGCACTGTCTCGCGTCCCGAACTAGATTTGCAGATAACCACTGGAGTGCTTTAGTTTCGGTGGAGGAGAAGATCATGAATGACACCAGCCCCGAGTGGCAGCCCGATCCGATGAGGCGCGGCGCACCGACCATTCCGCGAATGGAGTGGGATTTGGCGCCGTACAATCGCTGGACGTTTCAGCGTGTTCGCGAGTTTGAGCCGAGCGCATCAATCTGGCGCGGCCGGGGACCTGTCCTGCAGCTTCCGGAGCGGATCACGGACATCGAGGGCATCGAGTTCGAACTTGCCGGACGGCATTCCACCATCCGCGAGTTTCTGGACAGCAGCTTCAGCGACGGATTTCTTGTTCTGCACCACGGCAATGTCATAGCCGAAAGATACATGAACGGCCTGAAGCCGCACTGTCAGCACCACGCCATGTCGGTATCGAAGTCGATAACGGCGACGGTGTGCGGCATACTTGTCTACAAGGGTCTCATCGACACAGACAGCCCGGTGACGCGGTATCTGCCTGAACTTGAAGCGACCGCCTACCGCGGCGCCACGGTGCAGCACGTGCTCGACATGTCCACCGGTGTAGCGGTTACTGGACCCTACACACAGCCTGGTACCCACGCGTACATGATGCAGAGAGCTGCGGGATTGAAACCACTGGAATCTGCCGACGACCCTCGAACCATGTGGCAGTTCATCCTGAGGCTTACCGAGCAGCAGCGTCCGCATGGCGCACTGTTCGACTACCGGTCGACCGAGACCAACGTGCTGGGCTTCATCATGCAGCGTGCAAGCGGGAAGCTGCTCGCGGAGCTCATCAGCACCGAACTGTGGGCGCCGCTGGGGGCGCAGGAGGACGCCTATATCACCGTCGACCATGGCGGCATTGCCGTGGCGAGTGGTTGCTTCAATGCGACGCTTCGTGACTATGCCCGGTTCGCGCTGCTGCTCCTGCGCGGCGGGGTGCTAAACGGGAAGCAGACGGTTCCATCGGCATGGATCGAGGAGACGCGAACCGGTAACTAAGATCTATCCTTGGGCGAGTATCGAAGCTCCCTGCCAAATGGCGCTTATCGGAACCAGTTCTGGATTGAGGATCCGGACTGGCGCGCGTTTATGTGCCGGGGGGGTTCGGCCAGATGATTTATATCGACCCGGAAGCTGATTTTGCGGCTGTGAAACTGTCGGCTTGGCCGGAAGCGGTGAACTCGGATCGTACGATCGAAACGCTGGCGGCGATCCATGCAATCAGGGATGGGTGCGCATAATCTTTGGTGGCGCGCAGTTGGTCCAAACCAAAGGCGTCGACGGAGCGATCGGTGGCGTTCTGGGCGGCCGCCTAAGCTTGGTGAAAGCGTTCTCAATGGGGCAGTGGCTGGAGTTGAGTGTGCTTCGGTTGGATTAGCGCGCCGCGCGGGACAGCACGTGATAGGTGCCCCTCCTCAATTGCGGGGCTGGCCGAGGACGCGCTCTCTTCGAGGTGTTCTTGCCGTAGTCACCGATGTGATCACCGTCGCAGTCTTTGCTTTGGTCCTGCTGGTGGGATGATACCCTCCGCCCAGAAATAGAGCGAAATAGGCGACAGGCTCCGCTGAGTCCGTCCTCGCCAGTTGGTGTCGGATAGTCGCTGGGCTTTCCCGCCGATGCGCTGAAGCGAGGCCGGTGCCCGCGCGTGCAACAGCAGGATGCGCGATAGTGGAGGCGCTCTCGGCGCGCCGAATAACAATATTGGCTTCCTCATAACTGACTGAAAGTGCCAGGAACTTTTTGATCTATAAATTGAATGCGTCTGGAGCTGAAGTGGCGCGCGTGCGATGGCATGATTTCCAACTCACCTCGCGTTAAAGATCATCGCCCCCCTGAGGAGGAAAAAAATGAAAACCAAACTCATGATTGGCCTTTATGGACTAGCGGTATTCGCGCTGGCATCGTCTGCGCTCCCCGCGACGGCACAGGATCGCCAAGTTGTCATATCTGGCTCTGGCGGCTCTTATGCAAAGGTTATGCGCGAATACTGGTTCGACCCCTTCGAAAAGGCAACCGGCATCAAGGTTGTCTCGGTTCAGACCACCAACAACGACGAAGGGCGGGCCAAGGTGCAGGCCATGATCAAATCCGGCAACGTTACGTGGGACATCTTCACCGAAGACGACGCAGGAGCCGAGGCACCGGATCACTTGACGAGGGCAAACGATCTTTCAGATTTCTGCATGCAATTCAAGGATCACTCGGATCTGGTACCTGGCGCATGCAAGGAGTCAAGTGTTTTGTATATCAGTGGCGCGACATTGATTGCCTACAACAAGGAGCAGTTCCCCAACGGCGGGCCGACCACCTGGAAGGAGCTATGGGACACCAAAGCCTTTCCGGGTGCCCGCGGCATGCTCGGGAGCTCGTCAGGTTACGTGCAGTTGACGGCGGCTCTGTTGGCTGATGGCGTGCCCAGGGACAAGCTCTATCCGATGGACGTGGACCGCGCCTTCAAGAAGCTCGACGAGTTGCGCCCCGATGTCGGGCTGTGGTGGATGAACGGCGACCAGTCGGTTCAAGGCTTCCGCAATGGTCAATCTGATGCTGGAATGATGTATATGACCCGCGTCACAGCGCTAAGAAAAGAAGGGCAACCCATCGCTCCATCCTATAGTGGCGCGATCTTGTTGTCCGATCGTTTCGCCGTTGTGAAAGGCGCACCTCACAAGGCGGAAGCGCTTGAACTGCTGAAGTTCTACCTGGATTCGCCCGAAATCCAGGGCAAGGTTTGCGAGGCGCTGTCCTGCGTGCCGCCAAGCAAGGATGCACTCAAGTACATGAGCGCGGAGGCGCGCGCCAACATGCCGTCGGACGAGCAGATCAGTTCCGAAATGGTGGTCCCGGACCCCAAGTGGGTCAACGCCAACAGCCAAATGGTGATCGACCGCTGGAACGCCTGGATTCAGAAGTAGCTTCCTCCCAGGAGCGGGGCTGCCGGTGCCAGCCGGCAGCCCCAAGAGCCCGGAAGGCGCAAGTCCGATTTCGATCATAAGAAATTGACCTGCACGGTTTGTGCTGGGATGCCCTTTCTCTAGCTAAGCTAGTTTATGGACGGAAACTAGCTTAGGCGCGAAGTCGCCATAATCGTCTGCAGTTGGGAACAACAGATGCACAGCGTTGAGACTTTCAAATATCTTCAGAGCGAAGCCAACGAGTGGCGTCGCTACCTGCACCAGAATCCTGAGCTTGGCTATCAGCTACAAAACACAGCGCGGTTCGTAACCCAGAAACTGGCTTCGTTCGGTATCAATCACATCGAAACGGGGATAGCTGAAACAGGTATCGTCGCATTGATTCAGGGCGAAGGCGGAGACGGGCCGACGATCGGGCTGAGGGCGGACATGGACGCCCTGCCGATCGATGAGGCGTCAAACAAGCCCTGGTCGTCGAAAATAGCAGGCAAAATGCATGGATGCGGCCACGACGGTCACACGGCCATGCTGCTGGGCGCCGCCAAATACTTGGCGTCCACGCGCAACTTCAAGGGGTCCGTCGCCTTGATCTTTCAGCCCGCGGAAGAAGATGGACAGGGCGGTCAAAGGATGGTCCAGGAGGGGATCATGGACCGTTTTGGCATTTCCCAGGTTTTTGGCATGCATAACAAACCGGGCATGGAGGTCGGCAAATTCGGCATTTGCAATGGCCCGGCCGGAGCTGCGGTTGACGAGTTCGACATTGTCGTGAAAGGCAGGGGCAGCCATGCGGCCTACCCGCATCGGTCCATCGATCCCGTTGTCATTGCAGCACAAATCATTGTCGGCCTGCAGAGTTTGGTGTCGCGCAGTACGGACCCGCTCGAGTCCCTCGTGATCTCCATCACCAAATTGAACGCCGGCACCGCCTATAATATCATCCCAGAACACGCTGAAATGGCCGGCACCGTCAGGACTTTCGCACCCGGCCTGCGGGACTTCGCCGAACGACAGATTGAGGCATGTGCCGAAGGTATTGCGCGCGCATTTGGTGCGGAAATCGAGTTCAGGCATCGGCGGCTCGAACCTGCCATGTTCAACCACTCTGAGGGGACCAGTCTAGCCATCAAGGCGGCACGCGGTCTCGTGGGGCCAGCCTTTGTGGACGACAAGGTCAAGCCGGGTATGGGAGCGGAGGACTTCGCCTACATGCTGGAGGCACGGCCGGGCGCTTACATTCTCGTTGGTAATGGCCCGACCACTTCCGTGCACCATCCGGCATATGATTTCAATGACGAAGCCCTGCCGTATGGCATCGGCTATTGGGTGAACCTGGTCGAGACGACGCTGGCCGCATGAAGTCGGACCTGCGAGATCGAGCAGCATCGTTACGTCATGCGAAAGGCTTAAGAAGATGGCATCGAAAATCCCACCGGCTCTTGGAATACTGAACCTGGAATTGGGGCTGCTGCCCGGCGCCACGCCGGCAGCGCCGCTGCCCGGCTCATTGAGGAATCCGGCAACCCACGGCTTGCCGGTCATCTTGGAAACCGTTGCAGGAGCTTGGGCAGAAAATGTCATCCGCGGCGATCCAGCGCTCGAGCCGGCTTGCATCGCCGCCGCCCGACGCCTGGTGGCGCGAGGCGCTTTCGCAATAACCTCTAACTGCGGCTTTTTTATCCGACATCAGGCGGCAGTGGACGCGGCGGTAAATGTCCCCGTGGCGATGTCAAGCCTGCTCCTGGTGCCGATGCTGCTCCGGCAGCTGCAGCCAGCCGCCAAGCTCGCCGTCGTGACCGCTGACTCAACTTATTGCCGCGAAGATCTGCTCGGGGTCTCTGATCCGGCCGATCGTTCGCGGGTGGTTATTGGCGGCATCGAGGGCGGCAAGTTGCTGCAAAACGAGCTGATGCGTCCGCCAATCCCGACCGACGTCGCCGATATCGAGGAAGATGTCGCCGCCTGCGTCGCTCGACTCCGCGCAGCGCATGGGGAAATCGCGGCGATCCTGTTCGAATGCACAGCGTTTCCGTTGGTCGCGCCGGCGATCCGTCGTCTCACGAATCTGCCAGTTTACGACATCACAGCCCTCTGCCGGATGATGATCGCGTCATCACCTGAAGGGCGTTGTTGAATGTCCGAGGTCAGGCCGTCGGGCTGGTAAAGCAGCCACTGACGCCCATTCTGCCGCCTTAAACATATCTGTTCCAAAATTACTAGATGGAGTTGAACTGATGACAATCAGCCGAGGGCCGCAGGCATTTCCTAGAAGCGAATATCTGCGCCGGCTTGCTACGGTGAAGTGGGACATGGCACAGCGCGACATCGATGCGCTTATCGTGACCGATCAAAATAATATTGCGTACCTCACAGGGTACACTGCAGCCTCAGGCTACGTCCCGCAGGGGCTGGTCGTTTCGGCGCACGAAGAGGAGCCGACGTTTATCCTTCGTCGCTGCGATGCACCCGCAGCCATTCACCAATGCTTTATGGATCGGGATAAGATCATCGCCTATCCTGAAGCTCTCATTGGGAATGCTGAAAAGGATGGATACGACGTTGTAGTCGATTACTTGGAAGGTATTGGCCTCGCGAACCGCGGCATAGGGATCGAACTGAGCAGCCTTTTGGGAGGGGCGGCACAAAAGTTCAGCACACGCCTACCCAATGCCAGAATTGTGGATTTTACCAAGGTGGTCACCTGGATACGGCTCATCAAATCTGATCTCGAGATAGCCGTCATGCGGGAAGCGGCTGCCATCTCCGACGCGGCAATACTGCGCGCCGCTGAAGTGATCCGCCCTGGCGTGCGTGAAGCCGATGCCTGCGCGGAAATTGTAGGAACCTTGATTCGTGGTGCGAACGGCAAGCCCGGAACGAAGCTGCATGGAATAAGCCTATGTTCCTCACCGCGTACAGGGACTTGCCACATTTCGTGGAGTGAAGACAATTTTCGAGTTGGATCACAGGTCAACATTGAACTTGGCGGTTCGCGTCATGGCTATCCTGCCGGGCTCATGCGCACGTACTCGATCGGCGCACCTTCTGTTCGTTTGCGTCGTGTCCATGAGATCCAAGTGGCGGGCCTCGAGGCCGCTCTCGAAACGGTTCGCCCGGGAGTGACCTGCAGTGATGTGGCCAACGCATTCTATCGAACGATCGAGAAGCATGGCCTCAAGAAGGAGTCACGCTGCGGTTACGCCCACGGAATCGGCTGGATCGAGCCGACGGCGAGCCTCAAGGATGGCGACACTACAGAGTTGAAGCCAAACATGACGTTCCACCTGATGCTGGGCAATTGGATCGAGGAGGATTTCGGATACGTCATCAGCGAGACGTTCCGTGTCACGGACTCCGGCGTCGAGGTCCTGACCACTGCGCCACGCAAGATCTTTGAGATTTAGCTTCAGTCCAGAGCTTTTTGGTACCAGGTCGCCTCCAGGCGGCCAAGCGGTATAAGATATCCAGCGCCGGATTCCCTGTATTCTCGACGTATTGTCGAAATGCGAAGATTTATTAATCTGACTTCAAAGCACCGCATATTGAGAAAGTTAAGAAAAGGTAACGAGATATGAAAATACTATGCCTGTGGCACGCGACAGCGGAAGAGATTAATTACATAAAAAAGGCAATGCAGAATGATGCAGAGATGATATCACCAGAAGGAGAGTACTTCTCCCGCTTTGACTGTAGGTATTTAGACTTATAGCGTCACGCGGTGGACGCAGGCGCGTTCATTGGATGGACAATCCCAGCCGGGATACCGGAAATTGCAGAGAAACTTAAGATGTGTCTTGGCTACACGTTGGAGTTGATAGCCTTGCCCGATCGGGGGTACTGGCGCTAGCGAAGCAACGCGGTTCCAAAATCACCAATGTTCGCGGTGCAAATGCGATTGCAGTTGCGGAGCAGGCTACATCAAGCAGCGCAAGAAAACCATGCATTGTTTCCTCTGTTTGGAGACGAGCATCGGTCGGCCATGCTAAACGGTCGTACTATTGGAGTGATGGGTGTTGGAAGCATCGGAAGTCACATCGCCCAGTGTGCGAAGGGATTCGGCATGCGGGGTTCTCGGAGTGCGTCGCAATAAAGAGCGGCTGGCCGAATGTGTGGATGACATGCACGGAATGGACGAGTTACATTCGGTGCTTGGGAAATGTGATTATGTAGGTTCTGGCAACTCCTAATACAGGTGAAACTTTCCAATCCTTCGGAAAGGCTGAAATAGCTGCCATGAAGCCCACTGCCTTCCTGATCAACATCGCCCGTGGAAATCTGGTTCAGGAGCAACCGCTTTATGATGCACTTACGTCCGGTCGTTTGCGCGGCTTCGCAGCTGATGTCTGGCCTTGGTACGAATTTGGGAAGAATTTCCCGGCTGCTGGCGTGCCACGACTGCAGATTCAAAGAGTCAAAAACTTCCGAATGTAATCGGCTCCAACGACCAATCTCACGATGCTAATGACGTTTTGGAACGATATATTGAGTGGGGTACTCAGAACTTGGTGGAGTTTGGGGCGGGAAAACCTCTTACTCGCGAGGTTAACCTGGAATTGGGTTGCTAACCTTGCGAGCTTGCGTGTACGCGGCGCGCTTGAACAATCAGGCGTACCGTACAGGTGCTTGCTCATCATCCCGATAAACGCAGCCTGCGAGTGGCTGCGCGATTTCGTGACCGGGCTATCGCTTCGGCCATATAATCACCCCGGAAACGTTAGCTCGCCTCGCGCTATAAACGACCAGAAGTTCGGCTCGTGGTAAGCGGTGCACCAAGGCACCTTTCCCGAAGTCGCCTGATTCGTGTATGGCGGTCAGCCGTTAGTCGGCGCGCCGGCGGCGATCACTGCGGGTTATCATAACGGGTGACATAGTGGAGTTCGCGAAGGGCGGGGATGACGAGGGTGATGTCTTTGTATGCCTCGTGCTCGATGAAGTGCGCGGTCTCGGGCCCCGGCCTGGGTTTGCCGAGGACAGGCCTCCCCTTTTTGTCGACGCAGTAGATCAGGATCGGCAGCAGCAGGCCGTGGTTGGGGTTCTTGAGGTCGAGCAGCCGTTTCCAGCGTTTGATGTTGAGATTCATGGCCGCGTAGAACCCCTGGCACCACGGCCGCGGGTCGATGCCGCCGCTGGGCTTGGTGGTGAAGCGGGGTGCATAATCGTGCGGTCTGTCAAACAGCGTGCGTATTTCGCAAAAACGGGACAGTCGTTCCGCTAAATCGCGGACAGCAGTTTCACTAAGTCGCGGACAGCAGGAT
>NZ_JBVVPW010000062.1:0-15629 GCF_055811385.1 Mesorhizobium sp. WSM4849
ATTCTCAATGCAAAAGCACGCGATGCGCGCAAAGAGTTCGCTAATGCAACTTGACATCAGAGATAGTCGCTCATCCGACCGAGCGGAGCCTGTCCTCGGGCTTGCCGAAGGCAAGACCCGTGGGCTCGGCCACCTTCTCCCCACAAGGTCCCCACAAGGGGAGAAGGCAAGATAAGGCGGAGCCGGCTTCGACACTAGTCCCAACACAAGTTGAAAACTGGCCCTTTCTCACCCTTTGACCGGTATCCAGATTTCCAGCCCGCCATTGCCGCTGCGCGGATCGAATTCGGGGCCGTAGCGTTCGAATTCGGGCGCATCGGCGACCTCGTGCCCGGAGGCCGGCAGCCATTTGTTCCAGATCGTGTTGACCGCACGGCGGATGGTCGAGATGTGGTCACGATGGGCGAACACGGCGTATTTCTGCGCCGGGATGCGCACGCGCGAAAACTCCCTCGGCAGGTCAGAAAAATCGGACACCTCGACGCCGGCGATATAGTCGAAATTGCCTGCATCGTCGCCGTTGACGCAGACGCCATAGGCGACGTCGCCGACCTCGCCCGGAATATTGCCGATATAGGGGCCGAACCGCTGCCATTGCATCGGGATGCCGGCGCTGGTTTCGCAGCTGTAGCGTTCGCCGAGACCGGCGATGAGAAACGGCCGGCTGGTCTCAAAACGCGGCGGCTCGAGATTGGCGAGGAAGGATTGGTCCATCAGAATCGGCTCCACGAGATCGAGGTTGTCGAGCGAGCCCTGCGCGCGCACCAGTTCCGGCGTGGTGCCGAACTGGTCGCGGAAGGCGCGGGTGAAGGCCTCATGCGAGGCGTAGCCGGCGTCGAGCGCGACCGAGAGGATGTCGGGTGCGCCGGCGGCGAGCCTGCGCGCCGCCTCGGTTAGCCGGCGAGAACGCACGTAGCCCATCACCGAACGGCCGGTCGCCGCACCGAAAGCCCGCGTCACGTGAAAGCGCGACACGCCGCTGCTCTTGGCGACATCGTCGAGCGAGACGGATTCCGGCAAATGGCTTTCGACGAACCACAGCGCTTTCTCGGTCGGGTTCATGTCTCTCCGCGTCTCGCGATTGGCGCAGCCATGGTGCCGCTTCCTTGCAGGACCAGTTTGATCGAAATTGCGCCCGGCGCAAAATTGAAACGATGATGATCGTCAGCGCTGCCGGCGTTGAATTGAAGTTGTAGTTTGGGCGTGTTGCCAAAGCGTGTCGCCTTGTCGATCGGGTTACCAATCGACGTGCTAAGTCCGCTTTCGGACCCGAAGCCGCGGCGGAAATCGCTCAGATCGTCGGCCTGATGTTCTGATTCAAACGGAAGAAATTGGTAGGATCATACTTGTTTTTTAAAGCAACCAATCTCGGGTAGTTCTCGCCATAAGCTGCCAGAACCCGGTCCGTGCCCTCTTCGCCGAGATTGTTGGCATAGACGCCGCCGGTCGAGAACGGTCTCATTGCATCCCATAGGTCACGCGCGCATCGGATGTGCATTTTGTCATCAGCCGGATTATCCCAGATCGATATCGGGAAGCAATCGTAAAGCGCATCTCTGTTGGCATAGGGAGTTTCGCCTATTGGCACACGCGAGATTGCGCCGCCAACCTGCTGCAGGACAAGAAGCGACTCGCTGGGTGCGGTCGCGTAAGCTGAGAGCATTGTGTCGATTGCCTGGTCTGAAATTTCGCGCATGAACTGCGCCTTCCAGTAGTAGCGCCGCCCGCGCGGAAAGATGCTGTCTCCGGCCGACTGGATTTGAAGATACGGGACGGGAGCAATCCGGTCCTCAACCGGCGTGCCGTATTCTCTCAACGATTGGACGATTTGCTCGCCCTTGCCGAGCGGGCCGATGTAACACGCCGAGATGCTGAAGAAACGTTCACCTGAGGGCGCAGTCACAAGCGCCGCGTCCAGGCTCAGCTCATCGGGAGCCTTGCTCGAAAACGTGCGGTAGAACCGCATTGCTTCGCGCGCATGTTCGTAGCGGTGCAGAACTGACCCCGCGATGAGAAGGGGACCCACGGGATGAAGCCTGTATTCGAAGGCTGTAACGATTCCGAAATTGCCGCCGCCGCCCCGAATGCCCCAGAAAAGATCCGCGTTTTCAGCCGCGTTTGCCTTGAGCAGCCGGCCGTCCGCCGTCACGATTTCGACTGCTATGAGATTGTCGCAGCTCAGTCCATGTTTGCGGCCAAGCTTGCCGAACCCACCACCGAGTGTCAGTCCGGCAATACCGGTATCGGCGTTGACGCCCATCGTCGTCGCGAGACCATGAGCCTGCGTGGCGGTGTCGAACTCTCCCAGGTTCAAGCCAGCCTCGGCGCGCGCAACCCGGCGGACCGGGTCGACCTCGATCCGCTTCATGCGCGACACATCAATGACCACGCCGCCATCGCAAACCGAACTGCCGGCGACGTTGTGACCACCGCCGCGAACGGCGACCAGAAGGTTTTGCGATTTGGCAAAGCTGACAGCTGTGACGACATCGCGGGATTCGGCGCAATAGATCACCGCTGCTGGTCGCTTGTCGACCATTCCGTTCCAGACTCTGCGTGCCTGGGCATAGCCAGGATCGTCCGGGAGGACCAAATCCCCGCGAATTGCCTGCCTGAGCCGCGCGATATCCGAAGCCTGCAGGGCTGGCCCTGTCCTGGGATCGTCCACCAGCGTGAGCGTGCTCATCAAGGGATTCCCTTCGTGATCCAGACAGGCTGGATGCGATAATCTCATGAGCCCCCATTCGCCGCAAAGTCGAATATCTCAGTCGCTAGATGAGTTGGATTCATCTAAACTGCGTGAATGAGAAAACTTCCGCCGCTCGGATCCCTCCGCGCCTTCGAGGCTGCTGCCAGGCGCATGAGTTTCAGGGAGGCCGCGATCGAACTCGGTGTGACGCCCACGGCCATCAGCCACCAGATTCGATTGCTCGAGGGCATCTGCGGACAACCCTTGTTTCGGCGGCGCCCGCGACCGCTTGTGCTTACGGAGGCGGGCGAGCGGCTGTTCCCGGTCATTCGCAACGGCTTCGACGTCTTTGCCACCGCAATTGCGTCAGCTTCGACCGGCATCGGCCAACGCCCGCTACGGGTGACGAGCCCGAATGCATTTGCCAGCCGGTGGCTGGTTCCGCGTCTGCCAAAATGGCGGGAAGAGCACGCGCGGATTCCTCTTGAGATCATCGGAACCGACTCGGTGCTGGACTTGCGCGCCGGCAATGCCGATGTCGCGATCCGCTACGCGCGCAGGATGCCTCCGGACCTTGCCGTCCAAGAAATTTTTCGGGACCGGTTCTTTCCGGTATGCAGCCCGGAATTGCTCGCCAAGGGCACCCGACAGATCGAGCGGGCCGCCGATGTGCTGCAATATCCGCTCATTCATTTTGATTGGATGAACCGTGATCGCGAAGCGCCTACCTGGTCGCGATGGCTGGCGGCGGCGCGCTCTGTCGATCCCGGCATTCCGGATACCAACAAGGCCTGGGACCTAAGCTTTCGCGAAGAATTGCATGCGATCGACGCGGTCGTGGCAGGCCAGGGCATCGCTATCTGCAGCGACGTGGTCGTCAGCCGCGAACTCAAAAGTGGAGTGCTGGTCAAGGCACACGATCTCTCGCTACCGGGCTACGGCTTCTATCTCGTCTACGTACCCGATCACCCCTTGCAGCCGCATATCGAGGCCTTTTCCGCCTGGATGGGATCATTGGTGTAGAACTGGCTCAAGCACGATCATCAGGTTCGATGGTGGATCCGGTGTCGGTGCAAGGCAGAACCCGATGAAAACGCGGGTTCCCTTCACTGCCATTCAGCAAATCGCTAACCATGATGCGCATCGCATGACTGCCATGCACACTTGCCGGCTTCTGGCATAATGCCGCGTCTTGAATGATGAGCACGCTTATAATATATGTTGCTCATGGTTTCCGACGGCATCGACAGATTGGGCTTTTTGATCCACGACGTGCAGCGCCTGATGCGCAAGCGCTTCGAGGCGCGGGCCAGCGGGCTCGGGCTTTCCTCGGCGCAATGGCGGCTTATGGTCCGCGCCGCCAAGGAAGAAGGCATCACGCAAGCGCGGCTCGCCGAACTTCTCGAGATCGAGCCGATCAGCGTGTCGCGCCTGGTCGACCGCATGGAGGAGAGCGGCTGGATCGAGCGCCGTGCCGACGCCGCCGACCGCCGCGTTCGCATGATCTTCCCGACCGCCAAGGCGAGCGAGGCCTACGCCGAGATCAAGAGCCTTGCTGGCGAAGTCTATGAAGAATCGCTGACCGGCGTGTCGCCGCAGGATCGCCGTGTCCTGATCAAGGCACTGGAGGCGATGGCCAAGAACCTGGCGGACGGCGAGACGGCGTCCGGCGAAAAAGCCGAGAGTACAGAAGGCGCAGCAGCATGAACGCGGTAGCCAAGGTAGATGAGAATGCGACCAAGCTGGAGATGGAAGCTCCCGCGCAGCCGGCGGCAACTCCGGTTACGGTCGCTCCGCAGGTAGAACCGGCGCCGGTGGCGCCGAAGAAGAAGCGCCGTGCCGGCCGCTTCCTTTTGATGTTTGCGCTCCCCGTGGCACTGATCGCCGGCGGCAGCTACGTCTGGGTGACCGGCGGCCGCTATCAGGAAACCGAGAACGCCAATCTGCAGCAGGCAAAGGTTTCGATCGCCGCCGATACGGCGGGCCGCATCGTTCAGGTCGACATTTTCGACAATCAGCCCGTCAAGCAGGGCGACGTGCTGTTCGCCATCGATCCCGAGCCCTACCGGATCGCATTGGCCCAGGCCGATGCGGCGGTGGCCGGCGCGCGCCTCAATGTCGAGCAACTGCGCGCGGCCTACAGCCAGGCGGTAGCGCAGGAGAAGTCCGACGCCAGCCAGGTCGACTACGCGCAGTCGCAATATGACCGGGCCGCCGACCTTGCCCGCAAGGGCATCAACGCCAAGTCGTCGCTGGACGAGGCCAGGAACGATCTCGACAAGGCCAAGCAGCAATTGGCCGTGGCCGAGCAGGGCATCCTCAGCGCCAAGGAGGGCCTTGGCGGCAATCCCGATATCGAGACCGACAAGCATCCGACCGTGATGGCGGCGCTCGCCGCGCGCGACAAGGCTGCCTACGATCTGGCGCAGACCACGGTCACGGCGCCCGCCGACGGCATCATCAGCCAGGCTGCCTCGTTCAAGGTCGGCCAGTATGTCGGCTCTGGTACGCCGCTGTTTTCGCTGGTCGAGACCGGCGATACCTGGATCGATGCCAATTTCAAGGAAACCCAGCTCACCCATATGAAGCCCGGCCAGAAGGCCGAAATTGTCGTCGACACCTATCCGGGCAAGACGTTCGAAGCCACGGTCGAGGCGATCGGCGCCGGCACCGGGGCCGAGTTCTCGCTGTTGCCAGCCCAGAACGCCACCGGCAACTGGGTCAAGGTCACCCAGCGCATTCCGGTGCGCCTGCAGCTGGCCGATGCCGACGCCAAGATGGTGCTGCGCACCGGCATGAGCGCGACGGTTACGGTGGACACCGGCGTTTCCCGCGGCTTTCCGAGCATCTTCGGCCACGCCACGGCGGGTGAGGCGCAATAGACCACCTCGTTCCATAAGTTCCACATCATGAGCACGCCAGAACCCTTTCGCGAAGTGCCGCATCGCGGCCTGATCACCGTGGCACTGATGCTGGCGACGATCATGCAGGCGCTCGACACCACGATCGCCAACGTCGCGCTGCCGACCATGACCGGCGACCTCGGCGCCTCCCCCGACAACATCAACTGGGTGTTGACCTCCTACATCGTTGCCGCGGCGATCATGACGCCGGTGACCGGCTGGCTGGCCGACCGCTTTGGCCGCAAGGAGCTGTTCCTGACGGCGGTGGTCGGTTTCACCATCTTCTCCATGCTGTGCGGTCTGGCATGGAGCCTTGAAACCATGGTGCTGTTCCGTCTCATGCAAGGTGTATTCGGCGCGGCGATCGTGCCGCTGTCGCAGACCTTCCTGCTCGACATCAATCCGAGGGAACGCCACGGCCAGGCGATGGCTATCTGGGGCGCCGGCATCATGCTGGGACCGATCCTTGGCCCGACTCTGGGTGGCTGGTTGACCGAGAATTTCAACTGGCGCTGGGTGTTCTTCATCAACCTGCCGGTCGGCATCATCGCCTTTCTCGGCATGGCCGCCTACTTGCCGGCCGTTGCAAGGCGGATACGCAGCTTCGATTTCTTCGGCTTCGCCATGCTCTCGCTTGGTGTCGGCGCGCTTCAGCTGATGCTTGATCGCGGCGGCGAGGTCGACTGGTTTTCCTCGGTCGAGATATGGATCGAACTCGGTCTTTCCATCACCGGCTTCTGGGTGTTCATCATTCACACCTTGACGGCGGAGCAGCCCTTCATCGACCCGAAGATATTCCTCGACCGCAATTTTGTGACCGGACTGGCATTCATCTTTGTCATGGGCGTGCTCATTCTGGCGAGCATGGCGCTGCTGCCGCCAATGCTGTCGACCATCTTCGGCTATCCGACCCTCACCATCGGCATCGTCTTGGGGCCACGCGGCGTCGGCACGATGATTGCCATGCTCGTCGTCGGCCGCATCATGCACAAGGTCGATGCCCGAATCCTCGTCGTCATCGGCTTCCTGCTGACCGCGCAATCGCTCCACACCATGTCTAGCTTTTCACCGCAGATGGACAACTGGCTCATCCTCAGCTCCGGCGTCATCCAGGGTCTTGGAATGGGAATGGTGTTCGTGCCGCTGTCGACCGTGGCCTTCGCGACGCTGGACGCACGCTTCCGCACCGATGCCACGGCGTTGTTCAGCCTGGTGCGCAATCTTGGCTCGTCGATCGGCGTATCGGTGGTGACGGTTCTGCTGGTACGCAACACGCAGGTCAACCATGCCGAGCTCTCGGCCTACATCAATCCGTTCAACCCCAACCTCTGGGCGGCGTCGCCGGCAGCGGCGGGCGGCGATCCGACGGCGCTTTCGCAAGTGGACGGCATGGTCAATATCCAAGCGATGATGATCTCTTACGTCAATGACTTCAAGCTGCTGATGATGATGACGCTGATTGCCATCCCGTTCGTTTTTCTGCTGCGCAAGCCAAAGGCCGGTCCGACCGCCGGCGGGGCGCCTGCCGCGCATATGGATTGATGAGTAGGGATCGGTCGACGTGCCGGTCACGCCTTCTATTTGCCGAGAACAAGGCTCCAGTAGCGCAGCGAGCTGTCGCGGCCGTCCCGAACATAGGCCAGGCCAAAGCGGGTGAAGCGCGGGTCGAGCATGTTGCGGCGGTGGCCGGCCGAATGCATCCAGATATCGAACAGCTTCTGCTGATCGAAACGGCCCTCGGCGATGTTTTCGGCGGCAGCACCGGCAATACCGTTGCCCTTGACGCGCAAGGCGAATCCCTTGCCCCAGCCGGTGGAGTGGGTCATGCGGCCGCCGCGCGCCATATAGCCGGACTGCTGCAGGGCTGCCTGTTCGAGCTGAGGGTCGGGGACAAGCGATTCGAGACCGGCTGAGGCGCGGATGCCCGCCAGTGTGCCGACGGCGGAGGCGGAGACCCCGGCGCCTTCGCCGGTGGGCAGCACAGTGGCGCAACCGGCAAGCCCGGCCAGCGCGGCAAGGCCGGCAGCTCTAAGCAGCATTCGCCTGTTAAAGTTTGATCGGGCATCGGAATTTTCGATTTTGGCAACGGTCATGCCCGCCTGAGATAGCGGTGATGATGGCTTTTGCCGGGCAGGTGCTCAAGAATCTCCCTCGCTGCGCCCGTCCGCGAGCCCCGCTGATTGCACGCTACGGCGCGATATTCTCCAAGATAGTCACCCAACCACCGCCGATGGCCGCATTGCTCTCGACAAGAGCATTCCTGCCGGCTATCTGGCAGACACTTGGCTGATCCCGGTATCGATCCAGGCACGCGTCTGTTCCAGGACCTCGTCCGAAAGCGCGGGATCGTCGATAGCCCGGGCGAGTATCACTGCCCCCACCATCGCTGCCCAGCATCCGATCGCTGCGCGGCGTCTGTCTGCCGGATCCAACTCCGGGAGCGCCTTGCCGATACGGTCGATCTGCGATCGAAGGCCTTCGGTCATGGCCGAGCGTGCAGCCGGGGTCTGATGGCGAATGGCCGCGGCAAGGCCTGCCGTCGGGCAACCACCGGCGGCGTTGTCGCGATGACGGGGCGAAAGATAAGCGTCTGCATAAGCGCGAAGATCGCCCCCTGCGCTTGAGTCCGCGGCGAGGACATGGGCAAGGGTCTGCGCGATCAGGTCGTCCTTCGAGCTGAAATGGCCATAGAAGCCGCCATGGGTGAGCCCGGCTGCTTTCATCACCTCCGCCACGCTAACCGCGTCGAAGCCCTTGTCGCGAAACAGCCGGCTGGCAACATCCAAAATTCGGCGACGGTTCTCCGCCATCTGTTCTCGACTGACCTTCATTTCAAAATTCTCCGCCGGCCCCCGTTGACATTTACATGATGGGTATCATATTTAGCCGCAATCATGATGATCGTCATGAATATAGAGTCCATCAGAGAAAAGAGCAATGCCATGACCACCATTCCGTCAGTCCTCATAACCGGCGCCTCCACCGGCATCGGAGCCGCCTATGCCGAGCGCTTCGCGCGCCGCGGGCACGACCTCGTGCTGGTTGCCCGTGACATGGCACGAATGGAGGCGCTGGCGGCCCGTCTGCGTCAGGAAAATGGCGTGGCGATCGACATCATCCAGGCTGATCTTACGCAGCCTGCCGAGCTTGCAACGGTAGAGACGAGGCTGCGCGATGACGCCCGCATCGGGATCCTCGTCAACAATGCCGGAACGGCCATCGGCGGAAGCTTTATCGAGCAGAGCACCGATGACGTCGCGCGGCTGGTTGCGCTCAACACGACCGCGCTTCTGCGGCTAGCCAGCGCCATGGCCCCGCGTCTTGCGACGGCCGGCGAAGGAGCGATCGTCAACATCGGCTCCGTGGTCGGCCTGGCGCCGGAGTTCGGCATGACGGTCTACGGCGCAACCAAAGCCTTCGTGCTGTTTTTGTCGCAGGGGCTCAGCCTCGAGCTCGCGCCGAAGGGTGTCTACGTCCAGGCCGTGCTTCCCGCCACGACGCGAACGGAGATCTGGGAACACGTCGGCGCCGACGTCAACACGCTTTCCAACGTGATGGAGGTGGACGATCTGGTTGATGCGGCGCTGGTCGGCTTCGACCGCCGCGAACCGGTGACTATCCCGCCGCTTCCCGATGCCGGGCAGTGGGACGCGCTTCAGGCCGCGCGCCAAGCCATGCTTCCGAACTATCGGAACGAACTTCCCGCCGAGCGGTACCGCACGGTCGCCTGAGCACCAACGAAGCCATTTCGATAAACGACCCCGCCGCGGCGGGGACAAACAAAGGTGACCTATGACGAGCAAAACGCTGTTTGAGCCCTATACTCTCGGCTCGCTGACCCTCTCCAATCGTATCGTTATGGCGCCCCTGACGCGCAATCGCGCTGGCCCAGGCTTCGTTCCAGGCGATCTCGCCGTGGAGTACTACGGCCAGCGCGCGTCGGCCGGCCTGTTGATTTCCGAGGCCACGCAGATCTCGCAGCAGGGACAGGGCTATCAGGACACGCCCGGCATCTACTCCCAGGCGCAGATCGACGGCTGGCGCAAGGTCACCCACGCCGTGCACACCAAGGGTGGCCGGATCTTCCTGCAGCTCTGGCATGTCGGCCGCGTCTCACATGTCGACCTGCAGGAGCATGGCGCCGCGCCCGTCGCGCCCTCGGCGATCCGGGCCGCGACCAAGACATTCGTCAGCAACGGCTTTGTCGACGTTTCGGAGCCCCGCGCGCTCGAGCTCGACGAGCTTCCGGGGATCGTCAACGATTTCAGGCAAGCAGCCGCGAACGCCATCGAGGCCGGCTTCGATGGCGTCGAGATTCACGGCGCCAACGGCTATCTGCTGGACCAGTTCGCCAAGGACAGCGCTAATGTCCGCACCGATGCTTATGGCGGATCGGTCGAGAACCGCGCCCGGCTGATGCTGGAGGTTGCGACTGCGGTGGTCGAGGAGATCGGCGCTGAGCGCACCGGCATCCGGATTTCGCCCATTTCGCCCGCCAACGGTGTCTCGAGCGGCGCCCCCCAGGCGCAGTTCGACTATATCGTCGATCAACTCGACGCCTTGGGCATCGTCTACATCCATGTCGTCGAGGGCGCCACGGGCGGACCGCGCGATGTCGCGCCATTCGACTTCGGATCGCTCCGCCGGCGCTTCAACAACACCTATATCGCCAACAACGGCTATGACCTCGAACTCGCGGCGTCGCAGCTCGCCGACGGCAAGGCGGACCTGTTCGCCTTCGGACGCCCATTCATCGCCAATCCCGACCTTGTGGAACGGCTGAAGACGCGCGCGCCGCTGGCGGAGTTCAACCCGGCGACGCTCTATGGCGGCGGCTCCGCCGGCTATACCGACTATCCCGCGATCACCGCCTCAAGCCACCCATGAGCCATCGGAGGGCCGCGCCTGCGAGGCAACCATCCCGCGTCGACAACAGCGCCTCGTCCTCTCGGAGATCATCGCCATCCGTATTCTGAAACAATCGGCCGTTTTGCGCTCACCGTGGTGGCGGCACTCTCCTCAGCAGCGTGGGCGGATAATGCCTCGCCAGTTGGCTTGTGGAGGAACGTCAACGACGTCAGCGGCAAGCCAAGGCCGCTGATCCGCATCACGGAATCGAACGGCACTTTGCAGGGCAAGATCGAAAAAGTCTTCGTTGCCCCGAACGAAAGCCCGACCTGTACGAAGTGCAAAGGAGCCTTGAAGAATGCGCCCGTCATCGGCCTGGTGATCCTATCCGGCCTGAAGAAGGACGGCGCCGAATATACAAGCGGCCGGATCCTCGATCCCGACAGCGGTAAGGTCTACAGCAGCAAGATCCAACTGACAGACGGCGGCAACAAGCGCAACGTGCGCGGCTACATTGGTGTCTCAATGCTCGGTCGCTCGCAGATTTGGGTGCGTCAGGAATAAGCTACCTAGCATCGACAGGAAATCTGTCGATGCAGAGACAACTAGTTCCTCTGCACAGAGGATTTGACGGGTTCGATGGGTTGTAACCTGGGCAGGCTATTGGGTTCAATGAGCAGTTCAATGCTGCGCGCAAGGCCCGGTTGCCTGCGGATCAATCCCGCGCGCTCGAGGGTGAGCACCATCTGATGTACGGAAGGCGCGGTGACGCCGAAGAAGCGCTGCATGTCGCGTTCGGCCGGCGAGCACCCGTTGAGCAGGGCGTAGGTCCAGATGAAGGCGAGATACTGTCCCTGCTTTTTGGTGAAGCGGGGTCGGGCTGGCGGCTGTCCGTCAAGTAATTGATTCATTTTCCGATTCTTCCGGAACCTCCGCAACCGAAGGAGGCTATCCAGATGAATGTACGCTATCGCGTCGATCTCGACCAACCCGAGCGCGACGAACTCACAGCGATGCTGCGCAGTGGCAAGCATCCGGCGCGCAAGCTCAAGCGGGCCCAGATCCTGCTGGCTGCCGACGCCGGCCAGAGGGACGAGACCATTGCCACGACGGTGGTGGTCGGCGGCTCCACGGTCTACCGCACCAAGCGCCGCTTCGTGGAGACAGGCCTGGAGGCCGCGCTCCAGCGAAGAGCCGCGCCCCGGCGCCGACCGCAAGTTGACGGGCAAGGATGAAGCCTTGCTGGTGGCCACCGCCTGCTCCAGCCCGCCGCCGGGCCGGGCCCGTTGGACACTGGAGCTGCTGGCCGACGCGTTCGTCAAGCTGACCGAGCACGAACAGCTGTCGCGCGAGACGGTGCGCCGGCGCCTGGCCGAGAACGACCTCAAGCCCTGGCGCAAAGACATGTGGTGCATCCCCAAGGTCGATGCGGCGTATGTCGCGCGCATGGAAGATGTGCTCGACCTCTATGCCGAGCCGCCCGATCCGAAGCGGCCGGTCGTGTGCTTCGACGAAAGCCCGACCCAGCTCGTCGGCGAGGTGCGCCAGCCGATCCCGGCCGCACCGGGAAGGCTGGAGCGCTACGACTACGAATACAGGCGCAACGGCACTGCCAATCTGTTCGTCTTCCTCGACGCTCACCGACCCTGGCGCAAGGTGAAAGTCACCGAGCGGCGCGCCGCCGTCAATTTTGCCCGCTGTATGCGCGATCTCGCCGATGTCCATTATCCCGAGGCCGCCTGCATCCGCGTGGTCCTGGACAATCTGTCCACCCACTCGCCCGCCGCGCTCTATCAGGCCCTGCCGCCATCAGAGGCGCGGCGCATCCTGCGACGGCTGGAGTTCCACTACACGCCCAAGCATGCCAGCTGGCTCAACATGGTCGAGATCGAGATCGGCGTCCTGCGCAGTCAGTGCCTCGACCGCCGCATCGAAAGTCGCGACAGCCTCGTCGCCGAGGTCGCCGCTTGGGAAAACCAGCGAAATAACAGCGGCGCCCGCATCAACTGGATGTTCTCAACTGAACACGCCCGCCTCAAATTGGCCAAAGCCTATCCAGTGCCAACCGCCAAAGAGTCATAATCACTGTGCAGAGCCACTAGGCCGCCTTGACGAGCCTCGTTTCCGCCGTCGATGAGACCCCGCCGGCCCGATCGTCCTCGGTATCTTGCCACCAGTCGCCCAGGGCGTCGATGAGCGGCACAAGCTTGAGACCCGCTGCCGTGAGATCATAGTCCACGCGTAACGGATAGCCGGCATACGCCGTTCGACGCACGATCCCGGCTTCCTCCAGCTTGCGCAGTTCCAGCGCCAGAATGCGGTGCGACACGGTCGGGTTGTCACGCATCAGGTCGCTGAAGCGCTTGGTCCCGTCCTTGAGGTAGTAGAGCAGCAAGGTCGGCCAGCGACCGCTGAGCACACGCATGGTCTCTTCGATCGGGCAGCGTGAGACGACATCTTTCATGGCGGGTCCCTGGTTACAGAATAGTGCGTAATTTACATGGGACGACCAGCGTTTAGGGTCAAGCTTCGCTGCGCAGCGTGATCCCTAAACATGGAAGAGACAAAGAAATGGAACCTATCCTCCTCTACGGCGTCCCGGCGGGAAGTTCGATAGGGCTAGTCGCTGCTTTTGAGCGCCTCGGACAGCCCTACCGCCTGTGTCGCGTCGACATGCTCACCGAAATGAAGAACGACGCCTATGCCAGCATCAACGGTCGTCAGGAAACGCCGGTATTGATCACCGACGAGGGCAGGGTGCTCACCGAGACCATGGCGATTGCCGCCTGGCTCGAAGCCCGCGACACGCAACGTCGCATCAGCTTCGATCCTCGCTCGCCGGAAGCTGACCGGATGCATCAGCTGATGGCTTTCGTGAACACCGGTTTCACCGGCGCTTTCACCCCGCTCTGGGCTGCATATGAAATGGAATCGGCCGAGCCGGTCCTGCTGGCGACGTTGCGCGACTTCGGCCGCAAGGCCGTTACTGAGCGCCATGACCGGCTTGAGGCGATGATCGTCGACACCGCCTTTCTGGTCGGCGATCGACTGACGCTTGCCGACACCACGTTGATTGGCGTGGCGCGCTGGGCGGAATTTCACCAGGCGGTCGACGGGGCGGCTTACCCCAAACTGGCCGCCTTGCGCCGCCGGATCGAAAGCGATCCGGACGTGCGATATGCGCAGGCCATCGAGGACGGCGAAAAGCCGGCGGGTTCGGGCGCCTGCCTTGGCCATATTCCGCTGGCCGGGGTCCTTGAACGATTTGGCGCCTAGCCTCTTTTCAGCCGCGCGGCACGAACACGCCCTATGCCGCGCGGCGTTCGCTCCAACACCACCCGATTCGCGACAAGCACATCAAATTCGGCTATCATGGCATCGCTCTTGAAGTGGCAGCTACGGGCGGCCATCCTGGCGGTGGCCGCCCCCGGATACGGGAGAATGGTTATGGCCAGCTTTCATGTCATGTCGGACGCGCGTGGGATGCACGTGCAGCCCAGGGTGCGGCGCATCACCACGGCGGATCTGATGGATGTGCTGCGGCTCGGCGTCGAGGATTTCTGGGCAAAGCCATCGCATTACGTGTTCCTATGCCTGATCTATCCGGTGGTCGGATTGATCTTGGCGCAATGGACATCCGGCGCCAACGCCATCCAGCTCATCTATCCCTTGATGTCCGGCTTCGCCCTGCTTGGACCGTTCGCCGCGATTGGTCTCTACGAGATCAGCCGCCGCCGCGAACTCGGCATGGACACGTCCTGGTGGCACGCGCTCGACGTGCGCCACTCGCCGGCGCTGCCGGCGATCGCGGTCATCGGCGCTATGCTGGTGGCACTGTTCCTGCTCTGGCTGTACACCGCGCAATCGATTTACACCGGCCTGTTCGGCAATCAGCCGCCGGCCTCGATCGGCGGCTTTGTGCGCGAGGTGCTGACAACGCCCAAAGGCTGGACGCTGATCCTGTTCGGCAATGCGGCTGGCTTCGTCTTCGCCGCGATCGTGCTGGCGACGACCGTCGTCGCTTTCCCGCTGCTGCTCGACCGCGATGTCGGCGCAGTCTCGGCAATCGAGACCTCGGCACGGGCGGTGATGACAAATCCGCTGCAGATGGCGCTGTGGGGCCTGGTGGTCGCCGTGCTGCTGGTCATCGGCTCGATCCCGCTGTTTGCCGGGCTCGCCGTCGTCATGCCCGTGCTCGGCCATGCGACGTGGCATCTCTATCGCAGGGTGGTCGAACCCGAGCGGGCGCAGCAGGACCGGCGGCCGATGTAGGCTAGAGCAGCGGTGCCGCCGCCTTATCTTTTTGTTTGAGCATCGGATTTTCCCAAAACCGTACCGACTTTTGGGTCCGGTGCTCTGGTTAACGCTGCGCGTCGGTCGCCATCTTTAGGGCCAGTGCGGTCAGCACCGTGCCCATCATCCAGCGCTGGATCACCAGCCATAGCGGCCGGCCGGCGAGGAAGACGGCGATCGAGCCGGCCGTAACCGCGATGACCGCGTTGACGGTGAGGCTGATCGCGATCTGCGTGGTGCCGAGCACCAGAAGCTGCGACAGCACGTGACCCTTGCCGGGGCTGATGAACTGCGGCAGCAGCGACAGATAAAGCACCGCCACCTTCGGGTTGAGCAGATTGGTCATCAGGCCCATGGCGAACAATTTGCGCGGCCTGTCCTTCGGCAGTTCCCGGACCTGGAACGGCGAGCGTCCGCCTGGCCTCACTGCTTGCCAGGCAAGCCACAAAAGGTAGAGCGCGCCGGCAAAGCGCAGCGCATCATAGGCGTAAGGCACGGCAAGCAGCAGCGCGGTGATGCCGAATGCCGCCGACAACACGTAGAAGACAAAGCCGAGCGCCACGCCACCGAGCGAGATCAGGCCGGCCTTCGGTCCCTGTGACAGCGACCGCGAGATCAAATAGATCATGTTCGGGCCAGGCGTCAGCACCATGCCGAGGCAGACCAGCGCGAAGGCGAGATGGTTGGTGGCTTCGGGCACAGGTGCATCTCCGGATGGCGGTGGGGACACTCACCATGTCCGTTCGACCGCCGCAAGGGCAAGGTGGCGATAGCCTTTGCGCCAGCCCGTGCGGGCCCTTGAGGGGGAGATGGCCGGCAGGGCAGAGGGGGTGCTGTCCCATAGGCGCTAACCTTAGGGGTAGACTGGTGGAATCGAGATGTGATTCCTAGGCCAG
>NZ_JBVVPW010000063.1:0-14455 GCF_055811385.1 Mesorhizobium sp. WSM4849
GCCAAACCGCCACCCACTCTAACCCGATACACCCGAGTCATAACGCCGCGCCCGCCACCGGTTTTGCCCCGGTTACACTCGGGTAGCCTAAGCATTTAATTTTGCTGGTTTTTCAGCTGCATCAACACCTCAGCAAGGTGATGGTGCCCAGAGGCGGATTAGGCGGAAGCACGTTGCTCGCTCTCAAGCGCTCAATTCCCGGAAGGTATGGGCGACCGCGAAACCCTATAGGGGCAAAGCGCCACATTAAGTCCGCCGTGCCGAAAAGGCCAACTGCCGGTTGGTAGACGCGACGCACCCGGCCGCGTATGATTTTTTCACGATCCGCGCACCGGGCAAATCCCGACCCACCCCGCGCTCGGTGGTCGCTTGGTCGACCCGTCGCTCTCCTGTGCGGCGGGTTTTTTTGTTTCCGGATGAAACAGTTGGTTGGAGGGGAAGTTCGTCCCTTCGGCATCTCTTGTGCAGAAATGCCACAAGAGCTGTTCGGAGAGTTGGATGAGTTTGCAAAGGGATTGGTCCAATTGAAGAGCACGCAATAATCGCAATCCTCAACAGGGCTGACCGTGGGGACAGCATTTCGATCAAGGCGACATCGACCATATTCGGCACGCTGCGCCTATAGAAGCAGCTACTGCCCTCGGCCTGTCGGTGACATCCGATAAGGGCGGGTAGTAGCCGTTCAATCTAGCGCGAGCCGGTTGTCCTCGCCACAGTTGTTCGCGGTCCCATTGTACGAAATTGGTTGTTGATTTTTACAAGCGGCGTGCCAACAAATGGGTGCTTGGGTTTATGTCCAGGGAGGCCTCAGGTGGACATCGAGACGGACTGCGAGCGCATAGCCGTGGAGCTTGTGCACGAGGCCATCCAGAAGGTCCCGCACGGTGGCGCAGTCTCCGTCAAGGCCGTTATAGCTGCGGTTCGCCAAGATGGCCCTGACCTCGAAATCAGTAACACGGCCCTGGTCGACGTTATCGTGGCGACCGCTCCGGCGTTTGGACGCGCAGTAGCCTTCGACCTTAACGAATAATGCTGTGACAACTCATCCGGCCGCCTCCGGGAACCTTCAGCAACCAAATGAGTTGCGTAAAAAGCTTAAGGCGAACCGTTATGGCCACCCGAGATAGGGATAATCGTTCCTTCCGAGAATTGATCAGTTCGGAAGATAATCGTCGGAAGTTGCGCAAGCAGCTAAGCCTGTTGGACGACCGACCTTTGCCGCCGAAGCTTGCTGCTTTAGCGGTGGAGCTTCAGGAGGAGCTTGAGCGGCGAGAGCAAGAATGGGCTGAGGAGACCGCGGCTGCCCTAGTTCCCAGCAACGTGCCGCATTTTTTCAGCCCCTCGGTCAGCGTGAGAACTGAGCCTCCCGATCAGACGCGCAGCGTCGACACTGCTGAGGCAGCAGTTGAGGAACTCCTGAACTGCACTAAGCGTGGCCCCAAGTGGAACCTCGCGCTGCGCGTTTGCATTGCCGTGATTGCCGACAAGATGGAAGCTGAGGAGGCCCGTAAGGCATTCCTGGCTGCTGCCGAGGAGGAGGAGGTATTACGCCACTTTGGTTAGGTCTCCTGGATGCCCGCGCAGCCCTACCCGATCGCGGCCCGCTCAGAAATTTCTACCAAATATTCCGACCCACTCTAGTTACCCTTCATGACAACCCTTTCGTTTGTCCCTCGGGTGTTCGTGAAGATTGATCGGACGGCGGCAGGCATGGCTGCAACAATGCGAGGGCAGCCCTTGAGCAGCTCAAGAGGTGGACCCGGAGAGGACCTCGCTGGCACAAGGCGTGGACGCTTTGCCTGTTAGCGATGGAGGGCGATCGGATTGACCCTCATGTCGTCGCTAGGCTTTCGTGGCTGCCGCTAAGGAGGCGGAGATGTATCTCTCGCCCGAGTAGGAGGTGTCATGGCCCTATATGGGAAAGACGGGCCATTTATCCATCGAGCTTCAACGGCTCATGTTCGGGGAGATAATGATGCAGCACCTCGCCACGGTTTCGCTTGTCGAACGTGAGAGGCCACAGACAGGGCAGACTCGAAATGCTCTGCTTCGTCGTTCACAGGCGGCCCGTGGCGCTTGCCCTTGATCCCGGTTGCGGGGTTGTTGGTTCTATCTCGGCTCACGTTGATTGTCCGAACTGTGATGGGGACGGCCCGACAGCCGCTGCGGGGTAGGCAACCGACCGGCGGGCCTAACCGGCGGGGTCGTGTCCGCCGGCTGGGACCAACAATAAGCCGTTTCGTGCAGAATTGCTAATTTAGTAAACGATCACAATCCGTTCCACTAGCCACCAGATGGGACGGGCCTAGACTCGATTCTGTGCGTAAACGAGTGAGTTCCGGTGCTGGCCGGCTGGAGTTCATTTGTCCGATGATGCCCACCTTGGTGGCCAAGCCGGCCCAAGGAGACGATTGGACTCACGAGTCAAGTCGACGGCCACTGCTCTCAAATTCTCATCGACAACGAAGTAACCCGGTTCCTTTGATGTGAAAATGTCTCCTATCTGCGGCAATTCACATCAAGTCATCCGGAATCCTGCATACTTGTAATATTTGTTTTGCAGTCTTTTAACATAATTTAATGAAAAAATGCTGTTCATTAGCCCAACATTACATCTAAAAGTGAGTCGGACCTGCGCGGATGGCAGCAGGAATCGGAATTTTGACCACTGCCAGGAGAGAATATGCCTTCCATATCTACTCGCAGCGCCAACGCAACGGACGCAGAGACGGTCGCCCGTTTCATTCACGCGCTACTCGATGAACTCACTGGCGGGAAAGCGCCCACGCCCGAGGTCGTCAGACAAAGCGCGGATACGGTGCTTGCCGACGCTGGCGGGGTCGCTGTGATCGCAAGTGCAGATGACGAGCCGGTCGGCATCATGGTGCTGAATGAATGCACGGCGATCTATGCAGGAGGCAAGTTCGGCTACATTTCGGAGCTGTATGTTCGACCCGACATGCGCTCCAAAGGGATTGCCCCTCATCTGCTTGAGGTCGCCTCGCAGGAAAGCCGTGCTCGTGGCTGGAAGCGACTTAAGGTTTGAGCGCCCGGGCAACCAAAATGGAAGCGCACGCTCGATTTCTATCTGCGGAACGGGTTCGAGGAAGTCGGCCCTCGGCTCTGTCGGATAATCTAGACTCAGAGTGTCTGCTGTGGACTGTTCAAAGCAACCTGCACGATCTCAGCGGATTGAGGTCCGGCGTGGTCGCTGCCTGCCGCTGCAATCGTACCAGCATCGTCATCCCAAATGTGTGCCTCAGATAATGCAAGGTTCCCGTCACGCCGACCGCCCGGAACGCATCGGCAAAAACCGCCGTCAATCGGGTCACGCTAACGGCGTTTCCTTGAGTGTTGAGGAACCGAGCCGAGGGCGGCAATCTGCCAACCTACAGGGGCGCTGCATAGACGACCGCACCTGACGTGCACCCGGTTACGCAGCGTATAGCCGAATAACGGATCATTCCTATGAGGGTAGTTTCATGAAATTGTATGCGAAATTCTTTGGTGGAGCGGCAGCGTTGCTCGCTGCCTGGCCGGCGATGGCCAGTGCCGCGGTGGTGAGCGAACCGGCGCCCTACAATCCCAATTTCTCTTTCATTGGCGGCGTCGGCGCCATCGACATCGAGGCCAACGAGCTAGTCTATCAGGCTCCCGGCCGCGGCTCCAAGCGGAGCCACCTTATCTGGGAAAGCACCTCTCCGGTCATTTCAGCCGAGATGACGGCGCGCAGCGAAGCCGGCTGGACCGCCAAGCTTTCCGGTCAGATCGCCTTCAGCGGCGACAGCTACATGGAAGACTATGACTGGAACCCGCGATTCTCGACCAATGATGGCTGGAACGACTGGAGCGACCGTTCGCGCTTTTCCGAGACCGATCTTGATCACTTCTATTCGGCAACCGTCGCGCTCGGCCACGACTTCCAGGTCAGCGACCAACTGCTGATCAACGTCAACGGTGGCTTCAAGTACACCTCGGTCAAGTGGACTGCCTATGGCGGCTCTTACGTCTTCAGCGATGCCGGCTTCCGGGATTCGGTTGGCGACTACCCAGGAGGCGCAAAGGTCATCAGCTACCAGCAGAAATTGCCGGTCGCCTTCGCCGGCATAGATGCGACCTATGTCCAGAATCGCTGGAACTTCGGCTTTGCGCTGAAGGGCGGGATGACCTTCTCGGCCGGCGATACCGATCATCACTGGCTGCGTGACCTGCGCTTCGAGGATGGTTTCGAATCGGCGCCGGTTCTGATGGTCGGCGGCAGCGTCGGCTACCAGTACAACGAGCGGACCAGCTTCTTCGTCTCCGGTTCCTACGAAAAGGTGTTCACCGCTCGCGGCGACTACAACACCTATGACATCTCGACCGGCGCAAAGAGGGACGGCGACGACGACCGGATCGGCGGCGATTTTGCCGCGGCGGCAGTGATGGTCGGCATCAAGACCTCGTTCTGATTGAACGAACTCGACCGGAACGCCAAACCGATGTCTGCACGGCGCAGCCGAGCTGTCGTTCCGCGGTAGACCGTCTCTGATCTCGCAGCATCGTCCTTGTCCCCGATTGGTATTAGGAGAGAGATGCAAACCGGTTGGGCCATCGAATAGGCCCATTGCGACAGCTGTGAGCTGATAGCCCTCAATCGTCGGCTTCCAGACAACGTCGAGCCGCACTCAGAACCCGCGTTCAACTTTGTCGGACGATCGGTACCAACGGACGTGTTGTTCACCGCCCACTGAGAGCGCGTCGCACCGAACATTCACGGCAGCGAGGAAATGGCCCGATTCTTTCGATGTGATCGAGCGTGAAGCACGCGACGTCGGCTGAGCAAGACCGAGCGGTTCCTCCACCATCTGCATGAACATGCTCCGGAACTTTCAATCGCGGCTGACCTGGCCCGCCGAACTGGCTACCCTTGCGGCAGGTCTCAGCCGTGACATTGAGGCTGTCCGGGCGCCAATCACCAGTCCTGGAGCACGAGCCCGGTCGAAGGCCAGATCAACCACCTCAAGACGACCAAGCGCCAGATGTACTGGCGCGCCGCCTATCCACTCCTCCGGAGGCTACTTCTGGCAGCCGCTTGACCCAACCGGACAAAGGGACACCCGAAAAAAGTAGTCCCTGCCCCAAATATGCGGAAGAACCCAATTTGGCCTAAGCTTGACGCGCCCGCGCGCCTGACGGCGCGTGCCGGGTGCTCGTGAACCGAGCCGCTTTTTCTTCGGCAGGCTCAGGCGGTCTCGGCCATCCGGCTTCGCCCCCTGGCGCGGGCAGCCTGTCGGCTGCTGACGGTCGCCGGCCTGTCGGCCGACGCGGTTTGTTCGTTGGCCTTTCCCGGCGGCGCGGGGTGGCACTCCCTTCTAGGCCCGCCGCGGCATCCCGCAACCGTTCGCTTCGCTTCGGGTCCTCCTCTTGCGTTCCGGTCCTTCGGATGCGGTCCGCCTTCCGACGGCGGGCCTTTCCGGTCGCGTCTCGCCGCCCACCCCGCTTCCGGGGAAAGGCGCGGCGAGTGGTTAGCGGAGGACGAAGGAATGCGTGCAAACGACAAGCGTTGCGCCAGCGCAGAGGCTGGCGCGGCTAAGGGCGGGCGCCCGGGCGCCAGCCTTTATCAGGAGATCACGGACCGCATCATTGCCGAACTGGAGCGCGGCACCGTGCCATGAGTCAAGCCATGGGGCAGCGCAAGGGCCGACCTCGGTCTGCCCAGGAATGCGGCCACCGGGCGCCGCTATTCCGGCATCAACATCCTCATCCTGTGGGGCGCCGTCATCGAGCGCAGCTATCCCAGCCAGAACTGGCTCACCTTCCGGCAGGCGCTTGTCCTTGGCGGCAATGTCAGGAAGGGCGAGCGCGGCACGACCATCGTTCACGCTGACCGCTTTGTTCCCAAGGACGAAAGGGAACGTGCCAAGGCCGATGGCGACGAACCGCAGGCCGTGCCCTTTTTGAAGCGCTTTACCGTCTTCAATGTCGCGCAGTGCGACGGCCGCCCGAGCACCTTTACGGCAACGCCGAACCGCTGCCCGAACGCGAGATCATCCCACAGGCCGAGGCGCTTATTCGAGGAAGCGGCGCGGATTTCCGCATCGGCGGCGATCGCGCTTTCTACATGCCGGGCAGTGACACCATTCAGGTGCCGCGCAGCCGGCATTCTTTCAGCAGATCGACTATTACCGCACCTGCTTCCACGAGCTTGGCCACTGGACCGGCCACCCGGCGCGGCTGGCGCGCGACCTCTCCGGCGCCTTCGGTTCCAAGACCTATGCGCGCGAGGAATTGGTTGCCGAAATCGCCGCAGCCTTTGTCTGCTCGACGCTCGGCATCGAGCCAACCGTGCGCCATGCCGACTATATCGGCACATGGCTGAAGGTGCTGCGCGAGGAAAATCGCGCCATCTTCCGCGCCGCCAGCCTTGCCTCCAAAGCCGCCGATTTTCTTCTTGGCTTTAACGCCGAGACCGAAGGCGCGCAACAAGATGAGATCGCGGCATGAGCGTCGCGCGATCCCGACACCCTGCAGACCGAACCGACGCCGCAAGGCGAGCAGACGCTCATTCCCGTGTCCGGCCGGTCACCACGCGCAACCGCCTTGCCCTCTTGGCCGACGCGCCCGCGCGCGGCGCAGAAGCCGCTCGATACCGGGCTGCTCGATGAAGCCGACAGAAATCAACTCGACCTGATTTGAGAGGAGTTTTCCCATGATCTTGATCACCGACGAACTGCGCGCCCAGCTGCTCGCCAATGGCGCAACTGACATCGAGACCGACCATGTCCCGGTGGTAAGACTATTCGATCCAACCGGGCCAGCAACCTGGCTTCTCACCGAACTCGACGCCGACAGCGACACAATGTTCGGCCTTTGCGACCTCGGCTTCGGCTTCCCGGAACTCGGCAGCGTCAGCCTTGCCGAGCTTGCAAGCGCCAAGGCTCGGCGTGGCCTCGGCATCGAGCGCGACCTCTGGTTCAAGGCGCGCTTTTCGCTCTCCGTTTACGCCCAAGCGGCGCGCAGCGCCGGCCACATCACCGAAGCCGAGCGGCTTCTGCGGCAGGCAGCGGAAGCACTGCCAAATCCCATTCCGAGCTTCCGCCAGACGCGGCGGAGCAAGAGCGCCGATAAGGCGCAAAACCGCCCCCGCCGCGCCGGCCTTCGGCCCTTGCGGCGGGGACAATTCACCCCCAACGAAGGAGACGAACCATGCAGCTTGCCCACATTCCTTTCGACCGGCTCAGCATTTCCACGCTCACATGGGGCCATTCCAGCGCGCCCGACGTGTTGGACATGCTGCCGTCCGTTCGCGCGCGCGGCGTCCTTGTGCCGCTTCTGGTGCGGCCCAACATCGAGCCGGATAGCTTCGAGATCGTCGCCGGCCGGCGCCGCTATCTCGCCGCGAAGTCGCTCGCCGACGAGCGCGGTGAGGGCGATGCCTTGCCCTGCGCCATCATGGAAGACGGCGACGACTCCGATGCGCTCGAGGCCTGCTGATCGAAAACTTCGCCCGGCTCGATCCCGACGAGGTGTCGCAGCGGGAGACGTTTTCGCGGCTGATCAAGGAGGGCTGCAGCGTGCCGACATCGCCGCCACTTTCGGCATCACCGAGCTTTTGGTCAAACGCATTCTGGCGCTCGGCGACCTCTTGCCGAAAATCCGCGAGGCCTATCGGCGCGAGGAAATCGACGCCGAGACGGCGCGCAATCTGACCATGGCCTCCAAGGCGCAGCAGAAGGATTGGCTGGCGCTTTATACCGATTCGGAGCAATACGCGCCGCGCGGCGACCAGTTGAAACAATGGCTGTTCGGCGGCCAGTCGATTTCCTCAGAGGTGGCGCTGTTTGCCGTCGAGGATTATCCGGGCCAGATCGTCTGCGACCTGTTCGGCGAGGACAGCTATTTCGCCGACCTGTTCTGGCAAAATCAGAACGAGGCGATCGCTGCCAAAGCGACGCCTATCTGAAAGCCGGCTGGCCGACGTGGCCGTGCTGGAACCGGGGCAGTTTTTCCAGTCATGGGATCACGAAAAGACGCCGAAGAAAAGGGCGGCAAGGTCTTCATATCAGTCTCGCATCGCGGCGCGGTCGAGGGCTGGCTGTCGCGCAAGGATGCCCGCCGTGCCCGCGCGCAGGGCGAGGGCGGCGAGCACGAAGAACCCCCCTCAAAGCCGTCGCGACCGGAACTCACCGGGCCGATGCAGAACTATGTCGATCTGCATTGCTATGCCGCGGTGCGCGCGGCCATGCTCGACCGTCCGGGTGTCGCGCTGCGCCTGATGGTGGCGCATCCCATCACAGGTTCGGGCCTGTGGCAGGTTCGCCGCGAGCCGCAGCGCACCGCCAATGAAGCCGTGGCGGCAAGCCTCGCAGCCTGCAAGGCCGAAGCCGTATTCTGCGAAGGCGGCGCGAGGTTTTGGCGCTGCTGGGGCAACCGGAGGAGGATGGCGCGGTCGCCGGCGGCAACGGCGATGCCTTTGCCACAGCGCGCGTCTTCGCCCGGCTGTTGACGCTTTCCGACGACGATGTCCTGCGCGTTCTCGCTATCGTCATGGCCGAGACGGTCGAAGCCGGCAGCGCCGTCTCGAGGCGCTTGGCAATCACCTGAATGTCGATATGGCCGCTTGCTGGCAAGCCGACGACGCCCTCTTCGACCTGTTGCGCGACAAGGAAATTGCCAATCTGATACTCACCGATATCGGCGGCAAGCATGTCGCCCACGGCAGTGTTTCGAGAAGGTGAAGACGCAAAAGACAACCATCCGCGACTTCCTGTTCGGCAAGAACAGCAGGGAGAAAGTCGACGCATGGCTGCCGCGCTGGATGAAATTCCCCGCCGAAAGCTACACGACCCAGGGCGGCTTCCGCACCGCCGATCAATGGGCCAGAGTTCAGCCGCTGTTCATGGCCGAATGAACCAGCCAAGCCAGGCGGAGGCGATTTCGAGTGCCGCCGCCTGGCACCTCTCTCGGGCGATGCCGGCTGCACCTTTGCGGCTTTTCCGGCGCGCACCGCACGCGAAATCCCGACGCCAACTCATCGCCTTCGCCAGCCTGCGCCGCGCCGGGATGCTAGCCGAGGCGCAACGCGGATAGCCACGTCCGCCCCTTGCGACGGTGTCTGAACCTGCGCAAGCCCGATATCCGCGACGCCGCTTGGGCATCGTGTCAGCCGATCGCGCGGCCTGTCTCCTAAGCGGTCTTGCGGGACAACGCGATAGCGGCCATTCGCGGCAACGTTCGTCGTTGTCAGCAGCGTCTGGAGGTGCTCGCCCGGGACCTACAAAAGAACAAGGAAGAGATGAAAATCCGCCGGTTGTTCAATCGGGACGAATGGGCGATCACCAGTGCGAGCCCGGTTTGCGAGCAGTCGATCGATGGTACGCTCTCCTCGGTCATGCTGGCGATGCGATCAATGCGCTGCTCGTCGCCGCGGCCAAAATCTGCGCCTGATCCTCACGGTTCTCGCGCTTTGGCTTGCCTAGTGCCTGCAAGCACTCCAGCCGAAAACGGCGAAATCGGATGCTTCCACTCGTCTTCCCGGGTTCGAAATATCAACAATATCAACGCCTTAGCCGTTGTTCAGGGCCGACTACCGAGTATCTGCGCCGCGGTAGGGTTCGGCTAGCTGAGAGCGTGAAGCCGAGCGCCCCCCATACGCAAGGGCTCGCCTATACTCGTGCCGGTCATCTAGGGCTCGGCAGATCGCCAAGGCCCTGGCGGCAAGCATTCCGGATCAGGGCGAGGTTGGGTTTTGGCCATGCGTCGCGTGTGGGTCGCTGACTTGAGGTGATGTGCGTCCGGCGGCCCGCCTCGTCGCCTCGTCGAGGTTAGTCACCGAAGTGATGCTGACCGCCGGCCAGCGGACTGACCGAAGACGCATCCACATTCTGACTCGCTGAAAAGATGATTCAAGAGATACGAGCCATCCCCAAGGTCGGCCGGAGCGTCCCGCTCGGCCCAAGCGTGAAAGATATCATCGCCACCCACGAGGCTCTGGAGTCGAACCGCAACCCTTCGCTCTCGCTTCGGGTCCTTCTCTTCGTTCCAGTCCTTCGGATGCGGTCCGCCTGGACGGCGGCCCTTCCGGTCGCAACTCGCCGCCCGCCCCGCTTCCGTCCCGCTTCCGGGGAACGCCGCGATTGGCGAGCGGAGGCAAAACGAAGCATGCAAGATAGAAGCGTGCCGTCATCGAAGAGGCAGGCAGAGGCGGGGGCGCCCATGTCCTCGATTCCCGCTTTGCGGCCGTCGAGCGTCGGAATCGTCCTGTTTCCGTCTTGCTAAGGCCCGTTGCGCAGGAATCGGCGCAGGCCCTCGTCCGAGCGATTCTCCGCTCGCTCGCCGCCTCGATCACAGCCAACAAAACAGGGGCGAGGATTGCTATAGGCAGAAGCTGCCGAAGCCATCATCGTGACGATTTGCTCTTTTGCAGCTCGGTTCGTTTAGCGTTCCAGTCGGGTGGGGTCTGACCAAGAATGTTGCGAACGAAGAAGTCCAGGAGTTTGCGCTCAGTGTAGATGCCTGGCACGTTGTGATCGGCACCAGGCACATAGACCATGTCGAAATCTTTTCCCGCCTTGATGAGTCGGTCGGCAAGCTGCAGCGAGGAGGACGGGTCGACATTGCGGTCCATTTCGCCCACGACGATCATCAGCTTGCCCCGCAGCCTGTAAGCATTTTCGATGGCGGAGGATTGGGAATATTCAATGCCGACTGGCCACCCCATCCACTTTTCGTTCCACCAGATCTTGTCTATCCGGTTGTCGTAGCAGCCGCTGTTGGCGACCGCGACCTTATAGAATTCGGGATGGAAGAGTAGCGCGCTCACCGCGCTCTGGCCGCCTGCGGACCCGCCGAAAATGCCGACATTGGAGATATCGTACCACGGATACCTCGCGGCGGCCGCCTTGTGCCATAGAATGCGATCGGGAAAGCCTGCGTCCTTCAGATTTTTCCACGCAACGTCATGAAAGGCGCGTGAGCGGTTGTTGGTACCCATGCCATCGATCTGCACAACGACGAAGCCCAGCTGCGTGAGCGGCTCTGTCCGTCTTGAGAAGGATTTTGGGACGAAGGAGCCCTGGGGCCCGGCATAGATATTCTCCACCACCGGGTACTTCTTCGTCGGATCGAAATTGGCGGGCAGGTGGATCACGCCCCAAATATCAGTCTTGCCGTCGCGCCCCTTGGCGTGGAAGCTGAGTGGCGGCTGCCAGCCGGCGGCGACGAACTCGGACATGTCGGCGGTCTCCACCTCCATGAGTTTGACATCGTCGCTGGCGCGGTAGAGCATCATGCGGGGCGGCAGATCGATGCGTGACCAGAGATCGACATAGTAGCGGCCGTCGGGAGAGAACTCGACATGGTGGTTGGCCGGCTCGGGCGTGAGCTCAGTCAGCCCCTCACCGTCGAAGCCGATGCGGTACGCATGGACGAAATAGGGGTCCTCCCCCGGATTCTTCCCGCTCGCCTCGAACCAGATCTGGCGCTTGACCGGATCGACATGGTTGACCGCGCGGACCACCCATTCACCGAAGGTGATCTGGTTCTTGAGCGCGCCCGTCTGGCCGTCGAACAGGTACAGGTGCTCGTGCCCGTCGCGCTCGGACGCCCAGATGATCTCCTTCCCGTCGTCGACATCGTAACGAAAGATTTTCCCGGTACGGTGCTGGTTCATCACCAGCGGCCGGTAATCAACGAAGGTCGTGCTGGTCTCTTCGATCAGCGAGCGTGCGCGCCCCGTGGCGGCGTCTACCTCGACCAGCCGATAGAGCTGATGCCCGCGCTGGTTATATTCGAAAGTGAAGCCGCGACCGTCTGCCCACCATTGGAGAGGGGAAAGTTCGAAGGGGTTGGAGAACAGGGCGTTGTCGATCACGATCTGGCGGCGGGCGGCAATGTCGAACAGGACCGGCTGGGGCAGCGGAAGGACATCGCCCGGCTTGGGATAGACCATTGTCGAATATTCGCGCTGCAACCGGTCCGTCGACGAATTGAGGTAGGGGACCACCCGCTTGTAGCCGGGGCGAACGCGGTAGGCCGCGAGATGGCGCGAGTCCGGCGACCAGCTCAGCGTCGAAAAGACGTAGTAATTGCCCTCTGATCCATCCCGGCTCAGCGCAACATTCTGCAATCCGTCCTTGCTGCGCAGGAAAACATTGTGGTTCTTGATATAGGCGATCCATTTGCCGTCGGGCGACGCGCTGCAGTTGTCGGGGTCGTTCTGCGCCGGCGGCGTGTATAGGTGGCCGAGCGGCCAAAGTTCCGGGTCGTCCGAATCCAATGTGGTGCTGGTACAGTCATAGCTTACAAGGTCGCAGCTCCACCAGGTGTCTTCAATCTGGAAGTCGAGCCTGCGACCATCCTCGGTCAGTTCGAAACGCTCGAAGGGAAGATCGCCTGCCTGATAGCTCTTATGGCTCGCTTCATTTAGCGCCGCCGCCAGACGGGCCTGGTCGAAGGCGGCCCGTTTCAAACCCGTGGCAGCATCGACCCGCATAAACTGCTGCTCGCCGTGGATAGTCCGGCGGTATACGAACGTGTTGGCTCCAGTCAGCCAGAACGGCCCCTCGGGGACATTCACGGTGAGCCCGCGATAGCGATCGTTGATCGCCAGTGCCCGCTCCAAATCGGTCAGCGCTAGCGGTGGATGTGCACCGTTTGAACCGTTGGCCAGCGCCCCAGCGGTTGCCGATCCCGATGCCCCTTCAATTAATAACGAGAGCGCCGAAGCGCCGATCTTGACCATATCTGTTCACCTCTTCGGTTTTCGGGAGACGCATTGTTGGATCGGGCTTTTCATCGCCGGTGTGCAGCAGTGTTGAGCGTTGCTCGAAGGAGTCAGCACGCGGGTGCGGCCGAGACGGCAGTCAACATGACCCGTGCGCCCTACGCCGATATCCAGGAACTGGCCGGGTGAACCAGACTGAAGAGTTGGCGCCGAGCCAGCAGGGTATTTTCCATGTCCACAATGATGGAATGTTCAAAGCCCGTGACGCTTGCAATCACACTCCCTTCCTTTTTCTGCACCTGGAAGGGCCGGAATTGGGCCCGGCACAAAGCGTTGGGTATGGACATTCTCTGCATGGCTGTCGTCAGTCCGTTGATCCGTGTCCGGATGAACGATGCAATATGCGCGCCAAAGGAGATCCTTTTAGATCACGGCAATCGATCGGACTGGCTGTGTCGGGTGAACGACATTAACGTCGCACATCCGACAGCTCGGACAACCCCAAGTCACATTGACCTTGGGTGTATGTCGGGTTGACAAAAGTGGACCGTCGGGCCCACGGCAAAAGGGCGCACGAGGCGCCCTTCATTCGACTCGGCTGTGCGTAAGCCGACTTCGCCGGCGTCAGAAATGGTACGTGACGCCTGCGCCAATCAGCCAGGGGTCGAGCTCCGCCTTCCCCGTCTGCTTCGTGCCGGCCACGGTGACGTCGAAGTCTGGCTTGAGGAAAAGCTTCTTCACGTCGAAGTTGACGCCCCAGTGCTGGTCGACCATGTAGTCGAACCCGACCTGCAGCGCGGTGCCGAACGTGTTCTTGACCTTGAGATCATCGGCGCTGCCGGCTTGCTGATGATAGAAGATCGTATAGTTCACGCCGGCGCCGACATAGGGCTTGAAGGCGCCGAAATCGGTAAAGTGGTACTGCAATGTCAGCGTGGGCGGCAGCAGCCAAACCTTGCCGATATTCCCCAGCCCGCCGATCGAGCCTTGGCCTGTGATGTTGGCATAGGTGGTGCCGAGGATAAGCTCGGCTGCGACGTTGTCCGTGAAGAAATACGAAATATCGAGTTCCGGCGTTACGGTGTTCGAATAGGAAAGACCGGAGCCGGGCACCTCGTTAACGTAGCCCGAATCCTCAGTGATAACCCCCAACGCGCGCAGGCGGATCTGCCAAGGGCTTGGCCATTCCGTGAACAAGGCACCCTCATCCGGGTCGCACGGTTCTGCAAGGTCTGCCGCGGCCGCCTGCTGTCCTACCAGCAACAGGACGACGGCCGCTGTGAGTCCCCGCAACACGTTCATTCGCTTTGTTGCCATAATGTTGTTTCCTTGCTCGTTAGACTTCACTGTGAATAGTCCTGCTGTGTTGATTGCTATCTACAGAACGCTGGCGCGCATTATTCGCAAATTCTGCGCGCATTGTTTGCAACACTCTCGCAAACTATAGACCTGTACTCTCTTCGTCGAAGTTCGCCCTTGTCGACCTGCCGGTCGCCAATGAACGCTATCGGAGTGCTAGCCGATCGCGCTGCCAAGGAAATCGTCGCCCAAGGCAATGAATGCGGCCCGCTCGGATTGTCCTTGCCGTAGCTGTGCCCGCCTGCGCTGGTCCCATAGAAGTAAGCGGGAAGGCACCGTATTAACGTAGCCCGAATATGCCCCCGAGGCGGCGCAGGCGGAACTGCCCAGAGCTTGGCTCTTAGATTGGTGTCGTAGACGGGCACGGGTAAGGGGGAGGCGGAGGGGGAG
>NZ_JBVVPW010000064.1:0-13788 GCF_055811385.1 Mesorhizobium sp. WSM4849
CGGGTCGCCTCGAGCCAGTTCTCGTGGATCTCCACCGCCAGTGCCCGAACCAGCCGCAGACAGCTCTGCGGGTTGGGTACATAGCAGTGCGCCTATACCGTAGCGGCCTCTATCAACTGCCACACTCACCGGCATGTTCGAGCCGCGCGCAAGAACATCTCTTAGGAAACTGACGCGGTCACGCGGCCGGTGTAGCACAATGAGGAAGATCGCGGGGAGCCCGGTCGGCACGAGGGGAAGCAATTCACGAACATTGTCCAAACCTTGGCTCCCCGACACCGATGGCTACCCACGCACGGCTTTAAGACATGTTCAGGGTAGATTTTTCATTACCAGCGCCCTGCTTGCGATGGCGGCCTGCAAATTTTCTCTGCTTGATCAGCGCAGCAGCCGGGGTCGTTCCTGACGTGTTGTCTCGCTTTCCGCAAATGTGTCGGCGGTGGCGGGCCTCGGTTCCAACTTCACGCGAGCCCCAAACCTTTTCCGACCGGCTCCGTTCCAAAAAAGGGGGCGGCATTGCTGCCGCCCTTTGAGATTGGTGAGAGGCGCAGACCTTAGAAACCCATACCGCCCATACCGCCCATGCCGCCGCCGCGATGCAGCCCTGAAAGAGTCGAGCGAATCGATGGTGTTCGGAAGCTCGAGCCACAGGATGAATCCACCCTGCGGATTGGTAACCTTTGTGCCTTCCGCGACCGCCAGCGCGCTTCGTCGCACCGTAGAGAGCGAGTGTGAGGCGCTGAGCATCTAGCAGCGCTCGAGACGTGCCAAGCTTTTGCGTGGAGTGGCCATGCGGGATACCTCCTGTAGCATTATCTGCCGAACCAGAGGCTTACCGGATCATTGAAATGTATCTCTATCCACAGCGTGGATGCGTCTCATCGAAACAAACGATTTTATCAATCCTCCGGAATCTCGCATTGACGACAGCACCTCACACGCCCTGATCACCCGCTACCCTTATCGTGTGACGACTGCGAAAAAGAGCCCGAAATGAGAAAATCTTTCCATGAGCTCAGACGTGCGATGGAAGTTGCCCCGGGAAAATGAGTTGCAGTTGGATGCCAACGCCTCAGACCAACCGGAACTCATCCGGTTTCTATAATCCGACTGTTGTTGGTGAGTGGCACAAGCCTGGTCAGGGACGATTTTCGCGACGTGACTGGCAGAGGTATGGCGCCGCACCCACGTCAAAAGGCATTGCTATGGAAAGGAACAGAATGGCTGATCAACTTGCAACGGAAATCATTGCCACGATCAAGAAGCGCGTCGAATTGGAAAGCGGCGAGGGAAGTGTGTCCATCATCGGCGAAATAACGACTGCCACGGAACTGACCTCGCTCGGCGTCGATTCGCTGGGTTTGGCGGATCTCCTCTGGGATGTGGAGCAGGCCTACGACATCAAGATCGACATGAACTCGGCCGACGCCTGGTCGAATCTCAAGGATGTCGGCGACATGGTGGAAGCCGTCCGCGGTTTGCTCGCGAAGGAGGTCTGATTGGACAGGCGAGTCGTCATTACTGGGATGGGCGGGCTTTGCGGCCTAGGCAACAACGCCGCCTCTATCTGGAAAGAGATGCGCGAAGGCCGCTCCGCCATCCGCCCGATGGTCACTTCCGAGCTTCATGAGATGAAGGGCACTGTCGGTACCGAGATCAACGAGCTGCCCAAGCACGACATCGGCCGCAACCAGCTCATCTCCATGGATCGCCTCAGCTTGCTCGCTGTGCTTGCAGCGCGCGAAGCCGTGCAACACGCCGGACTTTCCTGCGACGAGGGAAATCCGTATCGCTTCGGCGCGACAGTGGGCGTCTGCGGCTGGGGCTGGGGAACGGTCGAAGAAACCTACCGCGCCCTCTATTTGGACGGCGCGAAGCGTACTGGCCTCTATGCTGCACCAAAGGGATTGCCGAGCGCCGCTGCCAGCCAGGTCAGCATGAGCCTCGGCCTGCGCGGCCCGGTCTTTGCCATCGCGTCTGCATGCGCATCAGCCAACCATGCGATCGCTTCGGCGGCGGATCAGATCAGGCTCGGCCGGGCCGACGTGATGCTTGCCGGAGGCGCCGAAGCGCCACTCGTATGCGGTCAGCTGAAGGCATGGGATGCAATGCGCGCCCTCGCTCCGGATACTTGCCGGCCCTTCTCCGCCGACAGGAAGGGAGTGGTGTTAGGTGAGGGTGCGGGCATGGCCGTGTTGGAAAGCTATGAGCATGCCGCGGCGCGCGGTGCCACAATGCTTGCCGAGATTGCAGGCATCGGCCTTTCCGGCGATGCCTTCCACATCGTCGCGCCGTCCATCGAGGGGCCGGAGGCCGCGATGCGCGCTTGCCTTGCGGACGCCGGGCTGAATGCTGAGGACGTGGATTACCTCAACGCCCACGGCACCGGCACCAAGGTCAACGACCGAACCGAGACGGCGGCGATCAAGCGCGTCTTCGGAGACTATGCCCATTCGATGTCTGTCTCGTCCACCAAGTCCATGCACGCGCATTGCCTCGGCGCGGCGAGCGCACTTGAAATGATCGCCTGCGTGATGGCGATGCAGGAGGGCGTCGTGCCGCCGACCGCCAATTATCGCGAGCCAGACCCCGATTGCGATCTCGACGTCACGCCCAATGTGGCGCGCGAGCGCAAGGTGCGCGTGGCACTGAGCAACGCCTTCGCCATGGGCGGCATGAACGCAGTTCTGGCGTTCAAGCAGGTGTAGAAGCCATGCGAGGTGCCTCCCGTAACTCTATCTCTCGTATTCAAATGCTTGCCGGATCACGATTGTGAAGGACGTGGCCTTGGACCGGCTCGGTGAATGCGCCAAGTGGCAGCGGAAGCTCGACGAACCGGGGCCCCGTTTTTGCAAAATTCTCAACTGTTGAAGCGGCGTGGACGTACCGCTACCCGGAAGGTTAAGCCATGCCCTTCGGTTCGGCTCGAGGTGTGTCCAAAGCTTTACCCGACAATGTCTGGAGGCACGCAGGGCCGCCAGTGGCCGCTTCCATGCGAAGCCGGTCCTCAGAAAGGGAATCGATAACAATGTTCGATCTGACCGGCCGCAAGGCGCTCGTCACCGGAGCAAGCGGTGGAATCGGCGAGGCCGTGGCGCGGGCGCTGCACGCGCAGGGCGCAACCGTCGGCCTGCACGGCACGCGTGTCGAAAAGCTCGAGGCGTTGGCTGCCGAACTTGGCGGGCGGACAAAACTGTTTCCAGCGAACCTCTCGAACCGCGACGAGGTCAAGGCTCTGGGCGCAAAGGCGGAAGCCGAACTCGAAGGCGTCGACATACTGGTCAACAATGCCGGCATCACCAAGGACGGGCTTTTTATCCGCATGTCGGACGCGGACTGGGACGCGGTCCTCGAGGTCAACCTGACCGCCATGTTCCGGCTCACCCGCGAACTGACCCATCCGATGATGCGCCGCCGCAACGGCCGCATCATCAACATCACGTCCGTGTCCGGTGTAACCGGCAATCCCGGCCAGGCGAACTATTGCGCCTCAAAGGCTGGCATGATCGGCGTGTCGAAATCGCTGGCGCAGGAGATCGCGACACGCGGCGTGACTGTGAACTGCGTGGCGCCGGGCTTTATCGAATCGGCCATGACCGACAAGCTGAACGACAAGCAAAAAGAAGCGATCATGGCCGCCATTCCGGCCAGGCGCATGGGCACCGTCGTGGAAGTCGCCTCAGCTGTGGTCTACCTGGCCTCGAACGAGGCCGCCTACATCACCGGCCAGACCGTTCATGTGAACGGCGGTTTGGCAATGATTTAGCGTGAAAAGTTCAGTGCGCCCCGATGACGCGTATCAACAGTGAAGGAAGTTTCCCACCCAGATAGCAGTCGGTTGGTCTGGCAACTGACGAGTGGGTCGGTCGGGCAACTGGCCGGGTCGAAGCCTCGTGATCAAGGCCGCCTTGGGCGGAGGTTTAGATCAAGCTCTTTGAAACGCATGTCTTTCTTATCCATCGCGTGGAATGCATTCATCGAAACAAACGATTTTGCCAATTCCGCAGAACGTCGCATAGCAAGATTTCAAAGATGTAAGCCAAAGGTAACTATCGATGTTTGTATTGGCTCCGAGCAGCATTTTCCTGGTGTACGCCTTCCGGTGTGCTCGCAACACAGCGGAGTCGCATGTTCATTGCGGCTAGTTTCTTCGGCGACCTGCACAAGCTACATCGAGCCGGCTCGATGCGACAAGCGTTCCCCCTGCTAGGCGCTTCCCCAACAAAACAGCAACAAAGATGAGGTTTTTCCATGTGCTCTGACGTGCGGTGGAGGTTGTGCTGGGAAAGTGACTTGCAACAGGCCGACCATGTCGAACTTTCCGAGTTTTTCCGAAAGACCTACGGACCGACTGGGGCCTTCAACTCAGAGCCATTCGAAGGCGGCCGTAGCTGGGCCGGTGCGAGGCCGGAGCTCCGCGCAATCAGCTACGACGCGCACGGCGTAGCGGCTCATATCGGCATACTACGCCGCTTCATCAAGGTTGACGAGGTCGATCTCATGGTGGCCGACTTGGGGTTGTACGGGGTGCGTGCGGATCTTGAGGGACAAGGGATCGGTCATTCAATGCGCGTTTTATATCCAATATTGCGGCAGCTTGGAGTTCCATTCGCTTTCGGCACCGTTCGGCACGCGATGCGGAACCATATGGAGAGGTTCTGCAGAGACGGCCTGGCGGCGATTGTGTCGGGCGTTCGCGTGCAGTCCACTCTCGCAGATGTGTATCTCGACCTGCCGCCCACGCGCGTCGAGGACGTGCTCGTCGTCGTTGTGCCGATTGGACGCTCGATGAGCGAGTGGCCATCCGGCACCCTGATCGTTAGGAACGGTCCGGAGCTATGAAACATCTTGAAGTGCCGGGTGATCGCGCTGAGGGCACCAGAGCGGCGGGTTTTTGCCGAGCTACTCGGACTGAATACGCGATCCCATTCAAGTTAGCTGTGGATGATCAAGGCTGAATTAACATGCAAAATCTGCGCATCTAAATCGATCCGAGCCCGAGTTTCCGCGCGCACGGACGTTCCGGACCTGAATCGCCGTCACCCTGAAATCGACAAGACATCGGCTATCCCAAAATCGAGCCCTTCGAGGTGCACAGGATATCTGGAGAGATGTTCGCCTGTTCGCAGGCGAACATGGTTCCGGTGCGCTCCCCAACCGGTCATCACTTCGTCGGCGATCAGGAGCGTGCCGAAGGCCTCAGTGATCTTCTTCAATTCGGTCAGAACCCAGGCCGGGTACATCAGCATGCCGCCGGCGCCGAGCACGAGACCGATGTCGAGAATGGGCGCGCTGCGGGTAAGCCAGCCACCGATATGCGGTCCACGCCGGTCGCCGCAATTGCCGGGCGCTCGCCCGCGTTACTCAAGCCCAAGGCCTCGGTGATCGCGCTGCGCCCGACATAGGCACAGCCTGCGCAAGCTCCTCGACCGACATGTTGTCGAGGAGCATGCCGTCGACGCCCACTGTAAGCGCTATCTCCAACTGGTCCAGCCTGTCCACCTCTACCTCGATCTTGACCATGTGACCTATGGCGCTAGGCGCCCGCTCGATTGCGGTGCGGATGTCGCCGGCAATGGCGATGTGGTTGTCCTTGAGCACCGCGTCGTCGAGCGCGAAGCGGGTGATTGGCGCCTGACCGCGTATCGCTTCGACAAACAACGCGGCCGTAGCCGTAGCAATGCCGCTCAGACGGCACAGAAAATTGAGCGCGGTCCGCTCAGCAGGCTTCGCGCCGGCCCGTTTACCGTCGCAATGGTTTGACCTGCTCGACATCGCTGCCGTCCGGCCGCCGGATTTGCACATCGATTGCTGGATCGACGAGCAAGAAAGAAAACGCCACAGGTCGAGCCCGCACCCACGCCCGCTTGGCGCGCGTTAAGCGAAAGCGTGGCTTTGCATCGGCGGCGATAATTGCATCGCTCGTGATATCGCCGGCTCTGCCCAGGTCTTCCAGCAGGGATGATGATCTGAGGAAGTGTGCAAGTGAAGTCATGTCAACGGCTCCGTCGGATGTCGTCGTTGCAGTCGCGCTCATGGCCGGCTGACTTGGGTCATGCTGCGTGCTGCCGCCGTAAGGTTCCGCTGGGATTAGCAGTGACGCACAACGAGAGGGTTCAGAGGGTTCAGGTCAACGCCCTGGAACCCATGTCACTAGCCATCCATCACGTGGATGCGTTTCATCGAAACAGACGATTTTACGAATGTTGCGGCACGTTGCATAGAACGAATTCAAAGATGTAAGCCTTTCGGGAAAGTCGTTGATGTCTGCGTTGGCTCCAAAGAGCATTTTCTGGTGTGCGCCGAATACCAGCCTAGGCGCGCGTCCATCGCGGCCAGGCACTTCCGCGATCGACGCAAGCTACATCGCATCGGCGCAGCACGACAAGCTCCCCGAATTGCGCAGGCGCTTGCCTCAAAGGCAGCAGCAAAGCTGAGGTTTGTGGTTGTTTTGGAAAGAGGCAATTTAGATGCTTGTTGATGGCTCAAGGATGGATCGGTTCGTTGTTTCTCGACGGCGCGAGGGTCTCGGTGATTGCCTGTGGTCTCTCGCGTCGGCATGGGACTACGCACATCGGACGGGACGGGCTTTAGCAATAGATTGGCGCGGCTCTTGTTACCTCGACAACCCGTTTGCGAATGCCTTTCCGGCTTTCTTCAAGCCAATTGAAGAGATCGGTGGTGTACGGGTCATTTGCGATGACGAGATCAACCACGTCTCATTCCCCGGTCCCTTCTTCCCGTCGTGGTGGAACAAGCCATCCATCGACTGCGTGTACCGTCCGGATGAACAGATTTTCCAAGAACGTGACGAGCTTAACGATCTTTTCCAGGCCCAAGATGATTGTGAAGCCAACACGGTAGTGTGTGATGCTTGCTTGATGTGGCGCTGCGATGAGCAAGCCGAGCGAACGATATTTCGGAGCATCAGACCGAGGGTCGAAATTGAGGATCGGATTGAAGCGCTCTACCAGGAACACTTTGCCGGGCACAGCATAATTGGGGTCCATGTCCGCCACGGCAACGGCGGAGATATTATGGATCACGCACCTTACTGGGCTGATCCAAAGGTTGCCTTAGAGCAGGTATGCACTGCCATTCGCATGGCCAAAGCGCAACCGCATCCAAGGCCTGTAAGGGTGTTCTTGTGTACAGACAGCGCCCAGGTTGTTGATCACTTGTCGGGCGTATTTCCCGAACTTTTCACCGTCCCAAAACGCTTCCAAGCGGATCAGGCCGGCCCCTTAAACAGTGCAGCACTGGGCATTGACGGGGGTTTTTCCGCTCTCGTTGAGATGTATCTCCTTGGTAGATGCGACACTGTAATTCGGTTTCCTCCGACTAGCGCCTTCTCCCGCTATGCCCGCCTCTTCGTGCCACGAATTGTCGAATTCGATCTGAAGGACCCGCGTCGTTTGATCTTGATTGATAACTCTTTCGACCGTTCCCCGACCCCATGAAGGGGTTGGCATCCCGCTCGAACTCTCCCTTGCCTTCGCGCAGAGGCCCCGTTCGCCCTGCCCAATGCGCCCCTTTCTCGCCACGCAATCCCGCCGCAGGCGAGCATTTTCTTCGGCGCGTCAAAATCAAAAGGATTCAAGCTTGTCAAAGAGAAAAGTCGCTTTAATCACCGGGGTCACGGGGCAAGACGGTTCCTACCTCGCAGAATTGCTGCTGGAAAAGGGCTATTCTGTGCATGGGATAAAAAGACGATCGTCTCTTTTCAATACGGGCCGTATAGACCATCTCTATCATGATCCTCATGAAAGTGGCGTTGATCTTACACTTCACCACGGGGACTTGACAGACTCGTCCAGCCTTACGCGCGTCATCCAACTGGTTCAGCCGGACGAAATTTACAATCTGGCAGCTCAGAGCCACGTTGCAGTCTCCTTTGAACAACCAGAATACACCGCGAACTCGGACGCGTTGGGTGCGCTGCGTATCCTCGAGGCAATTCGGATCCTGGGGCTCGTCGAGCATACGCGCTACTACCAAGCCTCGACGTCTGAGCTCTACGGGCTGGTGCGGGAAACGCCACAGACCGAGACGACACCGTTCTACCCCCGATCACCCTACGCTGTTGCGAAATTGTATGCTCACTGGATCACCGTAAATTATCGAGAAGCTTACAATTTGTACGCATGTAACGGCATTTTATTTAATCATGAGTCACCCGCGCGCGGAGAAACATTTGTAACGCGAAAAATCACGCGCGCCCTGGCTCGGATTAAGCTTGGAATGCAGCCGAATCTATTCTTGGGCAACCTTAATGCTCTTCGCGATTGGGGGCACGCTCGAGACTACGTCCAGATGCAGTGGTTGATGCTGCAGCAGGAGCAAGCTGAAGACTTTGTGATCGCTAGCGGTGAGCAACATTCGGTGCGCGAATTTGTCACCGTCGCGGCCGCTGAACTCGGCATTGGTGTTCGTTGGGTTGGGGAAGGGGTCGACGAAGAGGGATACGATGCAAAGACGGGAGCTTTGATCGTAAAAGTAGATCCCCGTTATTTTCGTCCTGCAGAAGTCGAGACACTTCTCGGCGATGCCCGCAAGGCCAAAGAAAAACTTGGATGGGAGCCAAAAATCTCCTTCATTGAATTGGTTAGGGAGATGGTTCGGGAAGATTTGCGCATGGCAGAGCGTGACGCAGTGCTGATGACGCAGGGTTATTATTCATACAGTCCACGAGAGTTATGATGACAACGGCGGCGCCATGCTGGCTTGTTGTCAGCGTTAGGGTGGCCTTCTTAAGGAGCGTCCATAGCGTTATCACATGGGAAACAAAAAGATGAAGAAAGTCTATGTGGCAGGCCATAGCGGCCTTGTTGGATCCGCCACAATGAGTGCCCTCGAGGCGTTAGGATCGTATGAGATAATAACACGTACTCACGACCAACTGGATCTATTTGACCAGACCGAGACGCGCAGGTTCTTCATGTCGCGGCGGCCCGATTACGTCATTATGTGCGCCGCAAAGGTTGGTGGTATACTGGCGAACGCTAGCTCTCCTGTCGATTTCCTTCATAACAACCTCGCGATCCAACTCAGTGTTTTTGATGCCGCTTACGCTTCAGGCGTCGAACGGATGATTTTTCTTGGCTCCTCATGTATCTATCCACGCGACTGTCCGCAGCCGATACGGGAGGAATACCTTCTCACCGGTCCGCTTGAAGCGACGAATCGTCCCTTCGCTTTGGCAAAAATCGCAGGAGTCGAATCATGCTGGTCTTTTAACCGGCAGTACCAGACGCGCTATCTCGCGTTGATGCCGACCAGCTTATATGGTCCCGGCGATAATTATCACCCCGAAAAATGCCACGTTCTGCCTGCTCTGATACGCCGTTTTCATCAAGCTAAAATAAACGGCGACTCCTCGGTGGGGGTCTGGGGATCCGGAAACCCTCGGCGAGAGTTTATGTATTCGTCGGATGTAGGCGATGCCATTGCGTTCCTGCTTGGCCTGCCAGATTCGGTTTTTGACGCCTTGACTGCCCCCGACACTGCGCCCCTGATTAATGTTGGCGTTGGCGAGGATGTCACAATTCGCGAGGTGGCGGAACTCGTCAAGGCAGCGGTCTGCTGGGAGGGCAATCTGGTATTCGACACGACGAAGCCAGACGGTACTCCGCGCAAGTTACTGGACGTAACGCGCTTGCGTAAGCTTGGCTGGAAGGCCAAAACGTCTCTTGGTGCCGGGTTGCAAGCGACGTATGAGGATTTTCTTCGCCTTCATGGGGCTTGATGTGGACGCGCGCATCCTGGTTGGACTGCGTGTCCGACCGGGTGCAAGTTTGTTCAGTCAGGCCAAACAGAAGAGAGGGACGCATACATGTGCTAACGGTGCAAACCGGACCTCTCTGCGACCGGCGGTGCTGAGGACCACCCAAAAGCTTGCCCAGGCCAATGGGAAGGGCGAGGGCCGCATAACGGGCTGCACCTGGAACGGCTGTGCGTGAGCGCCGTCGACTCAAGCCGCCAGTTAGAACTGCTCGACCTCACGGGAGTCGCTGCTTAGGAACCTGCCGTCGATACGAACGCCAACCGGGGCCCCGCCATGCCTCGGGGCAGGCCTTATCCAAGGCGGTGCATGCGGTAATGGCGGACGTGGACGTATGCTTTTCAACTCGCGCCGCAGGCGGGATCGTGTCCGGATCGTGTCCTCCCTAGGTGGTGTAGCTGACGGCATTGGTCGCCGTGCTCTCCGGCATGGGCCGGGCTGATCGGCTTGCTTCAGTCTGCGTTGTTAGCGCCGAACTCACTCGCCTCGAGGTCATAGCGCCACAAGCGCGGATTCGCGGCGCGATGGTGCGGGCGTTTACAACTCCTGCAGCAGCGGGTCTCGTTGATGAACCGGCTCGCCCTGAACAAATCGCTCGCGTGTGCAGCGCGCCAAGCTATCGCGCAGAGCATCCTGACGCTCTGGGATGGCAGTGGCAGGTGACCGCCTATGCGGTGAGCACGCTTGGCCTTAGCTTGATTGGCATCGACCCCAACCACCCCTTATCATCGTGCCGTGCGCACAGCTTCTGCCGCCAAGTGAAGCCGATCAGCTGCGACCGCTCGCCGCGCCAACTCCGGCGCCAGACGATGCTCTGCTCGGCTGGTTCGAGCCCGTCGCCGCTGTTTATCCGCAGCATCGAATGTCCTAGCAGCTGAAGCCTCGAATGAATAACCGTCGCAGCTCTTCCAGCGCTGGCTCGAAACAGCAGCGCCTCTCGGAGTTGTTGAATAACCCGGAAGACAATGCCCATTTTACTTTTTCGGCAATGTTGAGGCGTCTGGGAATGGCTCAACGATTGCCCGTTAGGCCTCATGCAATGTCTCGCCCAATCCGACGAGACGGGCTGCGGCTTGACCCGTCGGCATGTCAATGACCGTGATTGCCCTTTCTGCAAGGAAGCGACGCTCGTTCTTGGTCAGCTTTGCTGTATCGATTGCCGCAAAATGTGGGCCATGGGAGCGCTTCATGATCTGTCGGGCATAGCCAACGCGCTGGCGGCACGCTGATGGCCGGCTTTGATGACAGCTTCGACATCATTGTCGTTGGCGCCCGGCCGGTCGGACTTTCTTTCGCCGCATCGCTTGCCACAGCGAGCTCAAACTGGCGGTTGTCGAAGGGCAGTCCCTGGAAAGACTGGAAAATCCGGCTTTCGACGGTCGCGAGATCGCGCTCACCCACGCCTCGATTGGGATCCTTCGCGAGCTCGGCGCTTGGGATGTTATCCGCGGCTCTGACAAGTCACCGCTTCAAGGCGCACGCGTCCTCAACGGATCGAGCCCTTTTGCGCTGTGTTTCGATTCCCCTGGCGGATCCGCGGAACCACTGGCGTTCTGGTCCCGAATTGCCGGATCCGCGATGCCCTGTTCAGGATCATCCGCTTGCAGGGCCATGTCCGGCTGCTGTGCGGCCACTCGGTCGTGCGTGCAACAAACAGTCACCAGGGAGCAGTCATAACGCTCTCCAATGGCAGGCAGCTGACCGCTCGGCTTCTCGTTGCCGCCGATTCGCGTTTGTCCGCCACCCGCAATCTGCTCGGCATCCGCGCCGATATCAATCGGCTTGGCAACTCGATGCTGATTTGCCGGGTGAGGCACGAGCGCCCCCACCACCAGATCGCGATCGAATGGTTCGATCATCATCAGACGGTAGCGATGTTGCCCCTCGCGCGAGGCATGTCGTCGCTGCTTTTGACTTTGCCTTCAAACGAGGCCGACGGACTGCTTGCCCTCGACGACGAGTTGTTCCTGATGGAGTTGACGAAGCGCTGTCGAGGGCGCCTCGGCAACATGAGCTTGGCAAGCAGCCGCCATATCTATCCGTTGGTCACCACCTGGGCGCACAGGTTCCGGGCGCCGAGCGCCGCATTGATAGGCGACGCTGCCATTGGCATGCACCCGGTGACCGCGCATGGCTTCAACATCGGCCTCGGCGGCCAGAGGCAACTCGCCCGTGGCATCCTGACAGCATGGCGCGACCGTCGCGACATTGCCGATCCCGACATGCTCCGCAGATATGAAAGCCGACTGCGCCTGTCGGCGGCGCCGCTCTATCATGCTACGAATATCCTCGTCGGACTCTACTCAAGCGAGCATCCGGCGGCACGTCTTGCAAGACATGTGGGGCTGCGCTTCGGCCAACATCTTCCCTTTGTCCGTCATGGCATTGCGGCCATGCTGAGGCGGTGAACCCCAGTCACCATAGTGTCATCATCGGCGTGCCGGCGTAGCAGGCTGGCGAGTTTGGTTCGATGTGAGCGGTCGCGGCTGCGCGGGATCCTCGATCCCAGTGAAGAGCATGACGCCTTCCTCCCCTTGTATGGGCGGAAGCGTGATCTGCTCTTTCAAGCGTTCGTTTTCCTGGTGCGGACGACGAGGTATCTGGGCCGGTCAATCGGCTTTCGGTGCTGATTATGGCAGGGCCGCCCCTCTACGGAGCGATCGGTCAGGATTGCTCTGTCTTGGAACGAGAGAGGACCGCCGCGATTTTCGACCCGCGCAGCGCCCAGCCGGTTCCGTGGTTGCACGCTTGTCGCTCCATGGTCAGCCGCATCCGGCGCAGCCGGCACACGAGGTGGGCGGCCGAACGAACCTACACCTGTCCACCGCCCGAATTGGAAGCAGCGATCCACCGCATTTCCGCCTGGGGTCTTTCAGGAATCCGGCTCGCTCCGCGAAGCCGACAAAGGCATCGCGGGCCACGCCCATCGGCGTGCGGCGTCTTGTGCTTGGTAGCACCGGTGAAGGGCTGTTTCATGGATCAGACTGCGGCGTTCCTCCGGCCACTCCTCAAACTCGATCGCGTCTACGAGATCGACAACGCACAAGGTGGGCTCCATGCTTGATGAAGACGGGGCTGCTGAATGCCGCGAGCCTCTTCCGTCGCGGATCGTCAGCGTGTCAATCGCTGTGTGTGCGGAATTCCCGACCGCCGCCAAGCGTTTGTCGGCCAACGCCACACAGGCGCGGACCCAGCCACGCCCAATTCCACCTTCGATGTGTTTAGGGCGTGGATGGTTGTCATCCGAACAATCAATTTTGCCAATCCTGCCGACCCTATTAGGGGTGTGACCGAAATCAGGTGCCTCGGCCTGCAGGCACGCCCGACGAAGAAGCCTGAGCACCAACCACCTATGCCCATAGGAGTACAGAAGGCAACGATCCGAAGACAGTGGAAATTGGTGCCGGGACGTTCTTCCTCATCCGTGTCTATGCGCGCGTCAAACGGACTCTCATTCGCTGAATGGTCCCAGAAGCGCACGAGGTGGGCAAACCACACGGTGAAGCGTGGTGGTGTTTTGACATCGGGTCTCACGAACGGCCCCGCTTTCAGAATTAGGTGCAACTTTGATGTAGAAGCTCGTTCGCCGATCACGGCAAGTTGAACACGGCCTTGCGCGCAACGCGCCGAGTTAGAAGACGCGGCCCGGCCGAATCCCGCGCACTGGAAAAAACGACGATGCCGAAGTACAGGTTTCACAAGCTTGCAGCCATTGTTGTGCTTGTCGGTTTCGCTGCGTGGATGGCGACGGGCGAGTTCTCGTCCGTCGGCAGCGCGGCCGCCGACAAATCCAAAGCGGGGGAGGTCGAGCAGCCAAAGGCGGCTGACGGCGGCAAGGCCAAGCCCGCTGAGGCAGAACAGCCCAAGGCGACCTTACGCACCGTCGCGACCATAACCCCACCCAGGCGTACCTATGCGCGCGCCATCCGGATTTCCGGACTGACCGAAGCCGACAAGCGCGCGGTCCTGGCGACGCGCGTCGCCGGCGTCATCGACAAGCTGCCGGT
>NZ_JBVVPW010000065.1:0-13456 GCF_055811385.1 Mesorhizobium sp. WSM4849
CCATGGCCGCCCCTCGCCTCAGAGCAAGGGCCGTTCTCTCTCCAAAGCTTTTTGCAGAACCTTCAGGACACTATCCCTTGATCTCCCACCGTCTGCACCGAAGGGCAGTGGGAGTATAGCTGTTGCCACGTATGAACTTCTCGCTGGCATGATCGAGTTCGGTTTGTCACGGCAACTCACCCATTTCGTCACGGTTACGGATTTGGGCATGGAGCGAATCCTGCGTCGCGCCGGATGGCCGCTGGTCCGGATAGGTAAGCCCCAGACAATCGGCACCACGCGCGCCGTTGCCGGCTTTTTGGATGTCTCAGAGGCGAGCCTTGCTGCGGTCCGCCACAATGGCGATCTTGGCGGTCCCGTGCTGTGGGCGCCTGTACTCTGCACGGGCGCCTGACATGGTTATGATAGATAATGACGCCGACGGGCCGGACTGGCAGGATGAGAAATCCTATCGCTATACGCGGCACCTGACGCAACGCGGCTGGGCCTGGGAATTCCTGCGGCGCAATCCGGCCTTCCAGCGTGACTTGAGGCACGCGCTTGAGCACGCAGAATTTGCAGAAAGGCGCTTCGGCATAGAAGTGGTGAGATCGTCGGCCGATCTGACGCGGTGGGGGCTCCTGTTCGCAAGCTCGTTGAGGCATGATGCGTTTGTGTTCTGGTGCTTCCGCCAATGCCCTCATGTTCTGCCGGTCATTGCGGAAAAGGCACTGTCGCCCGAAACGCTTTCGTTTGATCTCGTTGCCTTCATGTCGGGCGGCACTCGTGATCACGGCGGACGGTCGCCGGCATATCATGCTGCGAAATGCTCACCGGATTTACAACTGGTTGTGCAGGGCGCGGACGTTTTGCGCCCCGTTCGGCTTTCCGTCGACGCGATCTGGCCCGCCGATCGGATGAACAGCAGTTGAATGCGTTCGAATGCCTCAATGCTCTTCACGCGACCGGACAACTTCCCGACAGGCTGTTTCCGCCCGAGGCCCGCGCCAGCCGTCTGCGCTTTGTCATCCAGGCGCTTGACGGCTCGCTAGGCGGTGCATCGCACCGTCAAATCGCAAGGGCCCTGTTGGGCCGGCAACGCGTCCAGGTCGACTGGACGGATCCGCGCAACCACCTTCGCGATCGCATTCCCCGTGCTGTCCGGCGCGGTCACATGCTCATGGATCGTGGCTATCTGGATTTCCTCGCCTGAAAGTAATTGGAATAGCTCACCTGGGGCCGGTCAGCGCGCGAACAGTTCTTTGTATCCAGTCGTAACCATCCAGTTTGCCCGATCGAGATGGCTGCGAACCGCCATTCGGGCGCGCTCAGGTTCTCGCATCGGATCGATGCCGAGGACGAGCTGCGCCATCTCGTCTTCGCTGGCATCGTCGGCGGACGCGTCCAGGAGCCTCATATAGATCGTGAAGTGCTCGTTGTCGTAAGCGGTCAGACGGTCCGACCACGGGACTTCGTCTTGAACTTTGGGTTTCATCGCGACCTCCTGCGGTTCGGGTTTGTCGTCATCGGATAGGGCAAGACATCTCCTCGTTGGGCTAATCATATCGAATAGGAACGATCGTTCCTAGAACGATAGTTCCGGTTCTGGTCCCTATCTTGCCATGGACCTCAAGGAGGTCATGGCGATCAACATGCGTCGTTTGCGCCATGATCAGGACCTGACGCAGGAAGAATTGGCTGCCCGCACAGAGCTCAGCATGCGCTATGTTGGTTCGATCGAGCGTGCTCGGGTTTCCGCAAGCGTCAGTGTGCTTGGCCGGCTCGCAAAAGCGCTTGACGTTGATCCTTGTGAGTTGATTCGGCCGCCGCAGTAACAAAGGCGATCCGGCCCATCCCGGATTGCCGAAATCGATTTTGATGGCGCGCCAGTGAACTGAGCCCGCTTTCTTCGACATGGGTCTAGACCATTCGGCTTCGCTCCCTGGCGCAGCTTGCGTGACCTACAGCGCTGACCTTGAGCGATAGTCATCGTCAGATCGCATCCGGGAAGTCGCGAACTCTAACAGCAGGTAGTTCGGGCAAAGTCGATGCTCGTGCCAGTTGCTCCTAGTTTGTAGAGTATACTCCGTGGTGAAATCCTCAACAAGAGGGTGGCCTCTCGCGTATGGGAATCCGAGAGGTCTTTGCCCGCAATCTGCGTAGGCTTCGCGAGAAAAAGAAGCTCTCGCAGGAGGCGCTGGCACATGAAGCTGGTGTTGATCGAACCTACATCAGCGCTCTTGAGCGCAGTGTATATGCTGCTACCATCGACATGGTCGAGAAGCTCGCTACGGTGCTGGAGGTTGAGCCGGCAAGGATGCTCGATCCGCGATCGGAATAGACTTAATGCATCGTCTGATGCCGAGATCCTTCGATCGCCCGCCAACGCCGGCTGCTGGAACAGCTGATAGCGGCGCGCAAGAACAAGGGCTTAACCCAGGCCAAGGTTGCCGAAGCGCTTCGCTGCCCGCAGTCTTTCGTGGCCAAGTATGAGGGCGGTGAACGTCGCATGGACTTCATTGAGTTCCTCGACGTAGCCGAAGCGCTCGAAATCGACCCTTGCGGGGTTCTCGCGGGTGTGCGTCGCTTGCGTGACCGATAGGTCGTGCTGTGCTTGGCTTGAGCGACCAACGTCATCGAAATCGCATCCCTGGATTTGCTGCCCTCGCGGCAGATGGTTCGGGCAAATCGATGACAATGTGGATTACATATTATAGTTGATAAACTCAAGGCCCGTGATCCGCTGACCTCCGCGCATGGATGTGCGCAAGCTGGTCGGACGAAATGCACGTAGGATCAGGGAGAAGACCGGCTTGACGCAGGAGCAGCTTGCCGAGATCTTCGGATTCAGCCAGCAGTACATCAGCGGGCTGGAGAAGGGCAAAAGGAACCCCACCATCGTGACGCTTTATGAACTGGCACAAGCCCTCCGTGTCAGCCACATCGATCTGGTGCGACCTGACTGACCAGGATTAAGCGCTATTTTGGAAATGGCGCCGACGCGCCGCGGACATTTCGACCGCATCCGTCGTCTAGATGATGCTGCGCACACCCGGATAGGCGAAGAGGCACGACGTGCTGCCAGTCGCGCCGCCAGCTCTGAGTGATCGCCGGTTGTCGCCGGCCCAGTCCCGGGGCCTGAAGTCCTCCAGAGCCTTCATGCCGGCTTGGCGTCCGCGCCCCGGCAGATGGCGCTGAGCGTCGGCACGACGGCTTTACGATCCTTCCGTGACACGAAATCAAGTTAATGGTGGATCGGGCACGTTAGCACTGTCGCCTGGGGAAAGGTGGCGCCGATCGCCTCCCTCTTGGCCAAGCAGTTCGCCAGCTTGCCGTCTTACCAGCACCTCGCCAATCTCGTCGCGTTCTTGTTTAGGCGTTGCAACAGATCCTTCAAAGAAATTCATGGAATCTTTGCGACCGCAAATCGCCGTCAATGGTACGCTCACCACAATTTTCGAGTTCAGTGACGGCAGAAATCTAATGCGTTTTATGTTCCGCTGCCGAACAGCATTTGCGAAGAGCGCGAAATGACAAAGCCAGCAGGACGAGGGTTCAGTTCTTCTATTTGGCGTCGTGCTGGCCAATGATAATACTTATCGATCGCCTAATGACAGCAGCACATCTTGTTCGCCTTCGGATCCTGGGCCTTTGCGCGCATGCCGACCTGACTGTCTGCGAACTAGCGGAGATTCTCGATTTTCGTCGGGAGCACGTTGCGCGACACGTCCGGATGCTCGCCAGAGCCGACTTTCTTTGCGGCAACGGACAACGTCCTTGGTCCTCATATCATCTCAATGCAGGGGGCAAGGGGGGGGCAAGGACGGAGGGTTGGTTCAATTCTTGGTCGATCTCCTGCCCCGCGACGATTGGTATCAAAGCGGGACCTGGAGCGGCTCGAGGCGGTACAGACGCGTGGTCGAAGGAGACTGCTGCTTGATCGTAAAAAGATCTGCCCAGATGGGAGCGCGACACTACTATGAAGAACTCCGCTGACGCAGCCATCGCAGAGCCCGGCACATACGGATGGTCTTCCTTGGTCCACGTCGATTGCCACTTCACGAACTAGGTCTACGGCAGGAGCGGACGACGCTCAAACTCATCGCATCTGAGAACTTTGCCTCCTCAGCCGTGCTGGAAGCGACCGGCTCGATCTTCACGAACAAGTACGCCCAGGGGTACCCGGGTGCGCGCGACTACGCGGGAAACGAGATCGTCGATGAGCTTGAGACCCTCGCGATCGGGCGCTTGAAATCGCTGTTTGGCAGTGAGCACGCCAACGTCCAGCCCTATTCCGGCTCGCCGTCCAATCAGGCCATCTATCGAGCACTGTTGAGTCCGGGAGACAAAGTGATGGGCTTGCCTCTCCCCGAGGGCGGCCATCCGACCCATGGTTGGGCCGGCAACTTCTCCGGCAGCGATTACCAACACGTCCCTACGCTGCAATGGCAGAAATCGCTCTGGAGGCGAACTCCTATCTCGTGGCCGACATTGCGCACACTGCGGCCTGATTGTCGCTGGAGCGCATCCGAATCCCGTGGCCCATTGCGACGTCGTCACCAGCACGTCTCACGAGTCGATCCGCGGGCCCCGTGGAGGCTTTATTTTGTCGAAGAATGAAGATCGCTATCAGGCGCTCTATCATCCCACGAGTAAATACAATCTCGCCAGACGGATTGATCGCGCGGTGTTTCCTCAACTGCAAGGTGGGCCGCACATGAATATCATCGCCGCGCTAGCTGTTGCTTTGCAGGAAGCCGCGACCCCCTTTTTCCGTACCTACGGTCACCGGATCGTCAGGAATGCCAAGACTCTGGCCGAGGCGCTTCTGGATCGTGTTTATGACCTGGTCAGCGGCGGGACTGACAATCACATGCTGATCCTTGATCTCCGGACCGGCCGCTCTCAGGCAAAGCCTATGCCGAGCGCCTGGCAAGGGCAGGCATCATTACGAACTCTAATATGGTGCCGGGCGACCCGCGCGACCCGGCAGTCACAAGCGGAATCCGCTTGGGGTCGCCGGCAGTGACGTCCATGGGCATGCGTGAGGGGGAATGGTGCAGATCGCCGCTTTCATCGACTCCGTCTGCCGCCAGCCCGACGATCAGGAAGTTCATGCGAGCGTACGAAGAGACGTTGCCGACTTCTGCACTGCGTTCGACGTCCCAGGCATCCTCGACCGGTAAGCCACCCCAGTCCGGAAACTCCCCACCTAACTCCAACACTTGAAGCGAGGGCATTCCATGACCAGGCAGTTCGTGTTCTCTTCCGAATCCGTTGGCGCGGGACACCCGGATAAGATGGCAGATAACATCTCCGATGCAATCCTCGATGCGGTCCTCCGTACCGATCCGAAGGCGCGCGTCGCCTGTGAAACGTTGGTGAAGACAGGGATGGTCGTTCTGGCTGGCGAGATCACCAGCCACGCGGAGATTGATTACAGCCAAGTTGCCCGCGACACGATACTCGATATTGGGTACGACGATGATGCCATCGGCTTTGATGGTCGACGTTGCGCCGTCGTTCTGGCTCTCACCGAGCAGTCGCCCGACATAAGCCAGGGCGTTGACGAAGGACGAGGGCAGGATCTCGAGCAGGGCGCGGGGGATCAGGGCCTCATGTTTGGATTCGCTTGCAACGAGACGGATACATTGATGTCCTTGCCGATCCAACTCGCCCATCGTTTGACGAAAGACAGGCAGAGATCCGGAAAACGGGACAGCTTGGCTGGCTGCGTCCAGACGTGAAATCTCAAGTGTCCGTACGCTACGAGGGTTTCCGCCCGGTGGCGCTGGATACCATAGTCCTGTTGACGCAGCATGACGAGGCGGTCTCACAAGCCACGGTCCGCGAAGGCGTCATTGAGGAGATCATAAAACCGGTCCTGCCGCCCGACTTGGATACGACGGGGATCAGATTCCTGGTCAATCCAACCGGCCGGTTCGTGATCGGTGGGCCGCACGGCGACTGCGGGCTTACCGGGCGCAAGATCATCGTGATACCTACGGCGGAATGGGGCGTCACGGCGGCGGCGCCTTTTCGGGCAAGGACCCATCCAAGGTTGACCGCTCGGCCGCCTATGCGGCGCGTTACGTCGCAAAGAATGTCGTTGCCAGCGGCCTTCCAGAGGTCTGCGAGATTAGCTTGCTTACGCGATCGGCGTGGCCGCGCCGGTGTCTATCCTCGTCAATACTTCGGAACTGCAAGATCGAGGAAAAAAGGATCGAGCGCCTTATTCTTGAGCTTTTCGATCTCCGACCGAAAGGCATCATCAAGATGCTTGATCTCTTACGCCCGATATACCGCAATACGGCGACATACGGACACTTCGGCCGTGAAGAGCCTGAGTTCACCTGGGAGAAGACGGACAGAGCCGACGACTTGCTGCGTGAAGCAGGACCGGCAGCTGCGTGAGGGCCGCTGGATCAAGCGCATGCGGCAACTCGCTAGACCGGCGCCCGGCCGGCATAGCAAAAAGCCGGTGGGGTAGTTCGCGGAGACATCATTGATGCCGAACTATGACGTGCTTTGTATCGGTAATGCCATCGTCGACATCATCGCCCAGTGCGACGGCATTTCTGCAAACCAACGGCATCATCAAGGGCGCGATGAACCTGATCGACACGAGGCGCGCCGAAATGCTCTACAGCCGCATGGGCCCGGCCATCGAAGCCTCCGGCGGCAGCGCCGACAACACGGCGGCGGGCGTCGCGAGCTTCGGCGGCCGCGCTGCCTTCTTCGGCAAGGTCTCGAACGATGCGCTCGGCGAAATCTACGCCCATGACATCCATGCGCAGGGCGTCGCCTTTGACACCAAGCCGCTCAATGGCGAGCCACCGACGGCGCGCTCGATGATCTTCGTTACCCCAGACGGCGAGCGCTCGATGAACACCTATCTCGGCGCCTGCATCGAGCTCGGGCCGGAAGATGTCGAGGCCGACAAGGCGTCCGCTGCGGCGCTGGCCCAGATCCGCAAGGACTGCAAGATCGCGGCCGTCACGCGCTCGGAAATGGGCTCGGTCATCGTGCGCGGCGACGAGACCGTCACCGTCGACGCGACCAAAATCCGGGAGCTGGTCGACACCACCGGCGCCGGCGACCTCTATGCCGCCGGCTTCCTCTACGGCTACACGCAAGGGCGGCGCAGCCTGAAGCATTGCGGCGATCTCGGCTCGCTGGCGGCCGGGCTGGTGATCCAGCAGATCGGGCCAAGGCCGCGGCATAATTTACGCCACGAGGCTGAGCAGGCAGGGTTGATCTAGCCGGGCGACTCAACGACAAGCTGCCCGTCTCCCCTCCTGCAGGCTGTGCGGGGAAAGTGCGCGTAAATCGAAATTTTGTATGCGCATCCGCGTGAGACGGCAGCCCGCGGCATGTCACGATCGAAAAGGTTGATTGTGGTGTCGCCCTCCAGTGCGAACCCTCTGCCGTGCGATATGGGAAGCGTACCGATCGCCAGCTCGACATGTCGCACATATTGCTCACCCGCCATCGTCGACCTCGTGTGGCAACAGGTCGGCCGGAATAGGAATGCGATAGAGCGGGTAAGCGGCCAACTGGTGAATTGACATTAACGCATCGCCCGATTGAGGTTATCCTGCCGAGAGCGCAATGCGTTGTTCAAGCAAGTCGAGACGATCATGGGCAAATACAAAGACCATCGTCAGCCACGCCGGCATCGCCATGACGATGACACGTTTTCTTTGCGGAACAGTCTTCCGAGCCATCTACTTTCAGCGTTCGTCGAACGTAACCGCGGACCTTGTCGACGCCGAAGTGATGTGGTTCAACACCAGCAAGGGTTTTGGCTTTGTCAAATTGCCGGAGGGCATCGAGGCCTATCTGCACATCCGGGTACTTGAGGCGGCGGGAGCCGCGTCGTTTACGAGGAAAACACGTCTCAAGGTCACAACGGAAGAAAGCCCCAAGAGGTCACCAGGTCTCGGGAGTGCTGTAGGTCGGCGATCAAACCGCGAGAGTTGCGCTGGAAAGTCCACCGCCGGGACGGGTGCCCAGTTGGAGAGCGAGGGCACCGTTAAGTGGTACAATCCCCCAAAAGGGCTTCGGCTTGATTGCTCCTGAAAACGGTGAGAGCGACATCTTCGTTCATGCCCCGCGCTGACCCGCTCAGGACTCGGCATGCTGATGGAGGGTCAGAAGGTGTTTGTTCAATGCGGGCAGGGCAAGAAAGGCCTGGAAGTTCGGGGAATTCGCCTCGCTTAAATGCGATGGTCCTGGGACCGAAATCGCGCCTCAGACAAAGAAAAAGCCCGCTGCCGGGAGGAGGTGGCAGCGGGCTCTATTTCGAATGAGACGCGGGAGGAGGTGCGCCCCATTCAGCGTCGGCACCACATCTGGGAGGAGTAGATGGCCGACAACATGATCATACCGATAGCTGCGGATATTGCAATGCACAAATTTTATATCGCAAGTGCGAAATGATGCCGGATCCGCTCGATCGATCCTGACAAAGTGCGGTCAGGCTGCGGCTTTCTTGCGGGCACGCTTGGCAGGTGCCGGCGCTCCCGGTTCCTTCGGCTTGCGGCCCAGACCCATGGTCTTGGCCAATGCCGAGCGCGCCACACCGTAGTTCGGCGCCACCATGGGATAGTCCGCCGGCAGCCCCCATTTCGCGCGATATTCGTCGGGCGTAAGGCCATAGTGGGTAGCCAGGTGACGCTTGAGCGACTTGAACTTCTTGCCGTCGTCAAGGCTGACAATGTAATCGGGTGTAACCGATTTTCTGATCGGTACGGCAGGCTTGAGAGCTTCCGACTTTACTGGTGCGGTACCACCAGTAGTGCCTTTCAATGCGATGTGGATCTGGCCGATAAGCCCAGGCAGTTCACCGACGGGAACCGGATTATTCGAAACATAGGCTGAGACGACATGGGCGGAGTTCGATGAGGTTGTCAGCTTTCGTCTCAGCTTCTTCGGTCATGAAAACGCTCCTGCGGGCTTAGATTAGGCGGTGCAGAATCAATTCATAGCTTAATAGCGACGACCGCGTTTGATAGCAACCAAGCCATTGCACGATCTGCTGGCGGATCGCTACACACCCGGCCGCAGCCGCGGATCTTCTTCTTGAACCGTCATCGCCCTGACAACACACTGTGCCATGGTCACCGCGTCGGTGCGGCGCCTCTTCCCGCAAATCGGCTATTTGGAAGGTTGGAGGAACGAATGAACGCTGAGGCTTTCAGCAGCCCCCTTTTCGTGAAGCGCGCTACGCACATCATCCAAGAGATTGCCGGCCTTGCGGATGCAATCGATTTTCTCAATGAATGGCCGGAAGATCGCAGAGACCTGATCCACGAAGCCGCCCTCAGGGCATGCTACGATGCATACGATGGGCGCAAGCCGGTAAGCACGGCGCGCAATGCCTTTTTCGGCTTTGCGAAGCGGGTCGCCATATTGGAAGATCCAACCTCCGCGATGCAGTGGATCGCCGCCTGCAGATCGGGCAGTGGAAAAGTGCAGGTGTAGACTTCGACGACGTGTTTGAGACTGGCGCGAGGCGCGTCAAAGAGTGCAGTATGTCCAGGTTTCAGTTAGACCACGCGAATGAGAAGCAGTTCCTCACCACCGACTACAAAACCGCAGATCGCACGCAACCCTGACCATGGCCAGACGCAGCTCATGGCGATCGCTTGGTCGCCAATGGCCAGGTTCGGCGGTGCAGATGCAGTGGTCGGGTTCGGCTGAGTAAATAAATGCGACCCGGGGCTGTTTGCCTCATAGTGGCTGTGGAGGAGGGGAGAGATGACCGGCTTGATCAGATTTGAGAGGCCAGTCATTGTTCAGGTTAGCCGCCGGAGCTCGGAGCGAATCGTGTTGGACGTCAACGACGCAGCCGCTATCTTGCTCCGGGATCTGCATCATGAGACCAATAAACGCAGAATAGCGATGGACACCTGTCTGCAGGTGTTACGCGGTAAGACCCATCCACCAGCCGCTCGACGAGCTTTCGTGGCAGCCGCGCTCGAAGCACGCATTCTGCGCAGCGATTGAGATCTAGGACGCCGCTCATGAATTTCGGCCATCTGCGCATCGCTATTGGGCAGAACACCCCTGCCGGCATCCGCCAGGAGCAAGCCAACCCCGCTCTTTCCGCGGTGGCTTTCCCGGTCTGGCGCCGGATCTTCCACCATCAAAACACAAGAGGATGCCAGCCAGCTGCGGCCGCTCGGCTTCGCCGTCGCGGTGATCGTGATTGCAGCCAGAGGTAAACGGAGCCATAGGGCGAGAATTGGCCCGCTGCAAATGGCACAGCGTCGATGCCGCCACAACGGTCTCCAGAAGTGCCGTTCGAATCCTTCCCCAGCTTGGCCCTACATCCGATCTCCCGGAACGCGCTCCGCGGATCGGTGGCGTGTGACCGCCGATGCTTCTCCCGATGGTCGGGAGCGGGTTTCGGCGATCAAGATCGGAAAGATGATAGTGATACTGAATTATATCCGAAACTGGCTGGCTGTGAGCCGTCTCCTCCCCGGCGGCTTTTCATTTGCGGCTAGAAACTGGCATATAGGCCAAGGGCGAGGAGAGGCATGGCACGTAAACCGTTCATTTCAATCGGCGAGGAAGAGTTCACGAAGTCTAGATTTCGTAGGCTCTCTCGGGCTGCCAAGGTCGAGCTTATGGTTACGTGGTTTCAGGAGCACTTCGAAGATCCGGCCGAGAAGACTCCCTACGAAAGTGCAGAGGGCGGTTACCAATGGATTTGGGGTGGCCCTTACAACGCGGATGAAGAGATTCAGGACACGTTTTCCGAGGTTGTCGACTTCGACACCATGCAGAAAGCCGTAGAGGAAATTGAAAAGGACGGCTTGTATGACTGGGCTCCGACCGACGTCGGGAATGACGCGCCATACGAAGAGGACGACGGAATCTATAGCATCAACGATCCCCTGCCGGACATCATCCCACCTGAAGATGTAGAGGACGATGACGCGCTGACGGTCGAACAACTTCGACAGGAAATGCTTCAGCGCCTAGATAGACTTGAAGACCTGATCAGAGCCGGCAGCCAACGCGATCGGGGGATGATCGGCCACAACAATCCGCCAAGTCCGATCGATGACCTTCCTGTTACCAGAGGCGACTTGGATGAAATTCAGCGCGCTATCGGGGAACTTCGCCATCAAGCTCAGGCACCTGAGCCTGCAATTGAAGCTGTTCACGCAAGCAGCACCGTGCTCCGGCGCGTAGCAGGGACCATTGGAGGCTGGTTAGTGGACCGTGTTAATGCAACCGTCGATGCTGGGATTCAAGGTCTGATACCGGGTGCGGTCGGTGCTGTCGTTATTGCATACGCTGGCCAGCTGTATGAGCTACTTCAAGGTGCAGCTGCTGCGGCAATGCACTGGGTTCAAGCCCTGCCGCTCCCTTTCTGAAACTACACACGCGAGAACACATATTCATGACTCGATGAGATTTGCTTGCGTGGTCGGCACTCCCGCCCGTAGGATCATCGATCCCGACTCACCAAGAGGCCTGATATGGACATTCCATTAGCAAACGGAATCGTCGCTGATTTCCGCAGCCAAGAGAACCTCGGGCTAGCGCTGGACCACCAGCACTATGCCGGCGATCTCGTGGAGGCTTGGAACATCGATGCGGAGGAATGGATTCGCGAGAACTATCCCGATGCCGACGACGAGACCGTCGCCAATGCGGCGCTTCGGATCGAGGAAGCAGGCCCTTGGGTATACACCGACCGGGAGTTTTGAGCCCAGGGTCCCACTCGTTAGATAGAGTGCGGATAATCTACAGGCTGAGTGCCACGTGGATCATCCGCCTACGTGCAAAACTTGGAAGTTTCTCATGTCTGCTAAGTGTTGTAGAAATAATAAGAAAAGAAGCTTAACTGGGGTTCTTGGAAGCTTTTCGAACTTTCTGTCTGGCACCTCCAGCCGAATTGCGAGCGCTCGCGAGGGACGCTGGGATGTCAGAATTTGCGATGGGACAATCCGACGCATCGACTGTCACGTTCAAGTCGGAGGAGTGCCGGCCGAGGCGATTGCGGTCCTCTCGGCAACGCCGGATCAGATCGAGGTCGCCGGGCTCAAAGGTGTAAAGTCGGGCCAGGTCGTCACGGTGCGCCGGGAATCCCGGTAGTTGTTCCCGCTCGGCTTCGCTCAGCGTGCTTGCGCCTTCGCTCATCAGCGCGCTGATGACCATGGCCGGAAGCGGAAAGGAGAGGTGGCGCCGCAGGTCGGCGGGCTGGGGCTGGGTCGCCAGCGTCTCGAACAACTGCGCGGCGATCGCCTCGACCTGCTGCGAGCAGCTTCACCCTGCGGTTTTTGAAGACCGGCGCCACGATCGTGCGTAACCGGGCATGCTCGCCCCCTTCGTGCGAGACCAGCCACCCCGGCGAACCGAGAATCACCGAATCCGGGGTGAATGCCGCACCCTCTAAGCGATGGAAGGGCGGAAGGTGACCGGTATGCGTATTTCGTAAAAGCCGGACAGGGATTCCGCTAAGTCGCGGACAGGCGTTTCGCTAAGTCCCGGACAGTTTGGCGGCGGTGGTCCTCGGGTGCCTGGTTGTCATCATGGGCGATTGATTTCGCCGTAAGCCGCGGTCTTCGGCGAGCGACTGACGGCTGGCTGAGTAGTTGCCGAACCATGAAGCCACCCGGGCTCCGCGCTTGGCTCAAACTCCCCGCGTTCAAGCCTTTGCAGCGTTAGACTAGCTCGCTGCAGAGCGGCCCTCACTGCAAGTGCAGTTTTGTGGATGCTCCACGGATCGTCACTGTAGCCGTTGTCGGCTAGGATACCCTTAGCCCTGCCGATGCATCAATCCCTCATCGATTTCCAAAAGACATTCTCGATTGGCATTGTCCCCGGGATGGGATCAGCGATGCCTTCCACTCCAGCAACTGGATCGGTTGATGGCAACGGATATTTTTTCCACATGCCCTCGTACAGCTCGGTGTGCCCGTGGAGCTGTTCACTCGGATTGTCGTAGAATTTTGCAAGCCATTCGTCGTGCACGGCCTTGGCAAAACGGTGCGCCTCCCGGTCCGTGATGAGGCGCGGTGTGAGCGCATCTACACCGGCAGCAGCAGGACGACCCAAGCTGGTTCCATTGACCGAGCGATTTCCGAGCCGAAGCTGCGCCCACTCGCGTTCAAACTCCGCAAGCACCTCTGCGTATTTCCTTAGTTCCCAGCGTCTTGTTGACTTCTCAGCGGCCGGTCAACACGGCAATGTCGGCTGGAACCCGCTTTCGGAACCAGCAAACGCCGGTCTTGCGATGCTTTGTTGGACGGCTCATAGCTAGGACCATGTGTAACACCTGTGCGTAGCACTCGGGTGTAACCGGGGCAAAACCGGCGGCGTTTGTTGGGGTTCAGCGACCGGCGAGGAGAACGGGAAGCGGTAGGATCTTGCTGCCGGGGATGCCGAGGCGGTCGCCGAGATAATCCCAGAAGCTGACACCGAGCTTGTTGCAGGTCTTCATCATGCTGAGCAT
>NZ_JBVVPW010000066.1:0-12003 GCF_055811385.1 Mesorhizobium sp. WSM4849
TTATCGCGGACATGTGCCGGCAAGTCGTCATAAGTCAGTTTGGCGACCGTGCTGGCAACGTCTTGTGTCGGAGGCATTTTCCAAACCTAGTGATAAGTGTCGAGTGAAGCTAAGGAGGCTAAGCATGGCAGCTGCCTCACCTAGGCAGACAGTGTAGGACAACAGATTTTCATGACAGTTTCAGATGGTTATGTTCGGGCCCGATTTGTTATTCGGCCTCGGAGCGCCCGCCTAAACTGTGCATCTGGTCCGAAAGCGTGCCTGCCGCCACCGGATCAATAGGCGGGCAGAAGCTGTTCGGTATAATTTCGTGCGGGTGGGTCCGCGGGAGGCGGGCTGGCTGCTGTGTTGCTGCGCCACCGTCGTGGACATCAGCCAACTTGATTGTCAGCCAGCAAATGAAATTAGATAAGCATTTTGAATGGCCGTCGCGCCTCAAAAGCCCGGCTGGGGCTTGCAGGACGAGCGCGTCGGAGTGCCTTGCCACGACAATCTGCAGACCGGTCGGCAAGCCGTTTGCTGCGTGCCGCCGAGCAAGGATGCGCTCAAGTACATGAGCGCGGAGGCGCGCGCCGACATGCCGTCCCCCGAGGAGATCAGTTCCGAATGGTGGTTCCGGACCCAATTGGGTCAACGCCAACAGGAAATGCTGATCGACCACTGGAACGCCTGGATTCAGAAGTAGCCTTCCTCCCGAAGAGCGGGGCTGCCGGACCAGCGGGCGGCCTCGACAGATCGCACCACTGCAGAAACGGCGACACCGGCTTCAGCCTATGATTTCTGAAAGGCTTCGCGATACAGCGTAGCCTCACCCCCCAGGCCTGCGTCGCCGGCTAAGACCGGAGGCTCAGAGAGTTCACATTCTTTTTCCGAGGGAAGAATTCAAGAAAAAATCGCCATCACGCATTAGGGAAGTGAAGGAGCATTATGCTCGGCCAGGTCTTTTTGTGCGGCGGCGATCGTAATTCGACAAAGATCGGCTTGGTTAGGCGTTGCAAGTGTTCAGGTTGAGGGTTCTGATCGATGCTCGTCAAGTTGCGAGCTTGATTACGGGGTTGATCGTCTCGTGCTGCCCTGCTCTTGCCGACGCCCGCATAGAGTACCGGCCCGTGGAAGAGGCCCGCGTTGTGCTTCTTGCCAAGCCCGGCATGGAGAGGTTCGATTAGGGCGGCTGGGTGGTGTTTGTCGACGGCCTCGCATGGAGATGTGGATATTCGCTCCGGAGGACCACGAGGCATATACCACCTCCGCGCAACGGCCGCCGTCCCGCCCGCGCTCCTTCCCATGCGGCGAGATCGTGCTCGTCCAGAGGGTCGAGCGTTGCGCGCTAACCATGCCTGACCGGCTGGCGGGACCAACATGGAGTCTGGAGTGCTCGTAAAGCGCCCGGAGCCAGGAGCGCGGCAGACCGAGCTCGGCACTCAGTAAGCGCTCGAGCCGAAGGCTGACAGGTCGTGGAACGACAAGCTCAAGATTGAGTGTTTCCCCGTCACCGCCGGCATCGCCCGTAACGGCCTTGCGAATGTCAACGTCCGTTGATGCGCGCGGCACATTGCCTGAGCGATGCGATGTCGAACACGAAATCCCGTTTCCAATCGGCGCTCCCCTGGAGCTGGATGTCTCCAATGGCGAACGTTGCGCCGTCCGAACATTGGTCGGTTCCAGGTAATTTCGCAGCTCGCGCATTTGTATTGATCTGAGGTGCTTCAAAACCCCGCACCTGCTGCATTTGATCCAGAGCTGGGGCGCGCAGTTCTCGGAACAATGGTCCATTGGCCTGAAGTGCATGCAGAAGATCATTGAGGGCTGGTCGACCTGGATCAGCGGCTCTAGGTCATCGGCTGGGAGCGGAGAAGGGCCGCGCAGAAGTCAGGCTGTATCCAGGACGATGCGCAGGCGATCAAGGCAAGCTTGCAGCGTGCGAGTCGGGAAACCCGCTGAGCGAAGCCCTTGAGATGCTGGAGTGTATGCTCAGCGAAGTCGCGTTTATAGCCGTGGCTGGCTATCATTGGATGACGAGAGTTGTCTGGCGCTCGCGATTTCGCCTCCGGGGCACGGTGATGATCTGAGGGGAACTCGCCTCAGATCATAAATCTTCGCCCCAGGGAATAACGTGTGTTGCTACGCGCATTTCCCATCTCGGGCTAAATTTGTCAGATAAACCACAGGATAATTTTCATACCTGCTAGCATCACGTGCGCGGCGACCGGCGCGGGTTTTCGTGCGGGCGCGGAAACGGTGAGGTGGTCTGAATAGTGTTATCGGAATAGAGGGGAAATTCATGAACACTAGCCCCGACTGGCAGCCCGATCCGATTGGTCCGGCGCGGTCAAGTCCGAGACCTTCATGGGACTGCCCAAGGCCACGACCTGACGAAGCTCAATGCGAAGGTCGCAATCATCGGCGCGCCCTGCGCGACGGCTTATCCCGCGTTCTGGCCCTATTGCGCCAGCGGACCAAAGGCAATTCGCGAGGGCATCGCGTCCAACGCTGCCAACCTCATGCACGTGGATTTCGACCTCGGCGGCCCGATCTTCCCTGGCGGCAAGGTGTCGGCGGCGGACTGCGGCGACCTCCCCGATGACGAGAAGGACCGGGCCTCGAACCGCATCGCCATCCGCTCCGCGCTCCGCGCGGTGCTCGAGCAGGGGGCGGTCCCGATCGTCATCGGGGGCGATGATTCGATCCCCATTCCCGTGATCGAGGCATTTCACGATTAGGGCAAGCTCACCATTGTCCAGATCGATGCCCATATGGACTGGCGCGAGGAGGTGGGCGCGAGCGCTGGGGAGCGTCCTCAACCATGCGGCGGGCCTCCGAGATGCCGCATGTGGATCGGCCAGCGCGGCATTGGCTGGGCGCGGACACTCCGACGTCGAGGACGCGCGCAAAGGGGGCGCCATGCTCATTCCGGCGCGGGAGGAGTTCGCCAAGGGTATCCAGCCGATACTCGACCTTGTGCCCGCAGGCTCGAACGTGCTCTTTGCCTTCGACTGTGACGGGCTCGATCCCTCCATTATGCCCGCCGTCATCAGCCCGGCGCCCGGAGGCCTCACCTTCTGGCAGGTGCTCGACATCGTGCACGGCGTCGCCGCAAAGGCGCGGATCGCGGCGTTCAACCTGGTGGAATTCGTTGCGGAGCGCGACATCGAGAAGCAAGGGGCGCTGCTCGCGGGACGCATCCTTGTCAACGTGATGGGGCTCGCGGTGCGCCAAGCGGCGAGGAGCTGAGTCGTCCGAATCGGCGCGCCGAATTCTTCGCATTGAGAATCCGTCGCCATCAAAGGCGCGGTCACGAGGATTCCCAGCCACTCGGCCGCACGTGCCGCTGAACTGGAGCGTCAGTGGTCCCGCTTCCAGCGTGACGAACGACGCTCTTGCTCCTAAAGGGATGCTGGGCTCCGATCCAAGGGGGGCTCGACAAGTAGCTTCCAATCGCCGATGGAGTGGTCTGCGGCTTCGGCGGACCGGTGAGATTCGGCTCCCAACCTGTGGAACGCGTCCGGATCTCGTGACCATCCAAGGACTTGAGTTCCGCCTAGCTTTCCAGATCAATCATTGGAGATCGCGTCTGGTCAGTGCTAGACTTAGACTAGAAGAAGGACGGAGAAGCACCGCCCCTCGGCCATGGCTAAACTTATTCTGGTCACCGTTTTGCGCTGCGGCCGCGCTTGCCAATATTCGATTAATGGCGGGGAAAATAATGGACTGTTTGCTCGGGTTTGCGGACCAAGCTTGTCGGTCGCTCAATCGAAAGCGTCATTTGAGGTGGATGCTCTCCTGAGTGCAAGTGGAAAGCACGTTCGTCCAGCCGCTTATCCGCAGCAGTGAGGCGATGGTTCAGGCGAAGGTAGTCCGTCCAAGTCGGCGTGCGGAATGTCTCTGTCCATTGCAGTGGCTTCTGCAGGTTGTGCTGGAGCGTCCAATTCCGAGCACCGACGCGGCTGTGGACATGCCTGCGCTGTCGCATGAGGTCGAGGAAGGCCTCGACATTTTTCTCGGCTATCAGATATTCGACCTTGACCACGATCGGGCCGCTTCTCGGCTTCAAATTGAGCGCGACAGCTGGGGCGTCGAATGCCTCCAAAGGATCGGGTTCGGAATCGTGGCGTTCGCGCAGGGGAAACAGGAAACCGGCTGCAGCGACGAGCAACAGAGCACCAGCAGAACCCTCCAGCGCCCAGGCCAGGGAATGGTTCTGCGCCACCGTGCCCCATATCCAGCTGCCGGCCGCGATGCCGCCGTCTATCAATGCATAGTAAATCGATATGGTGCGGCCCACGACCCAGCGCGGGCTTGCCAGTTGCACACTGACGCCAACCCCGGACCAGGCGGTGACCCAGCCCGCGCCGCCCAAGGCGAGCGCAAGTGCGGCCACCGCAATCGAGGAAGTCAGTGCAAGGGAGAGGGAGCAGGCCGCGCAGGCGACGCAGGAGAGCTTCATCAGACGTTCTTGCGACAAGCTCCGTCTGAATGTGCCATTGGAGATGCCGGCGAAGACGGCGCCTGTCCCGAAGCCGGCCATGAGCGTGCCATAGGCGAGCGGTCCTCCTCCCAACTGATCGCGGACAACCAGTGGCAGCAGCGCGAGTATGGCGATACTCGCCAGGCCAAAGAGGGTTCCGCGGGCGATCGCCGCCTTGATTTCCGACGACATCGCGGTGAAGCGCAGCCCGTCATAGATCGCCGTCCTCATCGGCTCACGCGGGAGAGGTGAGGAGCGAACCTTCCATTTGCAGCGCCATATGGTGACCAATGGTACCAGGTAGCTGAGTGTGGTCACGGTGAAAGCCGTCAGAAGCCCAAATGAGGCAACTACGATGCCGCCGAGCGCCGGGCCCACGGTCCGGACAGTGTTGAAGCCGACGGAGAGCAGGGTGACGGCAGCGGGAACATCGCGTCGGTCCACGATATCGCCAACCGAGGCTTGCCAGGCGGGATCGTTGAGAGCGCCGCCGCATGCGATCAAGAAGCTGAAGCCGAGGATCATCCACGGGTCGACAAAGCCAAGCGCCACAAATGCGGTCAGCATCGCAGATGCTATCGCCATAAGGCACCGGCCGGCGAACATGACCCTGCGACGGCTGAAATTATCGGCGATAGCGCCGGCGAAGACAGATAAGATGAACGCGGGCAGCGTCGATGAAGCCGGCACCAGCGCAACCATCAGATCGGAAGTCGAGATCGTAGCCATCAACCAGCTGACGGCCACAGTCTGCATCAGCCAGCCGAGACTCGAAACCTGCGTGGCGAGCCAGATCGAACGAAAGGTTCGATTCTTGAGCGGCGTAAATGTCGCTGGCGAAAGTGGATCCGCTTCTGTGCCCGCCGCCCTACTCATTTTCGCCAAGCCTTTAACTTCCCTTTATTGTCGCGTGGTCTTTTCCACGCGACCGGAACCAGATGACTGGACCATGTTCATCTCTTCCCAAATTCCACATGCTGTCTTTGCGCGACTATTCTATGGTCGAAAACAATACTTCTTCTGAGAAGGAAGATCGGATGAGGCATATGACTGCCAAATCGCCTCTTCCAGTATTCACGCCGACAATGTGCGTATCGATCGACATTCGATTGCCTCACTTCACATAGCACCCGCTGTGCCTCGTCCGACAGATTAAACGTGTCGGACGTGGAAACCGCACCTTCGATCCTGGCGGTGAGGGGACCTTGATCATCGTCACCATCAACCTCGTATTCGGCAAACGGCCGTCCGTGTTTTGGTTCGGAACAGTCACCCGAGCCTCTACCCGCGGCCGAGATAGCGGTTAAGTACATTGCGGGTTACGATTTCGACCATGGCGTCGCGCCTCAGAAGCCCTGCCACCCATTCGCAACTCCCGGCATGGAATACCTCGCCCCTGCCGCGGTTGAAGCTGACGATCATCCCGTTCCCACGCTTGATCTTTTCGAGATTGGCGTCACTTGCCGCCGAACAGCGTCTCGGCGACGAAACGGCCGTCCCCGTCGCTGAAGACGTGGTCTTCGGTAGCCATGTCAGCGTTCTCCTCGACCAAAATGGCCACGCCGACAGCAAGGATTTCGAGCCCATCGGCCGCACCGCTCGTCGGCGAGGTAGGGCAGGCCGTTGCGGATCTCATAGTCCAACCCATCGACCTCGTAACCATAGATGCGGCTCTCGTCGCCGAGCAGGTCACCATAAAAAAGTCCGGTCTTGGCGAAGGCCCAGTGGTCCGGCCGATAGACCGGAAAGCCGCGCACGCCCCGCGGCGCTAAGCCGCTCCGGCCCGGCATAGACGCCATCCGGGCCGTTAAGGCCGAAGATCTTGCAGCCGGGGCGGCCGATCTCCGGCGCTTCCCACGATTTGGTCGCGCGGCGTACGTCGCCACTTCTGTACACCGGGTCCTCAGCGCGCGCCCGGTACTTGTAGCAGACCTGCCGGCGGCCCTCGTCCTCCAGCCGGGTCTGCCACATGAAGTTGCCGGCGAACCGCGCCACTTGGCCGCCCTTGTCGACGAAGGCGTCCACCGCGTCGCGCATTTCCCAGGTCCAGTACTCGTCATGGCCGACGATCACGACGCAATCATAGTCGAGCAGGATCTCCGGCGAGAAGTGCAACTCGTGCTGGCCGGCGAGATCGACATCGTAGCCGGCGCGCTCGGCGAAGCGGAAGAAATGGCTGTCGTGGCTTGCCCAGCCGGCGGATGCGTATTTCTTCGAATGGCCGGTGGCGTAGGCCCATTCCTGGTGAGGACGGCGCGGCACGGTCATGGGCGGCATCGCCGTCTCCAGCGGCACGCGTGGCGCTTCGGGCGGCAGCACGACAAAGCCCCGGCCCCGGGGACGCTGCGTCGACACGAGAGGCGAATACTGGTCGTGGTTCGGCCCGGTGATGCCTTCGCAGTGGTTGGAGCCGCCCCAGGTGTTGTACGCGAGCCAAGTTCCGGTCGCCGCCACCTGCAGGATGCGTCCCGGTTTACGGCCCGTCTGCGGCAATACGATCACGAGATGATGACAGCGGATCGGCTCGCCGGCGCGACCCTTCGCCGTCAATGTGATGCGATAGCCGCCGGACGGCCAGTCGTCGCCGATGCGGAACTCGAAGGCCGTTTCCCAGCCGCAGCCCTCGACGGAGCACTGCTCAGGCGTGTCCTGCCAGCGCGCGGCGATACCGCTCCGTTCGAGAAGCTTCGTCTCGGTTGCGCCGTCGCGCACGATCTCGAGGGCAAAGGCGGGCGCTGTCGAACTCACCTGCAGTCGCACCGTATCGCCCCGCCGGTACGAAAAACGGTCGCTGTAGCACCAGATCTCGCCGCGCGCCCCGTCCATGCCGGGCCGCTCGTAATAGTAGCTGCGCACGGCCAGCTGCCGCTGCTCACGCGTCAGCCCGAAATCCGGGAAATCCTTTGGAAGCTGTGTCATGATGGTAGAACCCAACGTTGTATCAGTCATCCGTTTTAATCGGAGAGCGATTGCCCCAAGAGTTCAAGGCCGCAGCCATCGGAGCGGATGTCCCATTCCCAGGAGTCGACGTTGTGCACATCGCTGCCCTTCCAAACTAAGTCATGACCGTTCCCAAATACGCGTAGCCTCGCATTTCAACTCCGCCTCAGCCCTGCGCCACGCCCCAAATCTCCACGGTTTTCTTGAGGGAGTGCATCATGGGCTTCGGTACGAGCGTCATAGGCGGTAGCGCCCCACCCACGCAATCGGCGAGCGTCTTGACGAAAGCGACCGTCTCGGCCTCCGTTCCAGTCGAAGTGAAATAGCAGACCATCAGCTTCAAGTCCGTAGGCGACCGGCCGAAGGGGCGCAGGAGGTCCTCAATATAGCTCATGGTAAAGCGGGTCTGTGGCATGAGCTGACCATTCAGGACGGTCCGTCCTTTGTTCTCGTAGGGACACGCGGGAACCTGGCCGCCAAGCCACACCGTATTGCGCAGCCCAATGGCTTGGCGGTAGGGCAGAGGGATCGACCAGTCCCATACCCGTTAAGGCCAATGGTCCTCGCGGGGGATGTATTTGTCGTAGCCGTTCCGCAGCTCGCGCATCGCCATGAGCTCAATTTTGGTCAGGGCCGCCTTTGGGTTGAGGCGGTGGCAGGGAACCACCGTTGCGACCGGCCCCGGCTCGCGAAAATGGCTAGCTCGCGCCTTCGCAAGCGGCGCCCAGTCCTCGTGAGTGGTGCCGAAGTAATAGCCCTCCATCTTGACGCAGTCCTGGAAGGAGGCGCCGAGCGCGGCCAGCGTGTCGGCGTGTTTCTCCATGATGAAGTGACTCTGGGCCACGGCATCGTCGGGATGGCGCACCGCACCTTCAGCGTCCTCCGCAGTGCGGTTGGTTAGGGCGATGAACTCGCCCGCTCGCAGACCGCCGCTTACTGTCCGGCCGCCGAAGAGAGCCCGTCTCGCGGGCGGCACCGGGCGCGGCACCGCCCGGACGTCAGAGTGCGTCCGCCAACCGCGCTGCGCAATGACCTGGATCTGGATCGTCTGGCCGGAGAAGGGCTGCGAGGGCTCTGGCACCGTGCTTATCACGGGCATGGGATCCGACTTGAAGAAGCAGGCCACTGCCGCGATTACCTCCCAGTCGTCGCATTCAGCGGTGTAATGCGCCTTGATCCGCACCACGTCGTCGAGGGTGCACGATTCGGTGGCGAGCGCGTCCGCCACGTTCGCCATCGCGCCCTCGATCTGCCTGTCGATGTCGCCGGGATTGCGAACGCGTCCGGCTGCGTCGAAGTCACCCGCGCCGCCCACGAAGCTCAACACGCCTGAACTGCCGGACAAATGGTGGGTTTGCGCGATCGGCAGATGCCAGATGGTACGTTCCGTCATGTCCTTATTTCACTTCCTGCAAGCCTGCACTTTAGCTTAGCTAGTCAAGGCAGAAGAACTTGAATAGATGGCAGGCGTTATGTTTATCGGCGCTTCGTTATGAAATCACCGGAGCTACGCATGCCCCCTGGGACTGTCGCGCGCCCGTTTTGACGTGGTTCCAAAATGGCTCTTAAAGGCAGATCGCCCTGTCCCGGTTCAGCACTGCTGGAAGGTTTGCGTGACGAGGATTCACTCGGCGCGACAGCGCTTCGGCCGACGCCAAGGAGATGACATTTGCCGGGGGATATCCAGTCCCGCGTTCGCGCGTTCCATCGCAAACCAACCAAGCCGTTCACGAATACGGGTAAGCGGTGCACCAAGGCACCTTGCAATAGGCCGATGAACATGGATTTTTCGGGCCATGACATTGGAACATGCAGAGGGCGATGTGGTCGCCGAGATCAGCGGCGCCGCGGCGGCTGAAGATGGTGCAACGATGCCCGGCCGCGCGCGGCAACGGAGGCTGTGGAGTTGCACCGAGAAGCGCGCGTTGGTCGACCTGGCGAGCGCGGCGGGCTCGTCGGTATCGGAGGTCGCGGAAGCGTTCGGCGTAGCTCCGTCACAGCTCTATGCGTGGCGCAAGCAGATGGCCGGCGGCGAGCTCGATGCCGACCAGGCGGTGGCAACCTTCGCGCGGATCGAGGTGAGCGATCTGCCCGAGGTCGAACACCCCGTCGCCGATTGCCCGGACCCGGCCGGCAAGATCGTCGTGGCCTCCGAGCGGCGCGCGATTGCGGATCGACGGGACCGTCGATCCGACAGCGCTGCGTATCGTCCTGTCGGAGTTGACCAGGTGATCACGGTGGTGCCGACCGACCGGATTTACTTGTGCTGCGGCGCGACCGATATGCGTCGCGGGATCAACAGCCTGGCGCGGATGGTGCAGCAGGTGCTCGCGCTCGACCCGCACACTGGCGCGATCTTCTGCTTCCGTGGACGCAAGGGCCATATGATCAAGATTCTGGCGCATGACGACCAGGGGTTCTGCCTGTTGACCAAGCGGCTTACCGATGGTTGTTTTGCCTGGCCAACCACCAAGGAGCAAGTCTCCGTGTCGCTCACCAAGGCGCAGCTTTCGCTGCTTCTGGAGGGGATCGACTGGCGCCGGCCGAGCAAGACTTATCGGCCGCGTCTGGCGGGCTGATTTTGCTCGTTTCTTGTTGATTTTGTGTCGATTTTGCTTTCGTAACGGAGGTCTTTCGGGTATGTAATTCGTATTGGAGGTCTTTCGGGTATGTAATTTGGGTGTCGGAACAAGCTATCTCAACCGCTGATTTCCTCGCCCGGATCGCGGCCGATTCTGCCCGTGACATCACCATCGCCGAACGTGATGAGCAGCTTCGAAGAGAGCGCGCCGAGGCCGCACTTCGCATCCAGCGCCTGCAACTGCGGATCGATCGCTTCAACCGCAAGACCTTCGGCCGCTCGTCCGAGAAGCTGGGCCAGATGCTGCTCGAACTCGAAGATCTCGAGACCGATTTTGCCGCCAGTGTGGCCGATTTCGAGCTGCCCATCGTCGCCGACACCGACAAGGTTCGGGTGTTGCCGGTGCGCAAGCTCAATCCCAACCTGCCGCGCAAGCGGGTCGTTCGCGAGCCGTCTTGCGCATGCTGCCCGGGCTGCGGCGGCGATCTGCGCGCCATGGGCGAAGATAGCGACGAGATGCTCGATCTGGTCGCCCAGGCCTGGCAGGTGATCGAGACCGTTCGACCCAAGTACAGCTGCCGGACCTGCGATAAAATCATCCAGGCGCCCGCACCAGTTAAGGCCATTGCACGCGGCAAGCTCAGCTATGCCGCGCTCGCCCATATCATGATGGCGAAGTGGGGTTATCATCTGCCCTTCTACCGTCAGGCACAGATGATGGCAGCCAAGGGCGTCGATATCGAGCGATCCACGCTTGCGCGTAGCGCCGGCTACGCTGCCGCCTTGCTCGATCCGATCTACAGTCGCCTCCGTGAGTTCGGCCGTACCCGCACCAAGATTCACACCGACGACACGCGGCTTCCGATCCTGGCGCCCAGCACCGGAACGACGCACAAGGGCGCGCTCTGGGTTTACGTCGCCGACGACCGCAATTCGGGTTCGCAGGAGCCGCCGATCGCCTGGTATCGCGCCACCATGGGCCGCGCCGGCGAGAGTGTGATGACCGAGCTCGCGGGATTTGCCGGCACGCTACAGGCCGACGGTTTCAGCGGCTATAACCAGATCTACAAGGGCGGCGCCATTCGAGAAGCCGCCTGCCTGGCCCATCTGCGTCGCAAGATATTCGACGTTCACGACAGCCAGCCGACCGAGCTCAGCACGACGGCCATGGCCGGTATCCAGGCGATCTACCGGGATCGAGGAAGAGATACGGGGGCTCCCGCCCGCCGAGCGATTGGCCGCACGACGAAGGCGGACCCGACCACTGGTGCGCGCGCTGCGACGACAGCTCATGCGCCAGGGCAAGGGTTTGTCGCGCCATGCCGATATCGCGAAGGCCTTCGCCTATGGCGCCAAGCGATGGCGCGCGTTCAACCGCTTCCTCTACGATGGCCAGCTCGAGCCCGACAACCTGATCGCGGAGCGCGCCATTCGTGGATTTACGGTCGGCAGGCGCAATTGGCTTTTCTCGGGCAGCTTCGCCGCGGCAGAGCGGTCAGCTGTCGTGCTCAGCATCATTGAGACCTGCAAGCTCTGCGGCGTCGATGCCGAAGCCTACATGGCCGATGTCACCGAGCGCATCCAGAACGACTGGCCAGCCTCGCGCTGGGACGAGCTGATGCCATGGAACTGGGTGCGCCGCCACGAGATGCCGCTCCCCCTGGCAGCATGAGCGCGATCGATGACATGGCGCTGTCAGACCAGGCGCTGGAGGCCTGGATGGCCGCCAAGACCAACCCCCGCCCGCTGGTGCGGACCATGTCGGCGCTGGATGGCTTCGTAACGGCGGCAGTCACCGGGCCGCGGTTCGCGGACCCGCAAGACTGGATGTGCCCGGTCATGGGGTTGCCGCGCGACGTCCTGGCCAAAGGCTCTGCAACCGATCACGCCGTGTTTGCCAGCGTCGCCAGGATCCACAACCGGATCAACGAGACGCTGTTTGCGTGTTTCAGAAATTCGCGGACACCGATTCCGCTAATTCGCGGACAGCGATTTCAGTAATTACGGGACAGTGATT
>NZ_JBVVPW010000067.1:0-11465 GCF_055811385.1 Mesorhizobium sp. WSM4849
CTCTGCATCTGGCCTAGGAATCACATCTCGATTCCACCAGTCTACCCCTAAGGTTAGCGCCTATGGGACAGCGCCCCCTCTTCCTGCCGGACATCTCCCCCACAAGGGGGGAGATCGGACTTCACACCGGCTTTCGCCAATCGCCAACCTTGCCGGAGTGAGCGGAGCGCCGAAACTGCCAATCTCCCCCCTCGTGGGGGAGATGTCCGGCAGGACAGAGGGGGGCGCGAAGGATCGCTACGGGTCGGCTGATCCTGAACGCTGCATTCTTCGGCTGAGGTAACGGCATGGATCCAGGGGTCTGCGCCGCGTCGCTCCTTGCTCCGCCCTAGGATGACGAAGTGGAGGGGCGTTTTCGGCCAATCTCGAAGATTTGCATATCGACGCCACTGCCGATCGGCACCCGTCAAAATCACTATGCCGCGGAACTCGCTTCGGGGGCGACGCGCAGCCAGAGCGCCTTTTCGCCTAATGTGCCGACCATGCTCGTGTGCGCGCTGCGCTCTGCGTCGGTCAGGCGAGACGGCAGCGCAATCGGCCTCACGCCGATGCTGATGTCAATATCGTCGACATTTCTTCTGCCGCCGGCCGGCGCCGTGGCACTGTCGAGGATGAGCGCCGCCTGCTTGCCGCCGATGAGCTCGATATAGACCTCGGCCAGCAATTCCGAATCGAGCAACGCGCCGTGCCTGGTTCGGCGAGCATTGTCGATGCCATAGCGCCGGCACAGCGCGTCCAGCGAATTGGGGCCCATCGGATGCTTGCGGCGCGCCAGCGCCAGCGTGTCGACGACAAGTCCGGGATCAACGACCGGGTGGCCAAGCCGACCGAACTCGACATTGAGGAAAGCGATATCGAAAGTGGCATTGTGGGCGACCAGCTTGGCGCCGTCGATGAAGGCAAGAAACTCCTCGGCGATGTCGCTGAAGGTCGGCTTGCCCATGAGGTCGGCGGCGCTGATGCCATGAACGGCCTGCGCCTCCGCATGAATCGGTCGTCCTTGCGGATTGATGTAATGGTGGAAGGTGCGGCCGGTCGGGAACCGATTGACCAACTCGATGCAGCCAAGCTCGATGACGCGGTCATCACGGAAATCGAGACCGGTGGTTTCCGTATCGAAGATGATCTCGCGCATCGAATCAGTCCGTTGGTTCCGGCGTTATTTCAGCCGAATCATGATGGGAACAAATTGGCAACATATTACGCCGGACGCAAGCGCCGTTAAGCAGGCTTGCCGGCTTTATCCCCGACCAGTTCGGCGACAATCGCATTAACCGCCGCGCGCGCCGCATCAAAACCTTGTCCGGTGTCGATGACGAAATCGGCGGCCTTACGCTTTTCGGCGTCGGGAACCTGCCTGGCCAGGATCGACGCCAGTTTCTCCTCGCTCATGCCCGGCCGCGCCAGCACCCGGGCGCGCTGGACGTCGGGCGAGGCGGTGACGACCACGACCTTGTCGACGCGGTCGCGGCCGCCGGTTTCGAACAGCAGCGGGATGTCGAGAACGACAAGCGGTACGCCGGCAGCGCGGTTCCTGGCCAGGAAGGCGTCGGCGTCGGCGCGGACCAGCGGGTGGATGATCGCTTCCAGTCGTTTCAGCGCGGCTGCATCGCCGAGCACCCGCTCGGCCAGCTTGGTGCGGTCGACCGACCCGGATTTTGTCGTTCCGGGAAAAGCCGCCTCGACCAGCGGAGCGGCCTTGCCGACGTAGAGGCGATGTACCACCTCATCCGAATCGTGGACGGGCACGCCGGCTTCGGCAAACATCTTTGCCGTCGTCGACTTGCCCATGCCGATCGATCCGGTGAGGCCGAGCACGATCATGCTTTTCATTCCCTGGTCATTGCTTGGGCGCCAAGATCGGCGACAATCATCTGCCGCAATTCGGCAGTGACCTGCGGCCTGATGCCGAACCAGCGCTCGAAGCCGGGCACCGCCTGGTGCAAAAGCATGCCGAGCCCGTCGACGGTCTTCAGGCCCCGTGCTCTGGCTGCGGCCAGTAATGGCGTTTCCAACGGCACATAGACAATGTCGGTGACGATGGCATGGTGCGGCAGCCTGGCCGGATCGGCGGACAGGCCTTCATTGCCGTGCATGCCGAGCGCTGACGTGTTGACCAGCAGGCCGGCATCGGCAAGCAGCTCGCCGGTCGCGGCCGTGCTGTGGGCCGAGACCCCGCCGAAGCGGTGGCGCAGCTCCTCGGCTCGGGCGAGCGTCCGGTTGACGATGCGGATATCGTCAACCCCGCGCTGCTTCAGCGCATGGATGACCGCGCGCGAGGCGCCGCCGGCGCCGAGCACCACGGCCGGGCCATTGTCTGCCCAGCCCGGCGCATGCTCGTCGAGATTGGCGGCAAAGCCATGGGCGTCGGTGTTGCCGCCCCACAGTTTTCCGCCCTCGAACCAGAGCGTATTGACCGCGCCGATCTGTTCGGCCGCATCGTCGCGGCGCGCCGCCAGCGCGAAGGCGGCCTCCTTGTGCGGGATGGTGACGTTGCCGCCACGGTAGCCATTCGCCGCGAGCGTTTGGACAAATTCGGCAAAAGCCTCCGGCGCGACGTCGATCGCCCGGTAGCTGCCGTCGACACCGTACTTCGCCAGCCAATAGCCATGGATCTTCGGCGACCGGGAATGCGCTACCGGGTGGCCGGTGACGAAGGCCTTTTTCGCGGCCTCAGCCATCGATGGCGCCGAGGTCACGCAGCATGGCCAGGACGGGCAGAAGCGGCAGGCCGACAATGGTGAAATAGTCGCCTTCTATTCTTTCGAACAGCTGGATGCCCTCGCCTTCGATCTGGTAGGCGCCGACGCTGGACAGCGCCTTGGCGCCGACCCGCGCCAGATGGCGGCCGATGAAGGCGGGCTCGAGCTTTCGCATGGTCAGGCTGGCGATGCCGACATGCCGCCACAGGGCCGCGCCGTCGCGGGCCAGCACGACGGCGCTGTTGAGTTGATGGGTCTTTCCCGATAGCGCCAAGAGATGGCGGCGCGCGGCTTCCATGTCGGCTGGCTTGTGGAACACTTCGTCGGCGAGCGACAGCGTCTGGTCGCAGCCGAGCACAAGGGCGCCGAGCTTTCGCTCACTGACCTCGGTGGCCTTGGCCTCGGCAAGCACCAGTGCGACGTCCTCGGGCGAGATACCGCTGCCCTGCAAGGGCGCTTCGAGCGCGCGCTCGTCGACTTCCGCCGGAACCGCCTCGACCGCCACGCCGGCATGGACAAGCAGCGCCTTGCGAAACGAGCTGCTCGAGGCAAGGATGATTTTTTCGGCCATTTTTTATCGCCCGATTCCTGACGCTCACTAGGGTGTGTCGAGATTCAGGTCAGGCCGAGCCGAAAATGGTGGCTTCCGAGAACCGGAGCGGAGCGTACTTTTCGTACGTGAGCACCGGAAGCGCAGGAAGCCGCCGTTTGCAGGCCGGCATCACCTGAATATCACACGCCCTAGCGCGTCTTGCCGCGCAGGGCAACGATAGCCGCCGCCGTCTCCTCGATCGAGCGGCGGCTGACGTCGATCATCGGCCAGCCATGCCGGGTGCAGATCTTGCGGGCATAGGCAAGCTCTTCGCTGATCGCGGCGCGGTCGACATAGTCGGTAGGCTCATAGGCGCTGGTGTTGCCGAGGATGCGGTTCTGGCGAACCTGCGAGATGCGCTCGGCGGTGGCGATCAGCCCGACGATCAGCGGCTTCGCGGCGTTGACCAGGCTTTCCGGCACCGGCACGCCGAGCACGATCGGGATATTGGCGGTCTTGATGCCGCGATTGGCGAGATAGATGCTGGTCGGCGTCTTCGAGGTGCGCGAAATGCCGACGAGCACAATGTCGGCATCGTCCATATTGGCCGGCAGCTGTCCGTCATCATGCTCCATGGTGAAGTTGAGCGCGTCGATGCGGCGAAAATATTCGGCGTCGAGGACATGTTGGGCGCCGACGCGGCGGCCGGCCGGCGTGCCGAGATAGGACTGGAACACGGTCAGCACCGGTTCCAGCACGGAGACGCAAGGCAGGCCCATTGCCGCGCAGCGTTCGTCGATGCCGCGGGCGAGGTTCTGGTCGACGACCGTATAAAGGATGATGCCCGGCTCCTCCTCTATGTCCTCGAACACTTTCGTCACCTGCTTTTCGGTGCGGATGAGCGGGTAGATATGCTCGATGGCGCGCGCATCCTTATATTGCGCGGAAGCCGCGCGCCCGGCCGCCAGCAGCGTTTCACCGGTGGCATCGGAAATCAGGTGAAGGTGAAAGAAGCTCTGGGGTTTGTTCACAGGGGTTCGTTCCAAGCTGTGGGCCGATGTGGATAAGGTCGGTCGGAAAGATCGGCCGGTTCGGGGCGACTGTATCAGATGCCAGTTTGTCCACAATTCGATGCGCTGTCGGCTTCGTCGGGCGGCTGGGGACAAGTTCGGGGACGTGCTTTTTTGACTAGGCGTTATCCACAGGTCCGTTTTCTTTGCGCGGGCGGCAACGCATTGTTCCCAGTTGGAAATTTCCAACTGTCCCCAAAGTCCTCCTATCCGGCAGAAGAAGCACGCGACAATATGCTGGCTGGCCTTTTCCGGGGCAAAGCGGGACAGGAAACAACCACCGATACCAACAGACTCTTAGAATCATAAGATTCCTAGAAATAGAATATTTAATTATAGAGAAGCCTGGAGAGGCGAGTGCTGAATGCCTGAAAACCGGATCATGCTGGACGTGTTGAAGGGCAAGGCTGCGTTTCCGCCGCCGATCTGGATGATGCGCCAGGCTGGCCGCTATCTGCCGGAATATCGGGAGACACGCAGGCGGGCAGGGTCATTCCTCGATCTTTGCTACGATCCCGATCTTGCCGTGGAAGTGACACTGCAGCCGATCGAACGCTTCGGCTTCGACGCATCGATCCTGTTTTCCGATATCCTTGTCGTGCCGCATGCGCTGGGCCGCGACGTGCGCTTCGAGGAGGGCCGCGGGCCGCTGTTGACGCCGATCTCGGCAACGGAGATTGCGGCTCTCGACGGCGAAACGTTTCACGTGAATCTCGAACCGGTCTATGAGACGGTCAGACGTTTGCGGGCCAAGCTGCCTGATGACACGACGCTGATCGGCTTCTGCGGCGCGCCGTGGACGGTGGCGACCTATATGATCGCCGGCCACGGCACCTCCGACCAGGCGCCGGCGCGGCTGTTTGCCTATCGCAAGCCGGCGGCTTTCCTGCAGCTGCTGAACGTCCTTGCCGATCATTCGGCCGCCTATCTGATCCGCCAGATCGAAGCCGGCGCCGATGTGGTGCAGATCTTTGACTCGTGGTCCGGCGTGCTCGATGAAGTTTCCTTCGAGGTCTTTTGCGTCGGGCCGGTGGCGGAGATCGTCAGGCAGGTTCGGGCCGTCCATCCCAATGTTCCGATTATCGGCTTTCCCAAGGGCGCCGGCGCCCACTATCGCAGCTATCGCCAAAAAACCGGCGTGACGGGGCTGGGGCTCGACTGGACCGTGCCGTTGACGACGGCGAAGGAACTGCAGCGCGGTGGCGCCGTACAGGGCAATCTCGATCCGTTGCGGCTGGTGGCCGGCGGCAAGGCGCTAGCCGACGGCGTCGACGCAATCCTGAAAGCATTGGGCGATGGGCCGCTGATCTTCAATCTCGGCCATGGCATCACGCCGGAGACGCCGATCGCGCATGTCGAGGCGATGGTGAAGATGGTGCGGGCACGTCGATGACCGACACGAATAACGCCAACAGTGGTGCGGACAGCAGCGGGGCGGGAGCGATGCGTCGAGCAGCGATCGCCATCGTCATCTTCCTCGTCCTGGCTGCGCTTCTGTTCCTGTTCGGGCCCGATGATTTCTATCCCTGGGCGAAGGCGATCCATGTCATCGCCGTCATCTCCTGGATGGCGGGCATGCTCTATCTGCCGCGGCTGCTGGTCTATCATGCCGACGCCGAGAAAGGCTCCGTCCAGTCGGAAACCTTCAAGGTGATGGAGCGCCGGCTGCTGCGCGGTATCATCAATCCGGCCATGATCATCACCTGGGCGTTCGGCCTCTGGCTTGCCTGGAAGGGTTTCGGTTTTCAGGGCGGCTGGCTGCATGCCAAGATCGCCGCTGTGCTTGGCCTGTCGGCCGCTCACGGCTATCTGGCCGGTGCGGTTCGTAAATTCGCCGAGGACCGTAACGAAAAGCCCGCGAAGCACTGGCGGATCGTCAACGAGATCCCCACATTGCTGATGATCGTCATCGTCGTGCTGGTCATCGTAAAGCCGTTTTGACGCCGCCGCATCGGCCAGAAATCGGAACCGATTTTCGGAAAGTACGATGCGGGACTCGAAGAGTCTTACAGCGTCCCTTTGCGCGTCAAGAGAGACGCGCAGCGGCCACAAAAGGCGGCTTGCTCTTTTAGTCGACCGACGATAAAAGACGGGTCTTCCTTCCCGTCATGCGCCGCCCATTCATCGCTTCGGCCGCGCCCGGCATTTGTCGCATCCCGCCGATATTTTCCCCATGCTTACTCACTCAGAGTCCATCTAATGATGCAAGAAATGAAACTCACCGAGTTCAAGAACAAGAAACCGCCAGAGCTGATCGCCTATGCCGAATCGCTCGAGGTCGAGAACGCCAGTGTGATGCGCAAGCAGGAGCTGATGTTCGCGATCCTGAAGCGGCTGGCGACCCAGGATATCGAGATCATCGGTGACGGCGTTGTCGAAGTGCTGCAGGACGGTTTTGGCTTCCTGCGCTCGGCCAATGCCAATTATCTGCCGGGTCCGGACGATATCTACATCTCGCCGTCGCAGATCCGCCGGTTCTCGCTGAAGACCGGCGACACGGTCGAAGGCCCGATCCGCAGCCCGAAAGAGGGCGAGCGCTATTTCGCGCTGCTCAAGGTCAACACGATCAATTTCGACGACCCGGAAAAGATCCGCCACAAGATCCATTTCGACAATCTGACGCCGCTTTACCCGACCTCGCGGCTGAAGATGGAAATGGATGTTCCGACCTCGAAGGACATTTCGGCCCGCGTCATCGACCTGGTGGCGCCGCTCGGTAAAGGCCAGCGCGCCCTGATCGTGGCGCAGCCGCGCACCGGCAAGACGGTGCTCTTACAGAACATCGCCCACTCGATCACCACCAATCATCCGGAATGCTATCTGATCGTGCTCTTGATCGACGAGCGGCCGGAAGAAGTCACCGACATGCAGCGTTCGGTGAAGGGCGAGGTCGTCTCCTCGACCTTCGACGAACCGGCGGTGCGCCACGTCCAGGTCGCCGAAATGGTGATCGAGAAGGCCAAGCGCCTTGTCGAGCACGGGCGCGACGTCGTCATTCTGCTGGATTCGATCACCCGCCTCGGCCGTGCCTACAACACCGTGGTGCCGTCATCCGGCAAGGTGCTGACCGGCGGTGTCGACGCCAATGCGCTGCAGCGGCCGAAGCGCTTCTTCGGTGCCGCCCGCAACATCGAGGAAGGCGGCTCGCTGACCATCATCGCCACCGCGCTAATCGACACCGGCAGCCGTATGGACGAGGTCATCTTCGAAGAGTTCAAGGGTACCGGCAACTCGGAGATCGTGCTCGACCGCAAGGTCGCGGACAAGCGCATTTATCCGGCCATGGACATCCTCAAGTCCGGCACCCGCAAGGAAGACCTGCTGGTCGCCCGCCAGGATCTGCAGAAGATCTTCGTGCTGCGCCGCATCCTGGCGCCGATGGGCACCACCGACGCCATCGAGTTCCTGATCGACAAGCTCAAGCAGACCAAGACCAACGCGGATTTCTTCGATTCGATGAATACGTAAGGGGTTGGACAGCGCTGCCCCTTCCTGCCTTCTCCCACAAGGGGTGAAGGAGAACCGCGCACCCCCTCACCTATCCGCGCCGCAACCGCCGCTCGAGCTCCTCAGTGTCCGTTATCACCGGCAGGCAGACCTGCCCGGTGCACAGCCAGGCGCCGGGCTCGGTCGTTGGCGGCAGAACGCCGCCTGGGAGCATCGGCAGGTTTGTCGCCGAACCGACCGGCACGATAGTGTCGATCCGGCGCGGGTCCGGATTTCGATTCGCGACCGGAACAAGCCCCGGATTCTCCGGGTTCTCCACCAGCACCAGCTTCAACGGCTCGATCGCCAAGGCACAGGCGTTGACGACACCCGCTTGGCCATAGGCCTGGTGCGCCGCACGGCCGGCCGCGTGTTCGGCGATCCTCAAGGTCTTTTCCTGCAATTCGAGATCGCCCGAAAGCGAAGACAATCGAACCAGAGCCTCGATGATCTGGCCGGCCGCTGACGGAATGGCCTCGTCGACATCGCCCCTGATGCGGATCGGCACGTCGCTGCTGTCCGACGCGGTGAGATAGTAGCCGATGTTGTTCTCATCGCTATGCCATTGATCGAGCTGCGCGATGAATTGGCCGGCCAGCTCGGCATAACTCGATGTGCCGGTAGCCTCGAACAATGAGATCGCGGCGTTGGTCATGGCGGCGTAATCGCTCGACAGCGCCGGAAAAAGCTTCTTTGCGCCAAGCATCGAATGCGGCAGCCGGCCGTCTCGACCAGCGCTGGCAATGGCAGCAAAGGCCTGTTCCGCCGCCTCGATCCAGTCGATCCGTTTCAGAGCGCGCCCGGCTTCGGCGAGAGCCGCGATCACCAGGCCGTTCCAATCGGTCAGGATTTTGCCGTCACGCCCGGGTCTGACGCGCTGCTCCCGGGCTGCCAGCAATTTTTCTTTCAGCGGAATGAGCCGGTCGCGATCGGCGACGCTTTGCTTTTGCTGGGCCTCAGTCTGGTGGATGATCGGCTTGCCCTCCCAGCCATGCGGGCCGGAAAGCGTGAAGTATTTGACAAATAAGGCTGATTCGTCGCCGAGAGCGGTTTCGATCTCATCCCTGCTCCAGGTGTAGAACAACCCCTCTTCGCCCTCGCTGTCGGCGTCGAGGCTGGCAGCGAAGGCACCGCCATCGACGCGCATCTCGCGCAAGAGCCAGTCGATCGTCTCTTCGATTCGCCCCCGGAACAATTCATTGCCGGTCGCCGCATAAGCCCAGTTGCACAGCCGGACGAGCTGGGCGTTGTCGTAGAGCATCTTTTCGAAATGCGGCACCAGCCATTCGGCATCGGTGGAGTAGCGGCTCAGCCCGCCGCCGATATGGTCGTAGATGCCGCCAGCCAGCATCTTTTCGAGGCTGAGCAGGACGGCGTCGCGATGGGCTGTGGCGCCGTCGCGCAGCCAGGACAGCCAGAGCGTCTGCATGAACGGCGCATTGGGGAATTTGGGCGCGCCGCGCAGGCCGCCCAGATCCCGGTCGATCATGCCGTCGATACCGTTGGCGAGCGTGGCGAGCGTGTCGCGATCGAGCACGGCCTTGGCACGCGTGCCCGCCAGCCGCGCCTTGACATGCGTGGTCAGGCCGTCGGCGCTTTGGTTAACGCTTTCTTTCTTCTCGCGCCACGCCTTGTCGACCGCCTCCAGCACCTGGACGAAGCCAGGGCGACCGTAACGTGCCTCGCGCGGAAAATAGGTGCCGCCCCAGAAAGGTTTTCCGTCCGGTGTCAGGAACATGGTCAGCGGCCATCCGCCCTGCTCGCCCATCGAGGACAGTGCGGCCATATAGATCTGGTCGATGTCCGGCCGCTCCTCGCGATCGACCTTGATATTGACGAAGAGACGGTTCATGACGGCGGCGACGTCGTCGTTCTCGAAGCTTTCGTGGGCCATGACATGGCACCAGTGACAGGCCGCGTAGCCGACCGAGAGCAGGATTGGCCGCTCGAGCGCCCTTGCCTCGGCAAGCGACGCCGGCGACCATGCCCGCCAATGCACCGGGTTGCCGCTATGCTGCTGCAGGTAGGGGCTGGCCTCTTCGGCAAGTAGATTTTGCGCGGGCAATGTCACGGTTGATAACTCGGCAATTGTCAATGAACAAGCGAAGCTAGGGCGGTTGTGCTGGGTCGGCAAATGATTTCCGGTGATTCCATAGTTGCCCTGTCGAGCGGCCGCCTGCCCGCCGGTGTTGCCGTGATCCGCATTTCCGGCTCGAAGAGTCGATTCGTCGTCGAAACGATTGCCGGTTCGATTGTTCAGAACCGTGTTGCCGCATATCGCAAGTTCAGGGCGCCCGACGGATCGGTGCTCGACAGCGGCCTGGTCGTCTTTTTTGCCGGGCCCAACAGCTTTACCGGCGAGGACATCGCCGAATTCCATGTCCATGGCGGGCGTGCCGTGGTGGCGAAGATGCTGGAAACGATCGCCGGCTTTGACGGCGTCAGGCATGCCGAACCGGGCGAGTTCACCCGCCGTGCGTTTCTCAACGGCAAGGTCGATCTGGTCGAGACCGAGGCGCTGGCCGATCTCGTCAATGCCGAGACGGAGGCGCAGCGGCGCTTTGCCGTGCAGAATGCCGAAGGCGCACAGAGCGAGCTCTATGTCAACTGGCGCCGTCGGCTTATTCATGCACGGGCGATGATCGAGGCCGAGATCGATTTTGCCGACGAAGACGATGTGCCGGGTTCCGTTGCGGAGACGGTCTGGTCGGACGTCCGCGTGATGATCGACGAGATCGAACGTCATGTCCAAGGGTTCCGGGCCGCCGAGATCATCCGCGACGGGTTCGAGGTCGTCATCCTCGGCGCACCGAATGCCGGCAAATCCAGCCTGTTCAACGCTCTGGCCCGGCGCGAGGCGGCGATCGTCACCGAAGAGCCCGGCACCACACGCGATCTGCTCGAAGTGGTGCTGGATCTGGAGGGGATGCGGGTAAGAGTAACCGACACCGCCGGCTTGCGTGAGACACCCGGCAGGATCGAGGCGATCGGTATCGAAAGGGCGAGGAGCAAGGCCGGCACTGCCGATTTGTTGCTGGTGTTGGAGGATATGGTGGAGCCGGTCCCCATCGGCGCAGTTCCAGCCGATGTCCCGTCATTGAGGATCGGGACGAAGGTCGATTTGCTGCGGGATGAATCGCTTGTGGCGCGCTACGACGTGGCAATCTCGACCAGGGACGGGACAGGGCACGCGGAATTGCTGGCGGAGATCGGCCGTCGCGCCGCCGCGCAGATCGGCGAGGCCGGCGACGTCCTGCCGTCGCGGCTGCGGCACGTCGAACTCCTCAATGAGACGAAGCGCTTCCTGCTTGCGGCAGTGGCAGGGGATGAGCGCGGGCAGGAGTTGCGGGCCGAGGAATTGCGGCTGGCAGCGGATAGGCTTGGCCGCATCATTGGAGCGGTCGATGTCGAGGACATGCTGGACGTTATTTTCTCGCAGTTCTGCATTGGCAAGTGACTCACGTGAAACACTTGGGGAGGTTGGGCGGCTTCGGATGATTCACGTGAAACACCACGCGATTAGCTCGAAGGCATTGTTTCACGTGAAACGATTCGCTGGGCAATCGCTTCATTCTTCCGGGGCGATGTGCGGCTCTTCCTTCTCCCCTTGTGGGAGAAGGTGTCGCCGAAGGCGACGGATGAGCGACTATCTCTGATGTCAAGTTGCATTAGCGA
>NZ_JBVVPW010000068.1:0-10750 GCF_055811385.1 Mesorhizobium sp. WSM4849
CGTCTTAATTGTTTATTCCGGCGCCATGCACTCGGTGGCGGCGACGAGTGGTCATGCTATCGAAAGGTGGGGGCGGCCGATCTTCTACCTGACTAATTCTTCATGCGCATCACGTGTTCGTCAAATATTGATTGTCGCCGCCGACCATCTGGAAGCCAGATGACTGTGTGTGGTCGCTGGACGGAGAGCTGGGTGTCGGGGTCTTCCCCTGCGACGAGGCGCGGTAGAGCATCTGAATGCGAAATGGTTCGAATCCATGACATGCGCAGCACTCGCAGAAACTGCGGTCCTACCTGTGAGCTTTTAATAGGTTATCCATTCGGTCCCGACCGGGAAAGCTGAGCTGTCAAGGGTTCAGCGATTCTCGGAGAACCAAATGCACATCCATAAGAATGCCCACCTGACGTTGCTGTCGAGAGGAGATGGTCCGCGGTGTCGCGAGACGGGGAAAATCCCGCAAAAACCGGTAGCTGACGCCACCCTGTCCCAGCGTAGCGCCAGCCCCGGCCTCTCAGCCCAGTGCAACTCCGACTACTGCCATCACAATCCAAAGACCTACAATCGGCGAGAGCAACCAGCGCGCTTCATGAAGACTTTTATGTATTAGATCCTCTCAAGGGGTGCTTGAATGGGACCCTTGGGGTTCAGCAACGGGCGAACCAACCGCTTGTTCCGCCTCAAAACAAAAATGCCTGCGCGTCCCGCCGCGTGGGGCCGCCCGCTCACCGTCCCCGCGCCAGGAGGCCTACGTGCGGGGTATCTCGACGCGCTCGGTCGGCGATGGGCGCGAGCGGCGTCTCCAAGAGCCAGGTGAGCCGGCTCTGCGAGGAGATTGACGGCAAGGTGAAGGCCTTCCTTGAGCGGCCGATCGAGGGTGACTTGCCATATTTGTGGATCGATGCGACCTACCTGAAGGTGCGCCGCGGCGGCCGCATCTTGTCGGTCGCCGTCATCATTGCCGTCGGCGTCAACAGTGACGGCCGGCGCGAGGTTCTGGGCATGGAGATCGGCACCTCGGAGGCCGAACCTATCTGGACTGGGTACGCAACTTAACCATCAACACGATTCGGGAAAGGTGCCCCGACGCATCGCTTACCCTCGAGGCGCACTCTTTTGCATGAGCAAGATATCCTCCTGACCCGCAAGCGTTTCGGCGCCGTCCCTGTCCGACAATGTCGGATACGCAACTTAGCTGAGCCAAATCTATCCCTTTGCCTCGAAACGGTTTCTCATTTGGCATGGCGCATGCGTGCTCATCGGCAAATCACGTCATGGACTCGACAGTTACCCAAGGCAAGGAGCAACAATATGTGCGGCATCTGTGGATGGATTGATTTCGATCGTGACCTAGGAAGTCCCGACGCGCGAAGGGAGCTTGCCAACATGACGTCCACCATGGCCCATCGTGGTCCGGACGACGAGGGGATTTGGATCGACGGGCCTGCGGCGCTGGGACACCGCCGCTTGGCGATCATCGACATCCAAGGCGGTCGCCAACCGATGACGCACCAGGAGGACGGCCGACTGACGTTGGTGCTCGTCTACACGGGCGAGACTTACAACTACCGCGAGCTGCGTCAACGGCTTGCCGCCCTGGGCCATCGGTTTGACACGAGCAGTGACACCGAGGTGGTGCTGCGCGCCCACCACGAATGGGGCCACCGCGACCCCCGCAGTGCCGTGAGCGAACTCAACGGGATGTTTGCCTACGCAGTCTGGGACACAGCCAAGCGCGAACTGCTTCTCATACGCGACCGGCTCGGCATCAAGCCGCTTTACTACTACCCCACCGAGCACGGAGTTTTATTCGGCTCCGAGCCAAAGGCGATCCTCGCCAATAGTCTCGCGGAACCGGTCATGGACGCCGACGGGCTTCGTCGCACCCTGTCCTTCATATCCGACCCGGGCAGTACCGTGTTCCGCGGCATGCGTGAGGTACGGCCCGGCCACATCGTCCGCGTGACCCGCGATGGCATCGAGGAGATGAGCTACTGGCATCTCAGCGACAGCGGGCACACCGATGACGTGCCTACCACCGTTCGGCGCGTCCGCGAGTTGCTCGAGGACACGATCCAGCGGCAGCTCATCGCCGACGTGCCGCTGTGCACACTATTGTCAGGCGGGCTTGATTCCTCGGCTATGACCGCACTGGCCGCGCGGTTCAGCGACGGACGGATCCGGTCCTTCGCCGTCGACTTCGTCGGCTATACGGATAACTTTATCCCCCGCCCCTGGTACCCCACACCCGACGGGCCGTACGTGCAAGAGGTCGCGAAATACGTGGGTACCGACCACACGGACATCACGTTGTCCGCGCACGAACTCATGGACCCAAACGTACGGGCCGCCACCGTCCACGCCCGCGACCTGCCGTTGACCTTCGGCGACATAGATAGCTCGCTCTACCTGCTGTTCGGGGCCATCAGGCAACACTCGACGGTGGCTCTGTCTGGGGAGGCGGCGGACGAGCTTTTCGGCGGCTACCTCTGCTTCCACGATCCCGCGGACGTTCAGCGCGACACGTTTCCCTGGATCGAAGACAGCGACGATATCGTACGGCGGTCCCTAGACCCCGGTCTGGTCCAAAAACTCGACCTCCCCGGCTACCTCGATGAGCAATACCGCAGGGCACTTGCGGAAGTGCCGACCCTGACCGGGCCGGCCTCGGCCGATCCGCACGAGCGTCGCATGCGCGAGGTCTGCTATCTCTTTCTCACGCGTTTCCTGCCGACGGTGCTCGACCGCAAGGATCGGATGAGCATGGCGTGGGGTCTCGAGGTGCGGGTTCCCTACTGCGACCACCGCCTCGTTGAATACGTGTTCGGCACCCCATGGGCCCACAAGACTTTCGACGGGCGCGAGAAGAGCCTGCTGCGGGCCGCCACCGCGGACCTGCTCCCGCTGTCGGTGGTGCAGCGAGTGAAGAGCGCGTATCCGGCTATCCAGGATCCGACCTATGACAGAATGCTGCGCACGCGTTTCACTGCTCTGCTGAATGACCGCAATGCAGCAGTGGCGCCGCTGTTGTCCCTCGACCGGTCCCGCGCGTTGCTCGACGCGACCGACAACCTCAGGAGGCTAGAGTGTATCCTGGCCCTGCAAGATTTCCTGACGGATTACAACGTGAGTCTCACGATCTGAGACTACAGAGACGCAAAATGATAGCAAAGGGGCGTTGGTGCACGGATCGTTTATTGATGTGGGTTCAGGCAAGCGGCAACGGCAGTAGCGGAGCTGATGCCTTTCAAAACGCAGCCGCGGGCCAAACACAAGGCCCAGCGTCAAGGTGATCTGACGTCGGGGCCTTGGTTGCGCTCACCTATCGCTCGGCGGTGGACGACCCGATGCTGTTTGGAAAATCCAGTACGCTCGGAGCCTACTTCGGGCTTACGCCCAAAAAATGTAAGCCGGTGAGACCGATCGAGAGGTGGTGTCAGCAAGGTCGGCGACGCCATGGTGCGACCCGTGCGCGGCGACAATCAAGGTGAGTCTCACCTTGTTTGATTGACGCTGAGTCTCACCTTGATTGTCGCCGCGCAGTCGACCTACTTCTGCTACGGCACCCGAGCGCCGGCCTATGAAGCCGTTGACCGCTATGTCTACGACCGCGTGAGCAACTTCCTGCGCAAACGGCATAAGCTGCAAGGGCGCGGCACGAAACAGGTCTCGCGGACCAACATCTCCGAGAAACTGGGCGTGGTGCGTCTTCGTCGCCGGCAGCGCGTGTCGCCGCCGTGGGCCTTACGATGAAGCCAGTCGGAAAGCTGGGTGCGGGAGATCCCAGTTTGATGAGCAGCGACTGGAAACGGAGCGACGGTCCGGACTGAGGCACCGGCACGAGGCGAAAGCCGCCGGCCAACGGCAACTCCCGGAACCCACCGCCACCGCGCCAGTCGTTCACGCTACAGATCAAAGGCCGCAAGCGCCATGAGCTGGTCGACACCGATGGTCGGGCTCTCGTGCTTTACCGCATCCCCCCAGCATCCAGGATCGCGACGGCGCGGGTCCGGTCCTGAACTCCTCGCGGCGACCTTCCCCTTTGAGGCGTCCGGCGATTCTGGATATCAGGGACCGCGTGGGGCAGAGGCTACCTCGATCGCTGTCGAGATCGTTTTCGCTTTAACTCACGGAGATTGTTACCGCGCGGCTATGTTACCCGTGAGGTCGCATTCCGGCATGATGCCCTCGCGATGAGGGAGGGAACATGAAGACGAAGATGACGCATGCCATGCGCAAGGAACTCGCCAAATCATCTCGAAAAACTCGAGAGCCTGCCGTCACGACAGCGAGTTTCGTCGTCGGCGGCAAGAGCGGCGTCAGCGTGAGCCCGCGTCTCGGTAAGGTGAGCGCGCTCGTGTCAAATGTGATATCGAATTGTCGAATGGAGAAACTACATCGTTTTGTAAATTTATCATATTATAAATTTAGCATAACCTCCAATAAAATTTAACAAACATTGACTTCCTACATTCGCTTACCGCTGTTATGTTTGGCTGCCGGTAAATTTAGACCGAATTGGCAACTATCTAGTGCGCAAATATCGAATTGGAAGTCCTCATAAAGAAGTAACGTCCGCTTAGAAATATGAGTTTTCAGGCGGAATCTAGGTGGAGTGGTTTGAGAGATGAAACAAATTCCTGGTAGGTCCAAAGCACTGCTTAGTGTTGTAAAGAGTTCACTTGAGCCGTCGTATCGGCTAATTTGCTTCCCTCATGGGGGGGGTAGCGTCCAGTCGTTCCGTAATTGGCCAGACTATCTCCCTGACGACATTGAGCTTATTTGCTTGGATCTTCCTGGGCGCGGCAAACGATCAGCGGAGGCCGCCATTCGCAGCATGGACGTACTGGCACCCATGGTCATCGAGGCGCTCCAGGAATACAGTGATAGGCCTTTTGTTTTCTTCGGTCATAGCGCAGGTGCCCTCGTGGCCTACGAGATTGCCCGCTCCCTGGAGGAGGCCGGTCGGCTATCTCCCTTCCATGTTGTTGTGTCTGCTCACCCGTCAGCGGATCTGCCCCCGGAAGAGCCGCCGATGTATAGATACGCCGATGATAAGCTAACCGATGTGATTCGTACCCTTGGTATGGTCCCCAAGAAGGCGCTGGCAAACGAGAAACTGCTACTGGACTTCATTTTGCCGCCCCTGCGGGCCGACTTCGAACTTGCGGAGACTTACGACCGAAACCTGCCAACGCCTCTCAAGGCGGCAATCACCGCAATGGGCGGAGTTGAGGACGAAATCAATGCCAATGACCTAGACGGATGGCGTCGGCTTACGACGTCGCGCTTCGCCCGGATTATGTTTGATGGCGATCACTTTTTCACCCATTCCATGACGGAGGAGGTGGTGTCCAGCCTCCTGCGCGAGGTTAGCGAGGTGAAGGGACAACTTCCGGTTTCTATCCAACACGGCGAGGTCTTCCCTTATACTAATCTAACGCTGCATGAGCGATTCCGCAAACAAGCAGCTCTCACCCCCGACAGTCCTGCCATCGTTTCAGAGGCTACGACCATCACATATCGTGAACTCGACGACCTAAGCGACATTCTATCCAGGCACCTCCTTGGACATGGTCAGAGCCGAGGTTCCCGCGTGGGTATCCTGATGGATACTTCACCTGAATACGCCGTCGCTTTGTTCGGTATTCTAAAGACAGGGGCAGCCTACGTCGTGCTTGACAAAGCATTGCCTACCGCTGCGGTAAAGCGAATACTTGAGAAAGCATGTGTTGAAATGGTTGTCACCAGCAACCGTTTCGCAGCTAAGCTTCCGCCTGACTGGTCCGGTATTGCGCTGTCGCTCGACGAGGGTTGGGAAGCACAACTTGGCAAGGCCAGCCCGGCCAATCCGCAACCGGTGGATCTCGATGCGCCGGCCGTGATTTCATTTTCGTCTGGCACGACTGGTGAACCAAAAGGGATCGTCTGTCCTCATCGAAGCGCTGTATCCTCTTACCAGTGGCGCTATAGCGCGCTGCCATATGCGTCTGATGAGCGGGAAGCGGTCAATCTCTTCGGGGCCATCATGCGGCCGATCCTCGCCGGGATTCCAGCCTATCTGATCCCTGATGACGTTATCTACGATCCGCACCGGCTGGTCGACTACCTGGAACGAAATCGAATTTCCAGAATATTGCTAACCCCTTCACTGTTGGATGTGCTTCTCAGCAGCGGCTTCCTCGACGTCCCTCCCCGCCTTTCGGATCTCCGATTTATCTACCTATCAGGCGAGGTACTAACGGCAGCGTTGCTTGCGCGTGTGAGGGATGCGCTGCCGCACGTCAGAATCATCAATTACTACGGCGCAGCGGAGGCACATGATGTCGCGCATATCGACTTGAACGAGATCGATCCTGCGACAATACAAAAGTTCGCACCGGTGGGTCCGCCTCAGTACAATGTCAGTGTCTATATCCTCGGGGAGCAACGCGATCCCGTCCCACTGGGCTTCTTGGGCGAGGTCTTCGTCGGCGGCGATGTCTTGGCTCATGGATATCTCGGCAGCCCAGAGATGACACGCGAAAGATTCCTTCCCGACCCGTTCCGCGCTGAAGGCACGATGTTCCGCACGGGCGATCTTGGCCGCATGCTGCCCGGCGGCCAACTGGAGATTTTGGGGCGCTGCGCTTTCATGGTGAAGATCCGAGGTTATAGTGTCGTCCCCGGGTCTGTAGAAGCTGCCTTGCTTCGCTACTCCGGGGTCCGCTCCGCCGCCGTATTGCCTGAGCTCGACCCGACGACAGGCCAGCCGGACCGACTGGTCGCCTATGTAGTCCTGCACGATGGTTGCAAAGGCTGGGAGGCTCCTTTGCGAGCGCATTTGAAGTCCGAGTTACCGCATTATGCGATACCAGCGCATTTTGTGGCGGTAAGGGAATTGCCCATTGCGGCTAACGGGAAACTTGATCGGTCGCGCCTTCGCGGGATCGCGCAAGAGTCGTGCGCTCTGGTGACCGGTACCGACGAGGTCGAATCGGCACTTCGCGCAGCCTGGCGCGACCTTCTCCAGGCCGAAGCTGCCGATCTGGGCGACAGCTTTTTCGACTGCGGCGGACACTCCCTTCTGGCTGCCCGCCTCTGCACGCAGCTTCGTGAGAGTCTGAAGGTTCAGCTCCGGGTAGTGGAGGTCTTCCTCAATCCGACCTTTAACGAACTCGCGGCCCTTCTCCGCAAACGCATTGGCGAGCAGGGACGTCCCCAAATCGGCAAGCTCCCCAAAACACCGCCAGTCTTGCCGAGTAGACCGCATGTGAAGGCGTTGGACCGTCGAACCCGCCCCAGTATGGACATTGCGGTGATTGGTATGGCCGCGCGTTTTCCTGGCGCGGAGACGGTGGACGCGCTGTGGGAGAACCTCTGCCAGGGGGTATGCTCGATCACCTCGCTCTCCACGCAGGAGCTCAAGGCCCGGGGCATTCCGGAGGCTGTCCTGAAGCGCCCCGATTATGTGCGCGTGGGCGCTCATCTCAAAGATGTGGACCTTTTCGATCCGGATTTCTGGAACCTTTCGAGGCGTGAGGCAACGTTAATGGACCCGCAGCATCGCCTGTTTCTCGAATGCTGCTGGAAGGCACTTGAGTCGGCCGGATATGCGCCAACCCAGCATGAAGGCCGGACCGGAGTGTTCGCAGGTTCTTCTTCCTCACTCTATCTACTGCACCATTTGAAGGTCGGCCTCAGCGATCCCACCAACGCGCCACTCGCTTCCCTGACGGAGCTCGGCAACGCGAAGGACTACCTTGCCTCGCGCGTGTCCTACATGCTGAACCTTAACGGCCCAAGCATTGCGGTGCAAACCTCATGCTCAACTGGGTTAGTGGCGATCGCGGTCGCCGCTCAGTCGCTCGCGGCCGGCTATTGCGACATGGCGTTGGCAGGGGCCTCGAGTATCACCTTCCCTCAAGCGGGGTATCAGTTTGTCAAGGACTTCATTAATTCTTCGGACGGTGTGTGCCGGGCCTTTGATGCCGATGCCAGTGGCACGGTGCTCGGAGATGGGGTAGGGGTTGTCGTTCTCAAGCGCCTTGAACACGCGCTTGAGGCGAACGACCCGATCCACGCGGTGGTAAAAGGATGTGCCATTAACAACGATGGCCGCGCCAAATCGTCCTTCTCGGCGCCTAGCGCACGGGGCCAGGCCGAAGTTGTGCGCCAAGCACTTGCCTCCGCGGCACTTGGCCCTGAGGATGTGGAATATATCGAAACTCATGGGACCGGCACCAAGGTCGGCGACCCGATCGAGGTCCGCGCTCTGGCAGAGGTCTTCGCGGGGCAGGCGAAAACGGGCAACGCCTGTGCGCTCGGGTCAATTAAACCGAATATCGGCCATGCCAACATCGCCTCAGGGGTCGCGAGCTTTATCAAGACAGCTCTCACACTTCAGCACGGAGTAATCCCCGCGACAATCAAAATCAACCGGCTGAATGAAGATCTGGGTCTGGAAGACACGCCCTTCTTCATCAATGAGCAGCTTAGACCTTGGCCCCGTCCGCCGGGGCGCTCACGAACTGCCGGAGTCACTGGGCTCGGTATGGGAGGAACCAACTGCCATATCGTGCTGCAGGAATGGGACAGCGGCAATGCAAGGGCTTGGCCCGGATCGGTTGCACGGGGATCTCACGCCCTTTGCCTATCTGCAAAGACCCCGTCGGCGCTAAGCCGGGCCTGCCGGAATCTAGCTGCGTTCTTGCGGCGTAACCGCGACATCGATCTTGGTGACGTCGCTCATACACTACGCGTGGCGAGATGCCAGTTCGAGCATCGAACCGTCGTTGTGGCGCGCAACTTGGACACGGCCATCGCGAAGTTGGAAGAAGAGGTGGATCGTGCAGCTGATCGGACCCTTTCCTCGCCGTCGATTGGGTTCATGCTGCCCGGCTGCGGAGTGCAGCACCCGCGGATGTTCAAGGATCTGTTCGATCACGTGCCGGACTTCCGCGATGCTTTCCTGACTTGTGCGACCGCTTGTCGCCGGCTCCTGGATCGTGACCTGGAGACGGTCATGTTTGGGGAAGACGACGCATACCGGACGGCTTCCTTCGAAGAAATCAGTGTCATGATTTTCTCCGTGCAGTTCGCCATGGCGCGTTCGCTAGAACTGTTCGGAGTTCAGCCCGGTTATCTCATCGGACACAGCATGAGCGAATACGTTGCGGCGACCCTAGCGGGCATTCTAAAACTAGAAGATGCTGTTGGGCTGACGATCGCTCGGAGCCGTGCGATGGCGAATCTTGGTATCGATGGTGCTATGCTTGCGGCCGGATGCGGCCCGAGCGAGGCTGAGCGTATCCTCAAGGAGGACCCTTGGCGTGATCCGGCTGAAGCTGGCGAGATCGGCGTCGGTGTCGTGAACTCAAATACCGACGTCGTGTTCACCGGCAAGCGGGAACTTCTGGAAAGGCTTCAGGAAAGTCTCCAACAGAGACAGATCCCCAATAACCTCCTTAATACAGCTGGCGTCCCCAGCCATTCTTCGCTGATGAAACGAGCGACTGACATCATGGACTCGCAGGTCCGCTTACTCGAAAAGGGTCTGCCGAATGTCGCCATAGCTCTGAATTCAGGATCCTTGCATGGCGTGAAAGTACCCTTGCCGGAGAGCCACTGGAGTGGGCAAGCAACTGGGACTATCCGATTCGATCGCTGTATCCAGACCACGGTCGCGGCTGGTGTAACTGCGCTCGTTGACCTTGGCCCTTCGCGCAATCTGGCGCGTTTCGCACATGGGGCGATCAACCCGGAGGATCGCAAGAACCCAATTCCATCGATTGTCCCAGCCGCGCGCGACGAGAACGATGAAGGGTACACTGACCGCCATGTCCTTCTGGAATGCCTTGGGGCACTCTGGGCCGCAGGTGTTGCGGTGGATTGGAAACGGGCCAGTGATCAATTGGAACCGTTCGGTACTCGCCGCCGCATTCCCCTTCCAACGTACTCATTCGACGGTCACCGATGCTGGCCGGACGATCAGCCTGCGAGCCCGACGGTTCCGCGGCAGCCCGGGGAGCGAGAGCGGCAAAGGGGAGAAGTGTTAACGATGCCAGACGAGCAGCCAGAAGAAGAGAAAAAATCTCTGCCGGAAAAAGGAGCCGAAATAGGAAAAGTCAACATGTTGAGTAAAGATGATCCTAAGAGATTTTTTCTTGATGAAATCAAAACTATTATTGGATCCAACGAAATAGGCTTAGAAGATAACTTCTTTGATGTTGGGGGAGACAGCCTTATGGCCGCAGAGCTCCAAGCTAATTTGGATAAAAGCGACCGATGGAGGTCGCCGCAATTGGATGAGATAATTGAGGCGGCGACGTTCGGCGACTTGTATGACCGAATATGCAGACGTAACCACCCGTCGCAATAACGACACCTCAAACTTGCTAGACCTAAAATGTTCGCCGGTCCCAGGAGAACATTTGGTCTAGATCGCAGACGCAGCAGACACACGCAGCTCTGTTTCTGGCGGTCGGCGAGACTGGTAGCGGATCATCTTCCTGTACGCATGCGCCAGACTCGCACGCACACTTCCCAAAGGGAATTCCAAATCGGACTCTTCTGTTAGGCTGTAACCACCAGATTTCCGAACCTGCTATCGCACATGGCCATCTTGCACACAGGTGGTCGGCGGCGACAATCGATATTTGATGAAGGCGCATATACCATGCATAACTACATGACCTTGGAGGCCGGAATGACGTCGCAAACCGGAAGCTGCCTTGGAATTCTGGGCTTGGAACCTGGCTTGCCACCCGGCGTG
>NZ_JBVVPW010000069.1:0-10255 GCF_055811385.1 Mesorhizobium sp. WSM4849
TGACCGGCGGCGGCTTCAAGCGATTCCGTCGCGCCACGGAGACGCCGTTCAACATGGTGCTGGAGGCCCGCCCCTAGCGCGGCCGTCGATAGAAATTGCAGCTCAAAGGGATCGGAGGAAGCTATCGCCCTCCATGATCGCCATTCTCGACAGGTTCCGTGATCTGCTTGAAGACCTCGGTGGCGATCTCGGCGTGACGGACCCGTCTCGGGGCTGGTTGTTGCGGGAGTGACTTAAGGAGCCCAATCAGCGATGGCTGAAGGGCGATAAACTAACTGTGCCGCCTTACCCCCAGACGAAAAGCGCCGCCAGGCCGACGGTGCCGATGACCAGCCGCCACCAGCCGAACAGCGAATAGCCGTGGCGCGAGACGTAGTTGAGCAGGAATCGCACGACGATAAGCGCCGCGACGAAGGCCGCCATGAAACCGGCGACGATTATGGGCAGATCGGCGCTGGTCAGCACATTGCGGTTCTTGAAAAGGTCGAAGGCGAAGGCGCCGACCATCGTCGGCATGGCGAGGAAGAAGGAGAATTCCGCAGCCGCCCGTTTGTCGACGCCCAGAAGCAGCGCGCCGACGATCGTCGAGCCGGAGCGCGATGTGCCGGGGATCAGCGAAAGGCACTGGAACAGTCCGATCTGCAGATAGAGCCTGAGCGGAAACCGCTCGACGTCATGGTAGAGCGGCTTCGGCTTGAACCGATCCACCCACAGCAGGACGACGCCGCCGATGATCAGCATGACGCAGATCAGCCTCGGCGATTCAAACAGCACCGTCTTGATGAAGCCATGCGCCAGGGCGCCGATGACGGCCGCCGGCAGGAAGGCGACGAGGATGCCGAGGACGAAATGCCGCGTCACCCGATCACGCGGCAGATCCACCAGCATCTGCCACAGACGATGGAAATAGACGCTGAGGATAGCCAGTATGGCGCCGAGCTGGATCAGGATCTCGAAGGCCTTGCCGGTCGAATGGAAGCCGAGAAAATGGCCGGCAAGCAGGATATGGCCGGTCGACGAGACCGGAATAAACTCGGTCATGCCCTCGATCATGCCGAGCAGCAGCGCTTCGACGATGGTCTGGCTTTCCATGTAAACCTCGGAGTTCGAGTGAGGGCTTTGAAGAACGGCTTGCTTGTCATGGCGCGGAACTCCTCCTATAGGTCGCAGCACCCTGACGGTCCTCTGAATCGGGGCGGCCCTTTGAACCGGGCAGCCCTCTGAATCGGGGCGGCTAAGACTTACCGGCGCAGCCGGCGATTTGCCAGTGCGCTCTATTATCGCGGGACCATGCTGACGCTTTTCCACCACCCGATGTTCGCCACCTGCCGCTTCGTTCGCCTCGCTTTCGGCGAGTATGGAGAGGAGCTGGCGCTGATCGAGGAAAAGCCGTGGATGCGGCGCAAGGAGTTCCTGGCGCTGAACCCGGCAGGCACGCTGCCGATCCTGCTTGCCGAGGGCGACGTGCCGATCGTCGGCGCCATGGTCATCGCCGAATATCTCGACGAGACGCGCGGCGTGCTCAAGCGCGACAAGCGGCTGTTCGCCGAGGACCCGATGGGGCGCGCCGAAATCCGCCGGCTGACCGACTGGTATCTCAGCAAGGCTGATGGCGAGGTGACGCGGCATCTGGTGCGCGAGCGCGTGCTGAAGCCGGTCATGCCGGAAACGGCGGGCGGCGGTTCGCCTGATTCGGCGGCGATCCGTGCAGCGCGCGCCAATATCCGGCAGCACATGAAATATACCAACTGGCTGGCCGGCACACGCCATTGGCTGGCCGGCAACAAGGTCACCTATGCCGACCTCGCGGCTGCGGCTGCTCTGTCCGTGCTCGACTATCTCGGCGAGATCGACTGGCGTGAACATGCTGCCGCGCGCGAATGGTATGCACGGGTGAAATCACGGCCATCGTTCCGGCCGCTTTTGTCCGACCGGGTACGCGGCCTTTCGCCGGTGTCACATTATGCGGACCTCGATTTCTAGAGCGCAAAACCTGCGCGCGCTGATCGACCGCGAGGCTCGGCGCGCCGGTTTCGATGCCGTTGCCGTCACCACGCCAAATGCCATCCCGCAGGCGCCGGCCAGGCTGGCCGAATTCGTCGCCGACGGCTTTCACGGTTCGATGGGCTGGATCGCCGAGACACTCGAGCGCCGCGGCGAGCCGACGGCACTTTGGCCCGAAGTTCGCTCCATCATTGTGCTCGCCATGAACTATGGCCCCGACCACGACCCGCGCGCGGTCCTAGTGAAGCGCGAGCGCGGCGCGATCTCCGTCTATGCGCAGAACCGTGATTATCACGACGTGATGAAAGGCCGCCTGAAAGAGATCGCCGGCAAGATCGCGGCCCGCGCCGGCGGCGACGTTAAAGTGTTCGTCGATACTGCTCCGGTGATGGAAAAGCCGCTGGCAGAAGCCGCCGGCCTCGGCTGGCAAGGCAAGCACACCAATCTGGTCAGCCGCGAGCACGGCTCCTGGCTGTTTCTCGGCACCATCTTCACGACGGCCGAGCTTGCGCCCGATACGCCCGAGGACGATCATTGCGGCTCCTGTCGCGCCTGTCTCGACGTTTGTCCGACCGACGCCTTTCCGGCTCCCTACCGGCTCGATGCGCGACGCTGCATCTCCTATCTTACCATCGAGAGCAAGGGCCCGATCCCGCATGAGTTCCGGGGAAAAATCGGCAACCGCATCTATGGCTGCGACGACTGCCTCGCCGCCTGCCCGTGGAACAAGTTTGCCCAGGCGGCATCCGAGGCAAAGCTCGTCGCCCGCGCGGACTTGCGCGAACCGCCGCTCGCCGAGCTCTTAGCGCTCGATGACGCTGCTTTCCGGTCGTTCTTCACTGGTTCGCCGATCAAGCGCATCGGTCGCGACCGCTTTGTCCGCAATGTGCTGATCGCCGCCGGCAATTCCGGCGAACCCTCGCTCGGCAACGCCGTGTGCGCGCTGCTCAGCGATGCCTCGCCTCTGGTGCGCGGCGCGGCGGTATGGGCGCTGTCGCGGCTTGTGCCAGAGACCGAATTTGCCGAATGTGCCAGCGCTGCACTGAAAGCAGAAGGCGACGAGGCCGTGCGACGCGAATGGCGCCTGGCGCTGGCAAATCAAATCGAGGCGCATGCATGAGCCAGAAGCAGATCTTCATTTTCGGCGCCGGCTATTCGGGCAAGGCATTTGCCCGCGCCAACAGGGATGCCGGCACGATCCTTGGCACGACACGCGCGTCGGAGAAATTCGAAGCGCTGCGGCGGGCCGGAATCCAGCCGCTGCTTTTCGACGGCACGCTGACACCCGAAATCAGCGACGCGCTCAAAAAAACAACCCATCTCGTCGTCTCGGTGGCGCCGGAAGAGGCGGGCGATCCAGTGCTGAATGCGGCGCGCGGGACAATCGCGGCGGAGATGCCGGCGCTCGAATGGATCGCCTATCTCTCCACCGTCGGAGTCTATGGCGACCACGGCGGCGGCTGGGTCGACGAGACCGCCGAATGCCGGCCGCTGTCGAAGCGCTCGATGCTGCGTGTCGCCGCCGAGCAGGACTGGCTGAAACTGGGTCGGGACATCGGCCGGCCGGTGGCGATCCTGCGGCTTTCCGGCATTTACGGGCCGGGCCGCAATGCCCTGGTCAATCTGGAAAACGGCACCGCGCGGCGGCTGGTCAAGCCGGGCCAGGTGTTCAACCGCATCCATTGCGACGACATTGCGGGGGCGCTCTGGCATCTGCTCAAGGACAATCGCGGCGGCATCTTCAACGTCACCGACGACCTCCCGGCGCCGCCGCAGGACGTCGTCGCCTATGCCGCGGGGCTGATGGGCGTCACACCGCCACCCGAAATTCCGTTCGAGACCGCCCAGCTTTCGCCGATGGCGGGGTCCTTCTATGGCGAGAACAAGCGTGTCGCCAACACGGCGATCAAGGCTGCCGGCTATCGCTTCCGCTTTCCCGACTACCGGGTGGCCTTCGACCATATGTGGGCTGAGGGCAACTGGCGCGACGGCGAGGCGCGCAGCCCGATGAAGCGGTCGTGATCGAAACCGCGCGCCGGGCGTGATATGATTCGACTAAATCGCAGAGGGGTTCTGCCTCATGAAAACGTTGAAGCGATCATTGCCCGGTAGAACGCTGCTGCTAAAGCGCGTCGCAACGCGCTTTAGATCTCTGTCGATGCATGTCGTTGTCCAAAAACCGCTGCGCACTTTTGGGCGACATGCATTAGCAGCGCTCGCCGTTCTCGCCCTGGCAGGGCTTGCAGCACGACCTGCAGCGGCCGAAGAGCTTGCGAAAAACCTGTTCGGCGCCAAAAAGCTGCCGGCCGTTGCTGCGCCGCAATCGATCGGCTTTTATTCCAAGGGCTGCTTTGCCGGCGGCGTCGCCATTCCCCTGGACGGCCCGAAATGGGAGGTGATGCGGCCTTCGCGCAACCGCCGCTGGGGCCATCCGACAATGATCGCGCTGATCGAGAAACTGTCGCGCGACGCCGCGGCCGACGGCTGGCCCGGCCTGCTGGTCGGCGACATTTCGCAGCCGCGCGGCGGCCCGATGCTGAGCGGCCATGCCTCGCACCAGATCGGCCTCGACGCCGACATCTGGCTGACGCCGATGCCCGACCGCAAGCTTTCGCTCGAGCAGCGCGAAAACATGAGCGCCACCTTGCTTGTCGATGAAAAGAACCACCTGGTGAAAGATGCGCTCTGGGTGCCGGCGCATATGCGGCTCCTGAAGCGCGCGGCAAGCTACGCGGAAGTCGAGCGCATCCTGGTCAATCCCGGCATCAAGAAGAAGCTCTGCGACACGGTGAAAGGCGACCGCGCATGGCTGCGCAAGGTCAGGCCGTTCTGGGGCCACGACTATCACTTCCACATCCGCATCGGCTGCCAGCCCGGCTCGCCCAATTGCAAAGCGCAGGAAAACACGGCGCCCGGCGACGGCTGCGACCAGTCGCTGGCCTGGTGGTTCACGGAGGAACCGTGGCGTCCCAACAAGAACCCGGATAGGCCGAAAGCGCGCGACCTGATGACCATGGCGAGCCTGCCCGCAGCATGCCAGGCGGTGCTCGATGGGCCAGATCCGGCTTCGGCGGAGGCGGTCACCTATTATGGCGACGGCGTGCCGGTCGCGGCTGCACCCGTTCTCATGACGGCGCCGGCGCCGGCGCGGGCATCCGCAAGCGGCGGAGCAGCGCTTCCGGCCTCGGTCAACGCCTTCGCGGCAACGCCCGAGATCGGCATTCCACTGCCACGGCCGCGGCCGGGGAACTGAGGCGACATTAGGGAAAGGCGGTCGAGGGTGCTCTCAACGCAGCGGCGCTCTCACGTAACGGCATGGATCCATGCCGATACAGTAGTCGAGAAGTGCAGCGATCCAGTGGTTGCTTGCGCGTCCGTCTAAGCTACATTTGACCCCATCCTGCTCTGAATCTTGGGCGCCGCATTTCGAAAACCGATTTCCCTTTCCCGGGTCATGCGCTAGTCAACGAAAGAACGGCGGAACGCCATTGGGAACCGGGACGGACGAGAGCATGCCAGGCGACGACGACACAGCGCTGCAGTTTCCGGTCCTGATCGGCGACATTGGCGGCACCAATGCGCGCTTTTCGATCGTGCTCGACGCGAACTCGGTACCAACCGAACCGCAGATCGTCCAGACCGCCAATTTCAACACGATCGACGAGGCGATCCAGGCGGCGGTGCTCGACCGCTCGTCGGTCCGGCCCAACTCCGCGGTGCTGGCGGTGGCCGGTCCGGTCGATAGCGACGAGATCCCGCTCACCAACTGTCCGTGGATCGTCAAGCCGCGAAAGATGTTTGCCCGCCTCGGCCTCAGCGACGTCGTGGTGCTCAATGATTTCGAGGCGCAGGCGCTGGCCGTCGTGGCGCTCGGCGAAGAGCATATGGAAAAGATCGGCGGCGATGCGCCGGAGCCCAATGCCGGACGGGTGGTGCTCGGTCCCGGAACCGGGCTTGGCGTCGCCGGCCTGGTCCACGCGCTGAACCACTGGATTCCGGTGCCCGGCGAGGGGGGACACATGGACATCGGGCCGCGCTCGCCGCGCGATTTCCAGGTCTTTCCGCATATTGAGAAGCTCGATGGCAGAATCTCCGGCGAACAGATTTTGTCCGGACGCGGCCTGGTCAATGCGTATCGGGCGGTGGCCAAGGCGGACGGCAAGCCGACGCCTTTCACCACGCCGGCCGAGGTCACCGCCGCGGCATTGGCCAAATCAGATCCGGTGGCCGAGGAAGCGCTGTCGATGTTCGTCACCTGCCTGGCGCGCACCGCCGGCGACCTTGCGCTGGTGTTCATGAGCCGCGGCGGCGTCTTCCTGACCGGCGGCATCGCGCAGAAAATCCTGCCGGCGCTGAAAACCGGCAATTTCCGCGCCGCCTTCGAGGACAAGGCGCCGCACAGCGAGCTGATGCGCACCATGCCCGTCTATGTGATCACCCATCCGCTGGCAGCGCTTTCCGGCCTTGCCGCCTATGCCAGAAACCCGTCGCTGTTCGGCGTCCAGACCGCCGGGCGGCGCTGGCGGGCCTAGATGACGACAGAAGCCGCGGCGAAGTTTTGCCGGCCTCTGCCATAGGCAAGCCGCCGCCGGGGCGCTAAGAGGATTGCCGAATTGGCCCGGCCGCGGAGCCGAACCGACATCACGGAACGATCCCGACTTGAACCAGTCGCCAAACGACCAAGCCAAAGCCCGGCCCGGCCAGATCGTGGCGGTGATCCGCCGCATCATCGCCGAGAATAGCCGCGACTATCGCTGGTATTATGTTCTGGCGGTTCTGTGCCTGGTGACGGTTGCGGCCACGACCGCCTTCACCGCCTGGATCATGAAGGATGTCGTCGACCAGATCTTCTATGAGCAGCGCGGCGATCTCATCGCGCTGATCTGTCTATCGATCCTGGGCGCCTTCATGCTGCGCGGGCTGGCCACCTACGGCCAGGCGGTGACGCTGGCCAGGATCGGCAACAATCTGGTGGCCCGATACCAACGCCGCATCTTCGCTCACCTGATGAAGCTCGGCATCGGTTTCTTCAACGACACGCGCTCGGGACGGCTGGCCGCCCAGATCAACGAGAATGTCAACGGCATCCGCGACCTGCTGTCGATGACGCTGACATCAGTGGCACGCGACGCCGTATCGCTCATCGCGCTGATCGGCGTCATGATCTGGCAGGATCCGATGCTCTCCTTGATGTCGCTGCTGATCGGACCGCCGCTGATCTACACCGTCGTCTACCTCACCCGCAGAATAAGGCGCGCCACGCGCGAAGCCGTGCAGATAAACTCGCGGCTGATCGGCGCCATGCAGGAAGCAACGCAAGGCATCGCCATCGTCAAGGCGTTTACGCTGGAGGACGAGCTGTCGCGCCGCGTCAGCGGCCTTGTCGACGGTGCCGAGCAACGGGCAAACCGCATCGCCCGCGTCTCGGAACGGTTGACGCCGATCTCCGAAATGCTGGCCGGCTTCGCCGTCGCCGGCGTCATCGCCTATTCAGGTTATCGGGCGGCCGTCGGCGGCCAGCCGCCTGGCGCCGTCTTTGCCTTCATCACCGCATTGCTGCTCGCCTACGACCCGGCCCGGCGGCTGGCGCGCATGCAGGTCGGCATGGAACGGGCGCTGGTCAATGCACGCATGATCTACGAGCTGCTCGACCTCGAGCCGCAGCAAGGCGACGCGGCCGGAGCGGCCGAAGCGAAGATCACCAGGGGCGAGGTGCGTTTCAACAATGTGTCGTTCGGCTATGTCGCCGACGCTCCGGTGCTGCAGGATCTCAGCTTCGTCGCCGCCGCCGGCAAGATGACGGCCATCGTCGGCGCCTCGGGCGCCGGCAAGTCGACGCTGGTGGCGCTTCTGCAGCGTTTCCACGATGTCGAAGCGGGCAGCATCGAGGTCGACGGCCAGGACATTTTAGAGGTGACTAAGCAGTCGCTGCGCTGCTCCATCGCCTATGTCTCGCAGCAGCCCTATCTGTTCGAAGGCACCATTCGCGACAATATCCGCTACGGGCGGCTGAGCGCCAGCGACGCCGAGATCGAACTGGCCGCACAACAGGCCGAGGCCGATGGCTTCATCCGCCAGCAGCCGCTAGGCTATGACACCCCTGTCGGTGAAGGCGGCCTGACGCTGTCGGGCGGCCAGCGCCAGCGCCTGTCGATCGCCCGCGCCATCGTGCGGCAGGCGCCGATCCTGCTGCTCGACGAGGCGACCTCGGCGCTCGACAACGAGGCCGAAGCGCGCGTCCAGCAGGCGCTGACCCAGGTTATGCAAGGGCGCACGACGATCGTCATAGCGCACCGGCTGTCGACGGTGGTCAATGCCGACCACATCATCGTGCTGGAACAGGGCCGGCTGGTCGAACAAGGCACGCATGCCTCGCTGATGGCCGACCCGCACAGCGTATATGCCCGGTTCCACCGGGTGCAGGGCAACAAGGGGCTGGGGCTTGTCGACGACGGCACGCCAATCCACATTCCGGTGCGGCGCGCGAAAAAAGCGATTGGGAGAAATTTATGAGCGGTACGGCCACAAACGACCTCCCCGTCAATGAAATGGGCCTGGTGGTGGTCGGCGCGGCCGGACGCATGGGCCAGGCGCTGATCCGCGCCATCCACACCGTACCGGGCGCACGCGTCGCCGGCGCGATCGAGCGGCCCGGCTCGCCACATCTCGGCAAGGATGCCGGCGAGCTTGCCGGCATCGGCATTATCGGCGTGGCGATCGGCGACGATCCGCTGCCGGCCTTCGCCAAGGCCGACGGCGTGCTCGATTTCACGAGCCCGGCGGCGACTGTCGAATTCGCCGGCTATGCGGCGCAGGCGCGCATCGCCCATGTCATCGGCACCACCGGCTGCTCGGCCGACGACAATGCAAAGATAGCGGCGGCGGCGCGCCACGCGACGATCGTCAAGTCAGGCAATATGAGCCTCGGCGTCAATCTGCTGGCGGTGCTGGTGGAGCAGGCGGCGCGTGCGCTCGATGCCGACGATTTCGACATCGAGATCCTGGAAATGCATCACCGGCACAAGGTCGACGCGCCCTCGGGAACGGCGCTGCTGCTCGGTGAAGCCGCCGCCACCGGGCGCGGCATCGATCTTGACGGGAACAGCGTGCGGTCGCGTGACGGCCACACCGGCGTGCGAAAGGCGGGCTCGATCGGCTTCGCCACGCTGCGGGGCGGCTCGGTGGTCGGCGACCATTCCGTGGTGCTGGCCGGCACCGGCGAGCGCATCACGCTCGCTCATCATGCCGAGGACCGGGCGATCTTCGCCCGCGGCGCGGTCAAGGCCGCACTGTGGGCACGCGGCAGGAAGCCGGGACTGTATTCGATGCGGGACGTGCTCGGACTCGCCTGAGACGATCTGATCCACAAACTGAAGGAGCAAAAATGTCGGGAACTCTCGTGCTCGTGCGCCATGGCCAGAGCGAATGGAACCTGAAGAACCTTTTCACCGGCTGGCGCGATGTCGACCTGACCGAACTGGGCCACGCCGAGGCCAAGGAGGCGGGCGCCAAGCTGAAGGCGCGCGGCATGAAGTTCGACATCGCCTTCACGTCGTCGCTGATCAGGGCGCAGAAGACCTGCCAGCATATTCTCGACGCCGTCGGCCAGAGCGATCTCGAGACGATCCGCGACCAGGCGCTGAACGAGCGCGACTATGGCGACCTCTCCGGCCTCAACAAGGACGACGCGCGCCAGAAATGGGGCGAGGAGCAGGTGCATGTCTGGCGCCGCTCCTACGACGTGCCGCCGCCCGGTGGCGAAAGCCTGAAGGACACCGGCGCGCGCGTCTGGCCCTATTATCTGCACGACCTGCAGCCGCATGTGCTGCGCGGCGGCACCGTGCTGGTGGCGGCGCACGGCAATTCGCTGCGCGCGCTGATCATGGCGCTGGACGGCAAGTCGGGTGAGGAGATCGTCAGACTGGAGCTCGGCACCGGCGTGCCGGTCATCTACAAGCTCAACGCCGATTCGACCGTGGCTTCGAAGGAAGTGCTGGAGGGGTGAGCCGGCGCGCGGGCGTGTTTCTTGATTGAGCAAAAAAGCGCGTTGACACTCACCCCTTGCCCGCCTAAAGAGCCCGCACCAGCCCAGATGGCGGAATTGGTAGACGCGCACGGTTCAGGTCCGTGTTCCGCAAGGAGTGGAGGTTCGAGTCCTCTTCTGGGCACCATCATGTAACCGGGGCAAAACCGGTGGCGGGCGCGGCGTTATGACTCGGGTGTATCGGGTTAGAGTGGGTGGCGGTTTGGC
>NZ_JBVVPW010000070.1:0-9813 GCF_055811385.1 Mesorhizobium sp. WSM4849
GCGACGAAAAAGCCAATCCGCCGCAGCAAGGATAACGCTCATGCCCTAAGTTAGCGCCTATGGGGCGCTGTCCCTCCGGCGTCCCAAAGAAAAAACCCGGCGCGAGGCCGGGTTTTTCAAACGTCACCGAGCAATCGCCTCAGCTCGCCTTGGCCTTGCCGGCGGCCTGGTCCTCGGCCAGCTTCTGCTGGAACATCTGCGCGAAATCGATTGGGTCGAGCATCAGCGGCGGGAAGCCGCCATTGCGGGTGGCCTCGGCGATGATCTGCCTGGCGAACGGGAACAGCAGCCGCGGGCATTCGATGAACAGCAGCGGCAGCATGTGCTCCTGCGGGAAGCCGCTGATGGCGAACACGCCGCCATAGACCAGCTCGACGTTGAACAGCACTTCCTTATCGAAGGACGCCTTGGCGTTCAGCGTCAGATTGACGTCGAACTGCTTGTCCGAAAGCGGGTTGGCGTTGACATTGACGTTGATGGCGATGCCGGGGGCCTTGTCGCGGCCGCGCAGCGAGTTCGGCGCGCCGGGGCTTTCGAACGAAAGGTCTTTCACATATTGGGCAAGCACGTTGAGCGAAGGCTGCGTCGCGTCGCCGTTGCCACTGGCCGCGCCGGTCGGCGCGTCGTCTTTGCTGGCCATAAGCCTTTGTCCTTTTGCCTCGGCAGCGTTGCTGACCGGATTGAAATCGGGCGTTCGCTACCATGGTCGGCATGACAAGACAAGGTTTGGCGACCTGCTCGTCCTTAAAGGCGACCTACTCATCCTTGAGGCGGCGCCAGGGGGAATTGTGATCCGGGCCGCGCTCGTCGCCGCGCGAGTAGTCGCTGTCGTCGAGGTCGATGGTCTTGTCGCGTTGCCGGGCCCCGAATCCGCCGGTGCCGAAACTGGTGGCCAGCACGATGCGGCCTTTCAACAGGCGCCAGGCGAGGTCGCGGACCGGCGGCAGGAACAGCAGAATGCCGAAAATGTCGGTGATGAAGCCGGGAATGATGAGCAGGATCGCGGCCAGAACGATCATGGCGCCGTGCGCGAGCTGGCGGCTTGGATCACGTCCCGCGTCCATTTCGGCACGGACCCGGGTCATGACGCCGAAACCCTGGTATCGCAACAACAGAGCGCCGACGATGCTCGAAGCCAGCACCAGGCCGACCGTCGCCAGCGCGCCGACCTGGCGGCCGACAATGACGAAACCGGCGATCTCCAGCAGCGGAAGCGCAAGGATGAACAGGGGAAGCAGCGAAATGCGCAAATCTTGACCGATCGTTACCGTGTTTTGCCGGCCGGCGGGCAATCGCCGCTGGCACTGAACCTTTTAGATAGGTATGGCTGCCTTTAATTTGAATGATTGTAGCTTGCGTTCTATATGCTTTGGATGTTGAACGCTATGCGACCGCAGCCATTGCCTGGCCGGGCGGTCCGGCCGGAGTAGGGATTGATTGGCGGAAGATATGGGATTCTTCGACTTCGGCACGATTTTCTTTCTGGTTGCGGCGGTTGTGATTTTTTTCCAGCTGCGCAATGTGCTCGGCCGCCGCACCGGCAGCGAACGCCCGCCCTTCGATCCCTATACGGCGGGCCGCACGCGCGAGGACGCCCAGAAGCCCGAGAATGTGGTCTCGCTGCCGCGCAAGCGAGCGCCGGGAGAGCCGGCAATCGACGCCTATGCGGCGATCGACGCCTTCGCCAAGCCTGACACCGATCTCAACAAGAGCCTGCGCACGATCAAGGACAATGATCCGGCATTCGACCCGAAGACCTTCGTCGACGGCGCCAAGATGGCCTATGAGATGATCGTCATGGCCTATGCCGATGGCGATCGCAAGACGCTGAAGAACCTGTTGTCGCGCGAGGTCTATGACGGCTTTGTCGCGGCCATCGGCGACCGCGAGGCGAAATCGGAAAAGATCCAGTCCTCCTTCGTCGGCATCGACAAGGCCGACATCGTTTCCGCCGAGATGAAGGGCAGCGAGGCGCATATCACGCTGCGCATCGTCAGCGAACTGATTTCGGCGACGCGCGACAAGGCCGGCGCCGTCATCGACGGCGATCCCGAAACCGTCGCCGAGGTCAAGGATGTCTGGACCTTTGCCCGCGATACGCGCTCGCGCGACCCGAACTGGAAGCTCGTCGCCACCGAAGAAGAAGACTGAGCCCGGACCACGGCGGGGTCTGTCGTGTCGCTTTCTCAGGCGTTCAGCGAAAAATCCTTTGACGATCTGCCCGGTTGGGACGAGGACGACCATCTGGCTGCGTTCGCCGCTTTCCGGCGCTCGGCTTTTCATGTCCTGACGAAACCCTATCGCTCCGGCGGGCTCGGCGTCGACTTCAATGCCTTCACCGAAGTCTACGCTGCAGCCCGCACCGTGTCGCCAACCGACCGGCGCGAAGCCCGCGCCTTCTTCGAGCGGCATTTCATCCCGGCGCACATAGGAACCGAAAGCGGCGGCGCCGGCCTCGTCACCGGCTTCTATGAACCCGTGGTCGACGCCACGCCGGTGCGAACCGAACGATTTGCGGTGCCGCTGCTGTCGCGTCCGGCCGATCTCGTCGACATCGACGACACCAACCGGCCGCCCGGCATGGATCCCTATCTCGCCTTCGGCCGCGCCACGCCGAACGGACCGGTCGAGTATTTCGACCGCGGCGAGATCGAGCGCGGCGCGCTTGCTGGCAAGGGTTTGGCTGGCAAGGGTTTGGAAATCGCCTGGCTCGCCGACAAGGTCGACGCCTTCTTCATCCACGTACAAGGTTCTGCGCGGCTCACCATGACCGACGGCCGGCTTTGCCGCGTCACCTATGCCGCCAAATCCGGCCAGCGCTTTACCGGACCGGGCAAGATACTGAGCGAGACAGGCGAAATCCCGCTCGAAGCGGTGACCATGCAGTCGGTCCGCGCCTGGTTCCAGGCGCATCCGGATCGCATCGACGAGATCCTGTGGCGCAACCGCTCCTATATTTTTTTCCGCGAGACTTCGGTCAGCGAGGCGGCTGTCGACGACCCGGAACTCGGGCCGATCGCTGCCGCCAAAGTGCCGCTGACACCGGGCCGCTCCGTCGCTGTCGACCGTCTGCTGCATACATTCGGGACGCCGTTCTACATCGATGGGCCGTCGCTGACCGCTTTCGGCAACAAGCCGTTCCGGCGGCTGATGATCGCGCAGGACACCGGCTCTGCCATTATCGGGCCAGCCCGTGGCGACCTGTTCGCCGGAACGGGACATGCGGCCGGCGAGATCGCCGGCGTTATCCGCAACCCTGCCGATTTCTACGCGCTGATACCGCGTCCGCTTGTACCGGGAGCGAGGCGATGACCCGGCGCATCGACAGGCTGAGCGAGGACGACCGGGTCCTGTGGAACCTGGTGGCGCGCACCGCCAAGCCGCTGAAGGGCAAGTCCGCCATCGACAGTCCGGACATCGGCCCGGGCATCGCTGATGACACGAAGCCACCGCCGCGTGTCCAGGCGATGGCTCCGGCTGCGGCGGCGAAAGCCAAGACGCAGCATGTTTCGCATGCACTCGACGAACCGACGCTGGAAAAGCTGTCGAAGGGCCGGCTGCCGATCGAAGGCCGCGTCGACCTGCATGGCCTGAGCCAGGACGAAGCCTATTCGCTGCTGTTTTCCTTCCTGCACCGGGCGCACGCCGGCGGCATTCGCTACGTGCTGGTCATCACCGGCAAAGGCTCCTCGTCGGGCGGCGACGGCATCCTGCGGCGCGCCGTGCCGGCCTGGCTGTCGACACCCGCATTCAGGCCGCTCGTCTCCAGCCACGACCATGCTGCCCGCAACCATGGCGGCTCGGGCGCGCTCTACGTCCGCCTGCGGCGCGCGCGCACATGAGAATGCACCCCATGAGGATGCACTTGTGACTCCGTTCGGCGAAAAGCTTCGCGCCCTGCGAAGCGAACGCGGCGTCAGTCAGAAGGCCATGGCCGAGGCGATCGGCGTCAGCGCCGCCTATCTGTCTGCGCTGGAGCATGGTCGCCGCGGCGCGCCGACCTGGACGCTGATCCAGAAGATCATCGGCTATTTCAACGTCATATGGGACGATGCCGAGGAACTCGCACGGTTGGCCGAGACCTCGCACCCACGGGTGAAGCTCGACACGTCGGGCCTCAGCCCCGCCGCCACCGAGCTTGCCAATGTTTTGGCCGAAAACATCGAAAAACTCGACGAAGCGGCGCTTCGCCGCATCACCGCATCGATCCGCGCCGCGCTGAAGCAGCCAAAGTGACGGCCTGCTACTGGACCGCGCCGACCAGAACCGGCTGGCCATCACGGATCGAGACCCAGCGGCCGGTATTGTCGATCGCTTGTCGCTTGAGGAAGCGGTAGCCGGTCCGGTCCCATGAGCGGACCTTTCCGTCCAGATTGTCGAGGATGTAGTCGCCCTTGCTTGTGCGCACCGTCAGCACGGCATGGCCCTCGCCGTCCGGCTTGCGCACGACGGTCATCAGAAGATTGGCGTAGGACAGGCCCAAGCGGTTCAATTCGCGGCGCTTTTCCAGAACATAGTCCTCACAGTCGCCAACGCCCTTGACGGGATAGGCCCAGACCTCGTCCCTGCCATAGATGTCGATGTCGCTTTTCGGCTTGACGGCGGTGTTGACCCTGGCATTGACGCTGAGGATCTTGCGCCAGAGCGCACCGGTCATGGTGGCGGGGGCGAGATTGCCCGGGTGGATCGAGCATTCGGCCGGACTGGTTTTGCAGAAATCATAGTGGCCGATCGGCTGCGATGTCGGCCCGCCGGTTGCCATTGGTCCGGCCGCCGATGCCGTCGTCGACCAGCCTGCCGCAAGTGCCAGCCCAAACAGTGCGCACACGCGTAGCGTTCTCGCCAGTGGTGAGGAAATCATTGTCCCCCTCGTCCCTTGTTGTTAACGAAAGGTTAAGGGCGATTGACAGTCCCTGTCAATTATACCAACGGCCAGTTTTGCGACATGGTTACCCGCGCGGCCGAAACAGCGGCTATTGTGCAACAGATCGACTGAGCGGACACGAGACCGCCGTTCCACCGGCCGCTCCCTTACTTGCTGGCGATGCGGACCAGCTTCGGCTTCACCGCAACGCGGGTCTGGCGGCCATAACTGGTGATGAAGTCGACGATGCGCGGCACGATTTCGGAGCGGAAGCGCGAGCCGTTGAAGACGCCGTAATGGCCGACCGCCGGCTGCATATAGTGAGCGTGCCTGTCCGCCGGGATGTTGACGCAGAGGTCGTGCGCGGCCTGGGTCTGGCCGAGGCCGGAAATGTCGTCGTTCTCGCCCTCGACCGTGAACAGGGCGACATTACGGATATCTGAGGGATCGATGGCCACGCCGCGATGCGTCATTTCGCCCTTGGGCAAGGCGTGGCGGACAAACACGGTGTCGACCGTCTGCAGGTAGAACTCCGCCGTCAGATCCATCACCGCCATATATTCGTCGTAGAAGTCGCGGTGCTTCTCGGCATTGTCGCCATCATTCTTCACCAGATGCATGAAGAAGTCCTTGTGGGCGATGATGTGGCGGTCGAGATTCATGCTCATGAAGCCCGAAAGCTGCAGGAAGCCGGGATAGACCTCGCGGCCGAAGGCCGGTACCGGCCACGGCGCCTGCATGATGACGTTGTCGCGGAACCAGTCGACGCCCTTCTCCTCGGCCAGAAGGTTGACCGCGGTCGGATTGCGGCGGGTGTCGATCGGCCCGCCCATCAGCGTCATTGTCGAGGGAACGAACGGGTCGCCGCGCGTTTCCATCAGTGCCACCGCCGCCAGCACCGGCACCGAAGGCTGGCACACCGCCATGACGTGGGTGTCGGGCCCCAGCGCATGCAGCATGTCGACAATGTAGTCGATGTAGTCGTCGAGGTCGAAGCTGCCCTCGCTGAGCGGTACCATGCGGGCGTCGACCCAGTCGGTGATGTGCACGTCGGCATGGGGCAGCATCGCCTCGACCGTGCCGCGCAGCAGCGTTGCATAGTGGCCCGACATCGGCGCCACGATCAGCAGCTTCGGATCAGGCCGGCGTCCGGCGGGAACCGCCCGCTCGAATCGGAGCAAATTGCAGAACGGCCGCGACCACACGGTCTTTTCGGTGACATCGACGCTTTTCCAGTCGACCACGGTCTTGGTCAGGCCGAATCGCGGCTTGCTGTAGCGGCGCGTCGTGCGCTCGAACAATTCGGCGGTTGCCGCGACCGAGCGGCCCCACGACGTGTGCGTGAATGGATTGAGCGGATTGGTGTAGAACATCCGCACCGCATCGGCATAGAGGCGGGCCGGCTGCACGGCGGCGTGGTTAAATTCGTAGAACTGGTAGAACATCGAAAACCCCGCTGCTGCGACCGAAGGGACGACAGCAGCGTCGAGCCTTGAATCTCTCGCGCGGAGGTTAACAACAAACTGCTGCGATGCAATACGTCAAGTGAAGTGATTTATGCTCATACTTTCGTTTAAGCTGTTGAAAACCGGCTTTGAACGGCGGGAGCCGGCTTATTGTGCGAATGCGAAGGCCGGCAACGGGCAATCGCTACAGCATAATCTCAGACGCGTGGCATCACACGCGGTCGGTGCACACAGCGGTATGGCCCGAACTGATGAAGCCGAGCCGTCTGGCGGCGCCCTTCGACAGGTCGATCACGCGACCTCTAATGAACGGGCCGCGGTCGTTGATGCGCACGACGACGCTGCGGCCATTGTTGCGGTTGGTGACCTTCAGCTTTGTGCCGAAAGGCAAGGTGCGGTGCGCGGCGGTCAGCGCCGACGGGTTCATCCGCTCGCCGGAAGCGGTCTTCGAGTGCAGCGCGTACCAGGAGGCGCGGCCGCATTGCGCGGAGGCAGGGGAGGTGGATGCGCCGACCATCAGGCCAGCCGCGATCGTCACCGCGACAAGCGCGGTTTGGTTTGGTTTCTTCATCTGCGGCAAATGGCTCCGTTTGACAACCCGGCCGTTACGGATCGAATGTGGCACGAAATGCGGCAGTCATCTGGCGGTTCCATGACTACAGTACACGTTTGGAGTCGGTGGGAAACACTTTGTCAGAGGGTTAATCGGCGTTGCCGCGTATCCCGATGGTCTTCGTCCCGATATCCGACGTCGATATACAAGCAGAAGCGAATACGATCGGGTCGCTTCCTTTCGCTTTGCCGTGGCGGTCATGGCTGAATTGAGGATCGACTAGGGAAGGAAATTCCAACGATGAGATTGATCAAAAATCTGCTGGCGTTGATCGTGCTCGCCATCGGCGCGCTCTGGTCGCTGCAGGGCGTCGGCCTGGTCGGAGGCAGCTTCATGACCGGCCAGTCGCAATGGCTCTATATCGGCATCGTCACCGCGCTGGTCGGGCTGGGCGGATTGGTGTGGGCGAACCGTTCGCGCCCCTGACATTGATACTGGCCTGACATTCGCATTGAAATGGATCGCTGATCAGGCCGGATACCCTTCACCGCGTTTCGGCAACCGGCTGCAAACAAGCATTTCTCGTCTTGCATCCTCCCCAGGCAAATCCATGCTGCGGATGGCCGAGGATTTGAAAACTGATCCCTGTATTCGCGTTTAAGTATAGTAGTCTTATCGACATTACAGAAATTGGAGAGGACGATGAGCGACGGCAGCCTCCATATCGATCGCCGGCGGTGCATCGGCCTTCAATGCCGAGCGCGCTGGCTGCCCAGCTGCCTCTATGCCGTCAAGGGCGCAAAACGTCCGCCAAAATGGCCGCAGCGGCTTGAAAACGAAGCAAAATCAACGGTGCTCAGCTTGTATATCATGTCACTAGAATTTATGTGTCATGTAAGCTTGGACGCGGTGGGGACGCACGCCAGGCGCTTCACAACCGGTGGCCCTGCGCCATCGCACAACAGAGAAACGTTCGGTCTATGCTCACGAAAAAGGGCAAGTACGGCCTCAAGGCGCTCGTCCATCTCGCGCGGCTGCCGGTTGGACAGCTCGCCTTCGTTGGCCATATCGCCACCGGAAACAACATCCCGAAGAAATTTCTCGATGCCATCCTGGTCGAGCTGCGCAACGCCGGTTTTGTCCAGAGCCGCAAGGGCAAGGAGGGCGGTTATCGCCTGGCGCGGCCGGCGGATGAAATCAAGATCGGCCACGTCGTGCGCGTGCTCGACGGGTGCGGCTGGCCCCCATTCCCTGCGCCAGCCGCACCCGGTATCAGCGCTGTGAAGACTGCAACGAGGCGACATGCCAAGTCCGACATCTGATGCTGGAGGTCCGGCAAGCGATCGCCGAGGTGCTGGATCAGCGCAGCCTCGCCGAGATGCGCGATATCGCCGGCGACGACGACCTTTCGGCTGCGTTGAAAATCCAGGCCTGAGCCGGAACCGACGGCTCCTAAGGCAATTGGTGCGCGCATGACCGGCCGCGCAAATTCGATCGTCCCAAATTCGATCATTATTGTCGGCGGCGGCGCCAGCGGCGTCGTCCTTGCCGCGCATCTCCTGAAGTCGCCCAATCCCGATCTCCGCGTCACGCTTATCGAAAAGCGTCCGCATTTCGGACAGGGCATCGCCTATTCCACGCTGCTGTCGGCGCATGTGCTGAATGTCAGCGCGGCCGGCATGAGCGCCTATGCCGACGACCCCGGCAATTTCTGGCGCTGGCTGCTTGAACGCGGCCTGGCAACTCCAGAGCAGGCGCCGGTCTATGCGCCGCGCAGCGTCTATGCCCGCTATCTGAAGGAGCTGCTGGACGAGCTCGAGGCTCGCGAGACCGGGCGTCTTCGGCTGATCCGCGAAGAGAGCCTGTCGATCTCGCCGACTGCGTCCGGGGTCGAGGTGACGCTGGCCAACGGCACCAGCGTCGTCGCCCATCTTGCCGTGCTGGCGACCGGGCATGACGAGGAGCCGGGCGCCGGCCAGGGCCACGCGATCAGGATGGGATCAGAGGCCGACACCGCGCTGGACCCCGAAGCCCGAGTCCTGGTGCTGGGCACCGGCTTGAGCATGGTCGATACCTTCCTGTCGCTCGAACAGCGCGGCCATCGCGGTGAGATCGTGGCGGTGTCGCGGCGCGGCCTGCTGCCTTCGCCGCATCGCAAGGGCAATCCGATCAAGCTCGACGTCGCCGACATTCCGCTCGGCACCCAGCTTTCCTACTTTGTCGGCTGGTTCCGCGATCTGATCCGGGAAAACCAGAAGGCCGGCATCGACTGGCGCGACGTCGTCGACGGTCTCAGGCCGTTCAACCAGAAGATCTGGCAGAACTGGCCGTCTTCGGCCAAGCGCCGCTTCGTCGAGCACACCAAGGCGTGGTGGGATATCCACCGCCATCGCATGGCGCCGGAAGTCTATGGCCGCGTCACCGAGGCGGTTCAATCGGGCTGCATCCGGCTGGTCGCCGGGCGCGTCGTCGGAATCACCGCGGGTGACGATTTCAGCGTGCAGGTCCAGTCGCGCCACACGCAAAACATCGAGACGTTCGAAGTCGCCCGCATCTACGACTGCACCGGCATCGCCAGGGACATCTCTACCACCACGAACAGCGTGGTGCGATCGCTGGTCGATCGCGGGCTGGCGCGGCCGGACCCGCTGCGCCTTGGCCTCGACGTATCAGACAATTGCGAGGTCATCGCCAGCGACGGCACCGTATCGGCCAAGATTCTCGCGGTCGGGCCACTGACGCGCGGCACCTTCTTCGAGATCGACGCCATTCCGGATATTCGCGTCCAATGCGCGCGGCTGGGCAAGCGGTTGCTGGGGTGAGGCAGAACCTGTTGATGCCGGAGGGTCAGCACCCCATAGGCGCTAACCTTAGGGGTAGACTGGTGGAATCGAGATGTGATTCCTAGGCCAGATGCAGAGGAATGATTC
>NZ_JBVVPW010000071.1:0-9072 GCF_055811385.1 Mesorhizobium sp. WSM4849
AGGTCGCCATCATCAAGGCCTGCCGCTACGACCCGCAGGTAAACCGCACCTATGCCGGCATGGCCGAGCATTATGGCGTCGGCGTTCTTCCGGCACGGCCAAGAAAGGTGCTGATTGTCGAGCGCTGGATTCTGGCGCGGCTGCGCCATCGTGTCTTTTACAGCCTGGCCGAGGTCAACGCGGCGATCGGCGAGTTGCTTGCCGATCTGAACGATCGCCGCGTGCTACGCCGTGTCGGCTGCAAGCGGCGACAACTGTTCGACGAGATCGACCGGCCCGCACTCAAGCCGCTGCCGGCTGAGCGTTACGTCTTTGCTGAATGGCGCATTCGGCGCGCCGGCCTCGACTACCATGTCGAGATCGACCGGCACTATTACTCGGTGCCATACCGCTTTGCGCGGGAGCAGGTCGAGGCGCGCATCACGGCAACCACCATAGAGCTGTTCCGCAAGGGCGAGAGGATCGCCGCCCATCTGCGCTCCAGCGGCAATGGACGGCACACGACGGTGTCGGATCACATGCCTTCATCGCACCGCCGCTTTGCCGACTGGACGATCGAGAGGATCACCCGGGAAGCTTCCGCGATCGGCCCCGATGCGGCCTTGCTGTGCCAGAAGATACTAGCGGATCGGCCGCATCCCGAACAAGGCTTCCGCGCCTGTCTTGGCGTCATCCGGCTCGTCAAGGGCTTCGGCCGCGAGCGCGTCAACGCCGCCTGCAGCCGGGCGCTGGAGATCAACGCCCGGACTTATGGCTCAGTCCGCTCAATCCTCGACAATCACCTCGACCGGGCATCGTCGCGCCAGGCGACGGCTCGCGAGCCCATCCATCACCCCAATATCCGCGGTTCCCGCTATTATCACTGAAGGAGAATGACATGCTTGCGCATCCCACCCTCGACCGGCTCAACGCCATGGGCCTGACCGGAATGGCCAAGGCGTTCAATGAACTGGCCGCCAATGCCGAGACCGAACAGCTATCGCATGGCGAATGGCTGGCGCTGTTGCTCGACCGGGAATGGAGCTGGCGCTACGATCGCAAGCTCGGCGCCCGCCTGCGCTTTGCCAAGCTGCGCCATCAGGCCGCCCCTGAGGATGTGGACTATCGTGGCGATCGCGGCCTCGATCGAGCCTTGTTCCTCAAGCTCATCGCGGGCGACTGGATCGATGCCCACGACAATCTGGCCATCTGCGGCCCATCAGGGGTCGGCAAGAGTTGGTTGGCCTGCGCGCTCGGGCATAAGGCCTGCCGGGACGACCGGTCCGTTCTCTATCAGCGTGCCCCACGCCTGTTCGCCAACCTGGCGCTCGCCAGAGGCGATGGTCGCTACGCACGCCTGCAACGCACGCTCGCCCGCGTCCAATTGTTGATCCTTGATGATTGGGGCCTTGAACCACTCGACGATCAGGCCCGGCACGATCTCCTCGAAATCCTCGAGGATCGCTACGGCCGCCGCTCCACCATCATCACCAGCCAACTGCCCGTGTCAGCATGGCATGACGTCATCGGAACTCCGACTTATGCCGACGCCATCCTGGATCGCCTCGTTCACAACGCTCATCGCATCGATCTGACGGGCGAAAGCCTGCGGCGAAAGCAGCCGCAAAAAGCTTGACACCTGACGCATACGAAATGACAACAATCAACGCCAGCAGAGCCCTAGCCCAAGCGGGCACAATCACATCGGAACAAAGGGGCGGCTTCGTCGGAATCGGCATTCACAACGCTCACCGCCTTCAACTCACCGGAGAAAGCATGCGAAAACACAGCGCTCGCGCTCACGCTCTTGACGCAGCCACAAACACGTGAATCAATGAACAAGTCGGTCGAAGCGGCCGCTCATGATCGCGTGAAATACCTGCTCACGATAAAATGAAATGAGCGCTCACCATCGCGTGAAATGGCTGCTCACAATCAGCGAAATGCGCATGCGAGGAGCACCTCTCGTTTTGATGCGCATGTATTCGGCCCGTTTGTCTCGTACGATGTCGCGGATCTTCTCATAGGTTGGCCCGTCGATGTAGGGCGGATACCGGCCCTTCCCGACGATGCGCCATTCATCGATTGGCTGCGGCACCTTTCCCGGCGAACCGCCTTCACCCGTGGCGGCACGAAGGCGGGTTCGTCCATAGATGAAGGCACCGGCATAAGCGGGATTCTTCAGGATTGCCGCTACCGCCGAGACCGTCGCTCGCGCCCAGTGCAGTTCGCCGTGCCAGTCGCGGCGCGGCAGAGCCAGGCCACGATCGTTCAGCACACGCATGACCTTGGCGACGGTGCGGAACTTCAGGAATGTCTCGAATACAAGCTCAAGCCGCTCCTGAACGGCGAGATCTGGATCTTTAACAACCACCCCGCTTGGATCGCGCACCAAGCCGACGGGCAGCGTGAGTGCAAGCTCGCCGCGCTCGGCCTTGGCAAGCAGACCGGCCGTCAGACGGCTGCGGATCGTATGCAGCTCAAGCTCCGAGCTCGTTCCCTTCAAGCCGAGAAGCAGGCGACCATTGGCGCTGCCGGGATCGTAGACGCCATCTCGATCGGCAATGAGGCAGCCACGCAGGCCGCAGATATCCAGGAGCGGGATACCAATCGGAACAATTGCGCGCGAGCCGGGTCACGTCGATGGATAGAATCAACCCAACCGCGCTGAGGCCGACCCGACCGACGAGTTCCTTGAAGCCATTCCGTTTTGCAGCGGAGGCTCCGCTCAAGCCGAGATCGGCATCGATGACGTCGATATCGGCGTCATGCCAGCCGAGTTCGCGGGCGCGCACGCGAAGCGCGTACTGCAGCCGCAGGCTCTTTTAATTGCTTACCATCTGGTGTGGCGTCGACTGTCGGACGTAAACACCGCTCTGCGCGCCAGATGGGTTGGCTTGACAGGCCCGGCCGCTTGCTCGTGTGGCTTCCTGGCTTAGCGAGAGGCGGCTGACCGACAATGTCGAAATGCCGGTCCGGCCAGGAGCCGTCACGCGCGCAGCGGCTTGAGAGGGATCACGCTCTGCCATCGCTTCGCGCCCGCGGTGCGTGGGCTGAACCAGGCAATGCGGCACACCTCGCCCCGATATGACGTTCGAAGGCAACCGCAAGGCCGAGCGCGGGGGCGGCGCGTTGATTGGAGAGAGAGGCGGCGCCCGGGAAAGCCAAGCCGACGACCCATGACGCATCCTCCTCCACGCACGTCCTGTTCCGCGATGATCTTGCCGCGCGCGAGCTTCTATTTTCGCGGCCGGCAGAAATTCTGGTCGCGCGGACGCCGGACGAATTTCCCGCCACACTGGAAGCAGCCGAGCGGACGCGAGAAGCGGTCAAATGGCTTGCCGGGTACTTTTCCTTTGAATCCGGCTATCTCCTCGCGCCGCTCGTCTGTCTGGGTGTCTTTGGCGCTCCTCTCGTTCGAGGCTCGACGGCCCCATCGTCAGGCCAGGCGAGTCAGCCGGTTTTCGGGTCGCGCCCCACCTGGTCGTTCGCCGCTTACAAGCGGCGCTTCGACTGCTCCACGAGCACATCAGGAAGGGCGACTGCTATTAGGGGAACCTCACCTTCCCGGTCCTTGCGCGCTGGGCCGGCGACCCGCACGCCGCCGTCGATGCCCTCACCGTCCGCCAGCCCGTCGCCGGATCTATGATGACGATCCCCTCTGCAGAAAAGTCCCCTTTGAAAAGCGTGACGGTCTGCGCCGTCTTCACCATCCTTCAGCCTTTGCCATGGGGGAAGGATGTCGTCAACGTCAATCCTGTGCTGCAAACGTCAGAGCGATACGACAGAACGCAGAATCTGGATAACGGCGTCCTGCCGAGCGACGAGCATCGAGGATGCCGAGTTCTCAATCATCCGTGCGTTCGATCCCTACGAGATCGGGTCGGCTCTTTCAGCCGGCCCACCATCCGGGGATGCCGCTTGCGAGCCGCAGCGGCAAGGCGTCAAGCGCTGGCGGCGGTTTGATGTGTCAGCGGCTGCATCGTGGCATCGAACTATCCGCTCGTGCTGGCAGCCTGGAAGACCGCGCCGGCGCTCGCCGCCGGCAACTCGGTGGTGCTGAAGACTGCAGAGCAATCGCCGCTCTCCGCCAAGCTTCTGGCCAAACTGTCAATGGAGCGGTGTCTGGCGGGAGTGTTCAACCTCGTGCATGGCCTCGGCGAGGAGGCAGGCAAGCCCTCGCGCTACACATAGACGTCGACAAGAAATCGCCTTCCGGGCTCGACCGAGGTCGGCAAGCTGATGATGGTGATGATCTATGCTGGCCAATCCAACATGAAGCGCTTCACTACCGAATGCAGCGGTAAAGATCATCACCGCCGACGTGCCGGATCTCGATACCACCGTGGAGCACCCGGTGAACGGCATCTGTTCACCCAAGGTGAGGTGTGCAATGCCGGATCTCGCCTGAGATCCATGACGAGTTTGTCTCAAAGTTCCAGGACAAGGCAAAGAAAGTCTCAAGTCCGGCGCTCCGCTCGATGCGTCGACCACGATGAGGGCGATCTTCGGCCGATCGACCGCGTCCTCACTCATAAGAAGCTGGAAGACGCGATCGCTATGGCCAAAGATTCGAGTACTGATTGGCGGCCTCGATCTGGACGTCGGACGTCTCGACTGCTGACAAGGTGGCACATAATATCGAGGTCGGCATTGTCTGGGTCAATTGTTTCGACCACAGCGACATGATCATGATCTGGGTGGTACGAACAGTCCGGCCATGGGTCGCGACAAGTGCCTGGAGACGCTGACCTCCGTCGCCCAGACCAAGTCGGTGTCGATGCACCTGGGTTAAGATCGCGCTACAGTTCGAAAGGCGGGAGAAAATGCTCGATTCGAGTGCATAAAGCCGGCCACCTCGTGACCCTTTGGAGGCTTTAGCACTTACCGCCGCGAGCGTCTTTCGGCGTTGAACCAAAACGGCGCTTGAAGGCGGTGCAGAAGTTAGAGCTATGAGCGTAGCCGACTTCGTAGGCGACCTGCTTGAGGGGGATGCTGCACCCCTCTAGAAGCATCATCGCCCGCTCCATCCTGCGCTTGGTAATGTACTGGAGGTAGCTAACGCCCATTTCCTGGCGGATGTCTTCCGACAGGTCCTCAGTGGAAACGCCGAGCGATGTTGCAAGTTCCGACAGGGAGGCCGGGCTCTTCAGGTTGGCATCTACCACGGTCTTAACGTATTCGACGCGAGTCGCAGCTAGCTCGGGACGGGAAAGAAACTCGCCGTCCGACAAGAGCGTGCTGAGGCTGAGGCAGAGGAGTTCTTGTGATTTGGTCGAAATGTAATTTCTGGAGAGCAATGGATGAATGCCAGGATGAAGCAATTGCTCGGCCGCCGATATGAGCGCATATGGGAGCGGGCGAGAATACCAAAACGCCTCACCCTTTTCGGCGTTGCCCATAAAGTTCGGAAAGCAAATCGGATAGAAGCCGAACAGTGATGTCAACCTCTCTGGCCAAATTCCGACGGTCAGTGACAGCTCGTTCGCCCCGCGGTTCCAGACACTTCGCTTGACACGTCCCTGCGGCTGATAAAATACAGCGAGCGTCGGCCTGCTTAACTCATGCTGGTGCGCGCTGCCAAGCTCGATCCTCCGCGATCCAGACAGGTGGAGCAGAAACACTATGCGCCCAAGGCCCAGTTCTTCATCGAAGAACTCGTCCTTTGCATGCAGCTTCCGAATAGTGAGGCAGGGGTTTTGACAATCAAAATACCCATCGACCAAGCCTAAGGCGTTCTCCGGGGGAGGCAGAAGACGGTAGGCGCCAACGGTTTCGCTCCGGTCATCCTGCTGGATGCGAAATCGGCTCCCCTGATTTAGGCGGCGGACAAATTCATCGGTGCCAGTCAACGCAGTCCTCACGACGTCGAACCAGCTAGGCGAAAGGCTGGTGCGGGACGTCTACAAGAAACACAACCTAAACCCAATACGTCTAATTATTGCGACCGTCAACAAGGCTCTAACAGTTGCCACGGTATTGAAGTCGGGTTAACGGCGGTTTCGGGATTGTGGCGGTTCTGATTCTGTTGGCGGCGTTGATTCGGAGAATGTCGCCATGCTTGAGAGAACTGGGAAGCCGCGTCTGCGGCTGTTGCTGGACCATTTCGCGCTGATCGAGGACAATCGGGAGGTGAGGCGGGTAGCGCATCCGTTGCCGGAGGTGCTGCTGCTTGTGGTTTGTGGGACGATCGCGGCCGGCGACGATTTCGAGGATATCGCCGATTGGGGCGAGGATAATCTCGCTTTTTGCGCCGCTTCCTACCTTATCATCACGGCGTTCCCGGTTCGCGTTGGCTGCGTATGCTGATGAACCGGATCGATCCGGCGCTGTTTGCCGACTGCTTCCAGTCCTGGGCGGCTGCCATGCGTCCCGATGCCCCCGGTCTCGTGGCCATCGACCGGCAAGACTTCGCGCGGCAGTCACGATCGTCGCAAAGGACGGGCCGCGCTGCACCTGGTCTCGGCCTTCGCCACGCGCGAGCGCCTCGTCCTTGGCCAAGAGGCGGTCGCCGAGGGAAGTTGCGAGCAGGAGACGATCCCGCTGCTGCTTGAACGACTTGCGGCATCGAAGGGCTTGGACGGTGCGCTGGTCACCATTGACGCCATTGCCTGCAATCCGAAGATCGCCGCGGCGATCGTGGATGCCGGCGCGGACTATCTGCTCGCCGTGAAGGCCAATCAGCCGGGCCTCATGGGCGAGATCGAGCGCTTCTTCGACGATCCCGTGACCAGCGGCGTCCACCGCGTCGAGGACGCGGACAAGGGCGATGGCCGCATCGAGGAGCGCCGCGTCGCAGTCTCCACCCAGGTTGACTGGCTGGCTGGCTGGCGAACGGCGCTTTCCCGGCAGCATCGCTTGCCCGGCATCGCGGCGATCGTCATGGTCGAGGCCCGAACCCATGAAAAGGGGGTGACAAGCCGCCACCGACGTTTCTACGTCGCCTCGCGCGCACTGACCGCAAGCGAGGCCGCCAACGCAATCCGAAGCCACTGGGCCATCGAGAATTCGCTGCACTGGGTGCTCGACGTCACCTTCAACGAAGACAAATGCCGAAGCAGAACCGGGCACGGACCCGCAAACATGGCCGTGGTCCGCCACTTCGCCTTCAACCTCCTGCGCTCAATCCACGACAAGCGAAGCATCAAGCTGCGCCGCAAACGCGCCGTTCCGATCGTCGACATCGAATTAGCGAAGCGTTTGAGGGGATGGCACAGCAGGCCGTCATGTGGCTCTGCGTTGGGACTTACCGGCGCCTCTCGCTGCGGTGGCAAGATTGCTCACGTTCTGCGGCGGAGGCGGGTTTCGTGACCCACCATTCCAGTTCGGTTTCGTAGGAGAGATACCCAGGCCGTTTGCACCGGACCATAATTTTTTGCCTCCTCGAAATAACTCTCGCTGCTGGCGCGGTGATCCGCGTTCAGGTTACGTCGTCAGCAAAACCACGGAGCAATTCATGGCCGCTGGACGAAAAGTCATCATAACGTGCGCCGTGACTGGCGCCGCGCACACGCCTACAATGTCGCGATATCTGCCGATTACTCCGGAGCAGATTGCGGAGCAGGCGATCGGGGCGGCGGAGGCGGGGGCCGCCATCGTCCATTTCCACGCGCGTAATCCGCAGGATGGGCGTCCCACACCCGATCCAGAGGTATACGCGCCGGCCATTGATCGCGTCCGCCGAGAATCTGACGTGATCGTCAACATTACGACCAGTGGCGGCCCGACGGCAACCCTCGAAGACAGGATTGCGGCCACACTGCGATTCAAGCCGGAGCTCGCCTCCCTGAATATGGGATCTCTTTCGCCGTACGGGAGACAGAGGATTCTTGGCAAATTCGAGCACTGGCAGCACGCGTGGGAGCCGGAGCTGTTTATGGCCGCGCCGTCTCGGGTCTATCCCAATACCGAAGAGATCATCACACGGACAATCCAAGAAGTCGGCGCAGGCGGCACACGCTTCGAATGCGAATGCTACGACGTAGGGCATTTGTACAATGTAGCCTACTTCGTGGACATCGGCCTGCTGACCCCGCCCTTGATCATCCAAACGATCTTCGGGTTCAGTGGCGGAATCGGTCTCGAGGCCGACAATTTGACTCACATGCGCAACGTCGCCGACCGGCTTTTCGGCTCAGATTATCACTGGTCAGTTCTTGCGCCCGGAAAACACCAGTTCCGCCTATGCACAATGGGCGCGACCATGGGCTCGAACGTGCGGGTAGGGATGGAAGACAACCTGTATCTCGATAAAGGGAGGCTCGCCCGGTCCAATGCAGAGCAGGTTGCGCGGATACGGGACATCCTGACGCTTCTCTCCTTGGACATCGCCACACCGGACGAAGCCCGGGAGATGCTCGGGCTGAAAAGGCAAGCGAACACCGATGGCTCAGAAGCTTCAGGTACAGAGGGTAAGATTGGCCACAGCTTGTAACTCTGGCAGGTGCCGCAGCTGGCCTTGCTAGGCATTCAGGGCACCGAGCGCCCGTGTGACGGAACCCCATGACCGAAAAAGCGAAACTCAATCCTATCCGGACTGCTCCAGGGCCGTGGAGGGACGAGGACATCAGGCGCATGCCGACGCAAGGGTTTCAGAAGGTCCTTGGGATTGAGCTCGACGAGGTGTCCCAAGAACGGATTGCGGCGCATATCGACATCGACCACCGACACGCAAATTCTGGCGGCGCAGTGCACGGCGGCATAGTCATGTCCCTAGCGGACAGCCTCGGCGCGATGGGGGCGCTACAAAATCTCGGACCCACGCAAAGAACGGCGACACTTGAGTCCAAGACGAATTTCGTGCGTGCCTGCGCGGGGGCGAGAATCACCGCCGAATGCCGACCGCTCCACGTGGGCCATCAGACATCTGTGTGGCACACCGTGGTGCGGGACGAAGGCGGGAGGATCTGTGCACATGTGTGGCAGACGCAGATCCACCTCGATGCCAAGGCTTAACACGCCAATCGGGAGCAGTGCAAAGTGCTTCTGATGGACCAGTCCTTGGCGCGCTCGACAAAAACTCCGCGAACAGTTGCGGATCGTGGTCAAGACGCTTCAGCAGCGTCTTGGCGTCAATGTCATCTATGCCGGGGA
>NZ_JBVVPW010000072.1:0-8870 GCF_055811385.1 Mesorhizobium sp. WSM4849
ATCCTGCTGTCCGCGACTTAGTGAAACTGCTGTCCGCGATTTAGCGGAACGACTGTCCCGTTTTTGCGAAATACGCAGCTGTGGCGCGCAAACTGGCGGTGATTATGCATTAGATGCTCAAGACCGGTGAGTTCTTTGATCGAAATGCAGGCGCCACAGCATGAAATTTTGCGAATAGCGTTCAGGATCTGAGCGCCTGAGACGTCCCGGCCGGGACGTGAGCCGAGCCATTCCGCTGATGGGGTTGCACCGCTGTCTCAGCAAAAAAGTGCGTCATCCACATTGAAGGCTCGTCCGCGGAGCTCTATCATGCGGCGACTATATGTCGACCGCGAAGACGACACTGCTCCCGGAAAACGACAGCCCCGACGTCCAAAAGGGCTTGCATCTTACCGCGCGACAAGTTTCTTTTGTGATCAAGCATGTTTTTCGACCCACATGCGATCGGCTTTGACGAGCGCATTGGCGGTTACGAGAAGCTTGCGCATAACCGCGACGTGGCGACTTTGGCGGGCTTGCCCGATGCAATGAGGTGCTGATATTTTTCCCTGAGGTCGTGGTTAAAGCGGGCAGCGACGAGAGCGGGCATGTAGAGTGCGCGTCTAACGTTGGCCCTTCCACCCTGGATGAAGCTTCTGCCTTTCCACTGTCCTGATTGGCGGGCGACGGGAGCGAGTCCTGCTTAGGGATGCGGCCTGTTTGTTATCTAGGGATCCGAGCTCTGGCATAGTGGCGACCAACTGGTTGGCAGTGCGTGGGCCGAGGCCAGCTATGCTGGAGATAATTTCATGCCGACGGGCAAGCTGGGGATCGGCCGCAATGCGTGTTGCGAGCTCGGCATCGAGAGCGGTTATATGCTGATCGATCTGATTGAGGCGTTGCTTGTGCTGACGCTTTAGAAGCGGAATCGTCAGGTTTTTCTCCTGGTTTTTAAGTGCGGTTCTGTCGCGCATCAGACCATCGCGGGCGCTGATCAGTTCGGCCAACCTTGCCTGTTCGGGGTTTATAGCCGGGCGCACGGGTGGCTGCATTGTGCTAGCCATGCGGGCCAGCATCACTGCATCGATCCGATCGGTCTTGGCCAGGGTTCCAGCTGCTTGGGCAAAGCGCCGCGCACGAGCAGGATTGAGCTTGACGCAAGGCAGATCAGTCAGAGCTTGCTCGATTTCCCGGTGGTAAGCACCAGTCGCCTCATATGCCACGCGCTCGACTGACCATTTTCCCAGCCATGCAATTAAGGCTTTATGGCCACTGGCAGTGTTGGCAAACTGCTGGTTACTGCCTGCAGGATAGGCATGAGCATCGAGTGTTGCTTTTGAGATATCGATGCCGATGGTTTGTGGTAGGGTGTCGCTCATCTTTTCCGCTATCCTAATCTTGTCATCCGGGCCCAAAGCCCCGGTTTCCGTTCAGGCCTGATGGAAAAGAAAGGGGTGATCATACTAATCGACGGTCCTCAACGACCTAGACAACTTCGATCCATCCCCTTCCGCCCGATCCGGAGTGGCCACCCCGGATCGGGCATCTCTTACTGGACCAAACGGCTTGGAAAGTCATAAGACAAGACAACCTAATCTGCTTCGCTCGGAAGACGTAGACCACACCGCTGAAGGGTTATGTGGCGCTCCACATAATGCAGCGCGTTTTTAGCTTGGCGTCGCGGAGAAAGGCGGTGGCGAGAGCGCGCTGAGGTGGATCGCGACGGTGAGCTAAAAACGTGTTGGACTAAGCCGCCGGCACGGGTGGCCGCTATGGGCGTTCAATCAGGCCGTGGCCATGACAGGCATGGCGTGGGCGCGGATGCGGTGCAGGGGTCGCGTGCGCCGAAAGCGGCGCGGATATAGGTTCGGCAAAGTGAGGGCCGGCGTCGCGCCTTGCCCCCGGTAGGACCTGAGTTAAACCGAGGCGCGTCCGCGCGGCCCTGATAAGTTGCCAAACCAGCAACTGTTGGCAATAAACGCGCGCCCGATAAGAGACGTTGAACTCTGCATGCACCGTGTGACGTCGGCTCGGTAAAGTATCTGAATTCGCGATGGCTTGAATCTATAAACAACATTTGACTCTAGCGACGCTCGTAGAGATCGTATTTCCGACCTCAAGAAATTTAAGAGCACAATGACCCCATGCCTCTGTCGCCGAGCTATCGTCTCCGCCGCGGCCTCCGGTATTGGTCGTGTTATCGCCGAGACTTGCGGAAGCTGGGGCTCGGGTGGAGGAGTGCGATGTTGATCAACAGAAAGTTGCTGAGATGAAACACCGTCATCCCGCCATTGACGCGACGGCCACAAAATCCGGAAAACGGGAGGAACTGCCGATGTCCAATGGAATTCTTCCGCCGCCCGGAACCTCGGCCGGCGTTGGGAGGGAGGAACCCAGCGAATTTCTTGACCTCGTTGAATTGTGGATCGCCATATGGCACGGCATTTCGGTGCCTAACGAGAATGCAGGACTTGCTGCCGCCCAGCTTGAGAAAAAGATCCACAAGATCGAAAGCATGCGCGGCACCGTGCGCTTCGAGGACGAGCCGGCGAGCTTCAACGCAGCGCTTATGGAGGCGAAGGGACTGGAGCGATGAGCGATCTGACTGATTTCAGTTTAACCGAGGCTGTCGACGCTATTCGTGACCGAAAGGTTTCTTCACTTGAGCTCCTCGATGCGTGCTTCGCTCAAATCCAGCTTGCAGGGGAAGAACTTAACGCTTTCATCTGGCTTGACTATGAGGGCGCTCGCAAATTCGCGCGCAAGGCAGACGAAGCACTCGAGAAGGGTAATTGGCTAGGTCCCCTGCATGGAATCCCTCTGGCTCATAAGGACATGTTCTATCGGGAAGGAAAGCCTTGCACTTGCGGCTCGAGAATCCGTAAGGATTTTGTGCCCCTGGCGACAGCTACGGTGCTTGCCCGCATGGACGCGGCGGGTGCCTATAGCTTCGGCGGTCTCAACATGACCGAGTTTGCAGGCGGCGGAACTGGTCACAACAGGGAATTCGGCGACTGTCACAATCCTTGGAATCCGGCCTATGTGCCTGGCGGCTCTTCCTCGGGATCAGGTGCGGCCGTAGCCGCGCGGATGACCTATGCGGCACTTGGATCCGACACGGGCGGCTCGATTCGACTACCAGCGGCAGCCTGTGGTGTCACGGGCATCAAGCCGACACAAACACGCGTTAGCCGCCATGGTGTGATGCCGCTATCCTTCTCTCTTGACAATGTCGGTCCTCTTGCACGCACAGCGCGGGATTGTGCCCGCATTCTTTCTGTCATCGCGGGACATGATCCCTTAGACCCAACCAGTTCGACCGAGAGTGTGCCGATTTATGAGGAGGCACTAAAGGGCAAGGCCGACGGCATTAAGATCGGCGTGCCTGAGACATATTTCCTGGACAACGTGGATCATTCGGTTGGAATCGCGTTTGACAACGCAGTCGGGTTGCTAGCCAGACGTGGCGTCAAAGTGGAGTGCGTTCCAGTGCCCTTCATTGATGCGATCTTGGCATACGGTGGGGTGGTTGATAGTGTCGAGGCGGCCTCCATTCATGCCGAATGGATGCGCAGCCGTCCGCAGGATTTGAGCCCGGATATTTCATGGGTCTACCCGGGCTATGCTATTCCCGCAACCTACTATTTGGAGGCTCTGTCTCGGCGCGGACCTATTCTGAGGGAGTTTTCAAAAGCAGTTTTCAGCAGGGTTGACGTGCTTGCGACGCCGACAATCCCTACCTGCATTCCGACATTGGCGGAAACCAATATAGAGCATCAGTCAGTTGTCGGTGAAGGTAAGGCGGCTAAGGTTTGGGCCAATACCGGGATTTTCAACTACCTTGGCCTTCCAACCGTAAGCGTGAGTTGCGGTTTCGATCCAAACGGTCTGCCGATTGGTCTCTCCTTTACAGGGCGCCCATTCGGTGAGGCAGATATTCTTAAATTAGCGGACGCTTATCAACAAGAAACCGATTGGCATAAGCGTCGTCCAATGTTGCCGGCTCAAGATAAGATATCGAGTGTGGGTGGTCACATTGATTGAGCGGTAAGGAAATTGAGGTAACAGCGCCCCATGACGATGAGTGCACCGACCTACATGAACCACCGCTATCCGATCGAAATGGTGGCCCGTGATCTGCCCGGTGTCGAACGCCCCCCGTCGCCGAATGTCCGGATCCAGGGCACGGAATAGAAGAAGGTCTTGAACTCGACGTGGTAATCCGTTGAGACGCGGGCCAAACGCCATTCGGCAAACTCGTTAACCCTCTGGTGGAAGACTGGCCAAAGCCGGCCGCTCGACGGTCTCGAACAGCTGCCGGCGACTGACGCCCAGCTGGCGCATGACGTGGTCGTTGATGCGATCGAGTGCCTGGGCAATGGCCTTATTGGCCTCGGTCAGCGAGAAGAAGGTCTGGTTGCGCAGCCGCCCCAGAATGTAGTGACGTTGCCCCCAGTTTCTATCCAGTTTTGAGTTCGTTTCCGGCGTGGGTTGTGCCCTGCTGGGCGGGTGAAGCGACGGCCGCTGGCGCGGAGCCTTTGGCATAGCGCAGCGCGAGCGACCGTCGCGGATTGAAGGTGGTAGCGAACTCGGCCGGTGTCTGCCAGGCGAGTTGGGAGTGCGGCTGTGGAAAAAGCCGCCGAATGAGAAGAAGGGGCTATAATGCCATTCGACGCGGTTCTGATCTGCCCAGGCGAGGATGGCGTTCGAGGTGAACTCGCTGCCATTGTCGCTGACGATCATCCTCGGCCGGCCCCGCTCGGTGATGAGCCGGTCCAATTCGCGGGCAACCCGCATGCCCGAGAGAGACGTATCAACGATGAGTGCCAGGCACTCTCTCGTGCAGTCGTCGACGACGGCCAGGATGCGGAAGCGGCGCCCGTCGGTGAGCTGGTCCGATACGAAGTCAAGCGACCAACGCTCGTCGGGCCTCAGCGGCACCAGCATCGGCGCCCTGGTCCCGATCGCCCGCTTGCGGCCGCCACGGCGGCGAACGGCGAGCTTCTCCTCCCGATAGAGCCGGAACAGCTTCTTGTGGTTCACGACCAGGCCCTCCCGCCTCAGCATCACGAGAAGACGCCGGTAGCCGAACCGGCGTCGCTCCTGCGCGATCGCCTTCATCTGCTCGCGAACCTCGCGGTCGTCCGGCCTGCTGGTCTCGTAGCGAACCGTCATGCGGCAACAGCCGATGGCTTTACACGCCCGCCGTTCGCTCATCCCGAAGCCTTCCTTCAGGCGAGCGACAGCTTTCCGCTTGGCCGCGGGCGTCACCATTAATGGGATGGTCCGCCCCGTCCTCCCGCAGCATCATTCGGGGCGGTCCCACCAAAGGAGGTTGCAATGTCCCTACGCAATGCGCCGCACCTTGCGGCAGTCTATGGAGTCGATATCGGCAAGAACATCTTCCACGTCGTCGGCCTGGATAGCGGCGGCGAGCCCATCCAGCGAGCTCGCTTCCGACGCGACACGCTGCTGCAATTCTTTGAACGAGCAGCGCCAGCGGTCGTGGGGATGGAGTCGTGCGCAGGATCACAATGGATCGCCAGGAGACTGCATGCTCTGGGGCACAAGGTTCGCCTGATCCCAGCGCAGTTCGTGAAGCCCTACGTGAAGTCGAACAAGAGCGACATTATCGATGCCGAGGCCATCGCCGAAGCGGCCACTCGGCCGACAATGCGGTTCGCAGCAATCAAGAGCGAGGAACAAGCTGACCTCCAGGCGCTGCATCGGGTACGCGACCAGATGATCGGCACGCGAACCCGTCTGATCAACCAGATGCGAGCGTTCTGCCTGGAATATGGAATCGCGTTGAGACAGGGAGCGGGCCTGTTCAAACTCGACCTGCCACTGGTTCTGGATGACGCGTCGAACGACCTCTCGCCGGCGATGCGCAAACTGCTCTCGGACCTGTTCGCCGACCTACGCCGGCTGGAGCAGCGCATCGACGACGTGACGAGGGAGATCGCTGGGATTGCAGATCGAGAAGATGTTGCCCGCCGGCTTATGACGATCCCCGGAATCGGAGCGCTGGGCGCCACCGCCCTTCTTGCGGCCGTCGGCAATGCGCGCCAGTTCCAGAAGGCCCGCGATCTGGCCGCTTGGCTGGGCCTTGTCCCGCGGGAACACTCGACCGGGGGCAAGCAGAAGCTCCTCGGCATCAGCAAGCGCGGGAATCGCTACGTCCGCAAGCTCCTCGTTCATGGCGCGCGGTCCTGCTTCCGACACCTGGATCGAACCCGGGATCACCTTGGAAGCTGGCTTGATGGGCTGCAGAGCCGGATGCACCCGAACAAGGCCGTTGTCGCACTCGCCGCCAAGATGGCGCGCATTGTCTGGGTTGTCCTGACCAAGCCGGGAGCGCTCTACGAACGCAGGGATCCTGCATTCGCCTGACGCTTCCGGCTCGATTGCAAGGCTCGGGAATAGCGATGACGAAACAGGGGATCAGCATGCCGTAAGCCCTGTGCAAAAAAGCGGGCTTCGTGCCCGAACCATTTATTGGGAACGGCGTGCGCGGATCTCATCATGGCCTGGCTGCAACAGCAGCCCACTCGCGAGAGGCCGGATACATTTATGCAACTGGAATCGTCATCGGCGATGTCGCGAACCCTTGCACGGACGGGGCGGACCATACATTCTTTCCCACAAGATCCTTCAACGCGGCATTGTCGAGCATGGCGTCGGCCAGAAGCCGCTTCAGCCGCGTGTTCTCGTGCTCCAGCGCCTTCAGTCGCCGAGCCTCGGAGACATCCATCCCGCCGAAGCGGGCCTTCCACTTGTAGATCGAGGCGTCGCTGACCCCGTGCTTGCGGCACAGATCGGCAACCGATACCCCGGCCTCGTGTTCCTTCAAAATTCCGATGATCTGCTCTTCAGAGAAGCGGCTGCGTTTCATGTCCTGGTCCTCTCGATGGGCCAGAACGAACTTCAAACCGGATTAGATCAGAGGGGCAAGGTCAACGTGACCTGCCACCGAATGTTCATCCGGCTGCAGTTAGAGCCTCGGCGGGTTTTACGCCGTATGGCGCGGGTTGAGCAACGGGTGATCGGCGGAGCTGGTCGGGGTTGCGCAGCCGATCGTCGGTTGCGGTGAGATTGGCGGCATAAGCCGCAGGCGTGAGGTATCCGAGCGCCGAATGTGGGCGCGATCGGTTGTAGTCGTCTGCCCATTCGGCGATGGTTGTTCGGGCAGGTCGAGGCCGAGGAACAGGGTTTTCCTCCCACGTTTTTCATGGCTTAGCCGCTGCAGGATCGGCATAGATTAGGGTCTCTCCGTCGCGATTGGCGCGAAGGAGAGGACACATGAACGCGAATGAGTACCTGCAAAGCAGCACGCTGTATCGGAAGCTGATTCATGGCCCCCATGGCAAGTTTTCACAGGTTTACGCGGCCAGATTGTCGGAGGAAGGCTTCGGTTGCACCTGGCGATCGCTCAGCCTGTTCCGAGACCTGATGGATTGGCACGTTGGGCAACGGGCACGATCCCCGGGATTTAGGCGAAGCCCACGTTGAGCAGTACCTTGAAGCTGTTTGTCGCAGCGATGGGCGCCTCCAACCATACCTACGCCGAGGCGTGCCCGAGCGAGAGCCTGCCCGACTGGATCCGTGTTCATACGAACCTTTTCACCTTTCTGGGCGGCGTGCCGAAGTTCGTGGTCTGCGACAATCTCAAGGCCGCCGTCACAACCCCGATCGCTACGACTCCGGTCTCAACCGGACCTATGCCGAGATGGCGAGCCATTCCGGCACCGCGGTCCTCGCGGCGAGGCCGAGACGCCCGAAGGACAAGGCAATTGTTTCATGATGAGATGCTGTAACGGGGCCTGCGTCGTGCGCTGCCCGTTACCGATTGCATGCTGACCGGTCGCCGCCGACGCTCCCGTATCTGATTCTGACAGGAGGATTACGGGATGAAACTGTTCATTGGGTTGGATGTCTCACTCGCCAAGACTGCGGTCTGCGTTGTCAGCGAGCACGGCAAGATCGTGAAGGAGGCTGAGGTCGGCAGCGATCCCGCGGCGCTGACGCAATTCGCGCTGGAGCAACAGGGCGAAATTGCGATGATCGGGATGGAAGCCGGGCCGTTGTCGCAATGGCTGCACCGTGGGCTTACCGAAGCCGGCCTGGAAGTGGTTCTGATGGAAACCCGGCAAGTGAAGGGTGCTCTGAAAGCCATGCCGATCAAGACAGACCGGCGCGATGCTGAAGGTATTGCCCGGCTGCTACATTTGCAAGTCGGTGTCTGCCCAGGAGATCCGCGCACTCCTCGGGGCGCGGAAATCCATCCAGCAGGGTGTGATCGCTCTGGAAATGTCCTTGCGCGGGTTATTGCGGAACTTCGGCTTGAAAGTCGGCGCAATCTCCAAAGGACGGTTTGATGCTCGCATTCAGGAACTGGTTGCCAGCAACACTACGCTTGTGGCGGCAACCGAGCCGATGCTTCGCGCCCGTGCCACCCCCCGCCTTGAACTGGCACGACTGGAGCGGCATGTGCGCAGCCTAGCACTGACGACCCGACCTGCCGCTTGCTGATGACCATGCCGGCCGTCGGCGCGGTGGTCGCATTGACCTTCAAGTCGGCCGTGGATGGTCCGGCTCGGTTCTCGTCGTCGAAGAAAGTCGGCCCGTGGGTCGGCCTCACCCCTTCACGGCAGCAGTCCGGCGAGCGCGACGTGACAGGCGGTATCACCAAAGCCGGTGACGCCCATTTACGCCGCGCCTTATGCCAGGCCGCAACCGTCATGATGAACCGGGGCCGTGGGTCGTGGTTGCGGACACCCTCGGCGACGCGATTCTGGATCGCCTCGTTCACAATGCAAATTCCGAGGGATGTCGCCCCCCGATTCCGAAATGATCTCGCCCCCTCGTTCCGAGAAATAACCGCCCCCTGA
>NZ_JBVVPW010000073.1:0-8577 GCF_055811385.1 Mesorhizobium sp. WSM4849
TGACCGGCGGCGGCTTCAAGCGATTCCGTCGCGCCACGGAGACGCCGTTCAACATGGTGCTGGAGGCCCGCCCCTAGGGCGGCCGTTGCTAGCTAGAAATTTCAGCTCATCGCATTGGTGAGGATCATCGCCAAAATTCCGGACGCAGGCTTATTGGGCAAATTTTTTCAAGCGCGTCACTCACCCTGAGATCAGATTGGAGTTGATAAACGCCGACAGTAGTGAAGGCACGCGCAGCCAAGCTCGCCGCCTAAGGGTGCTCTCAGATTATCCGACGTCCGACGACCGCACCGGGCTGCGGCGGCAGATTCTTTACCTCCTGCGGCACAAGGCCAGCAGCCTCGTTGTAGGCGTATTCCCGCCCAATTTTTTCTCGACCCACTTACCTGAAGCTCCGCCGTGGCGGGCTGATCGTCTCGGGTCGCTGTCATCATTGCGGCTGGCGTCAAGGCGGACAGCCGGGGCGAAGTCTGGTGGATATCGGCACCTCAAAGGTCGAGAGGATCTGGACGGAGTTTTAAGCTGACCCGCCGCAGCCGTCACAAACGTAAAGCTCGTCGTACCAGGCGACAATGCAGAAAGCGCCAGGAGCGGCACGCGACCAGTGGCCTATTTGTCAACTCGAATGCGCTTCCACCTTCGTAATGCGTTCCGTCAGTGTCATCTGGATAGCCTCACCGCTTGCAGCTCACGACGCCTTGCGACGCAACGCCGTCTCGTATCCAAGCCAATCGTGAATTTCGGCGGCGATGCGCTCGGCATGCGCGGTGACTTCGGGAATTCCCATCAGTTCGCCAACGCTGCCGCGCGCCAATGGCCCGCTGACGAAAATGCTGCCAGTCGGCCGCCCGGATGTCCCGATTGCACGGCCTTGGCTGTCAGTTTCCAGGCCAAGGCCAATCGGGTCGAGCCGCACCAATCCCATCCGTGCGAGCGCCGCAATCGCCGCGTTGGTCCGGAAAATATCGGCATGCGCCGGCCCTGTCGTGACGACCACTTTATTGAACGTCTCGGTGGTCTGGGTGCGTTGGCGCCTTGGCCGGAGCGTGACGCGGATGCGGCCGTCGACCTGCTCGGCATCGACAATCGATGCAGCGTGGTAGTCGAGCATGCCCTCGGCAACCCGGCGATCAAGCACGGACGCGACCTGTGGCGCTATGCGGAAGCGATGCACATCCCACAGCGCGCGCAAATGGCGCACGACGCGGCGTTGCTCAGCGAGCGGCAGGGCCTGCCAGATGATTTGCCCTTGTCGCCGGACTGCGTCGAGCACGGGGTGCCAGCCTTCGCCCTGCTGCGCGGCGGTTGCGATGGTCGACCGGATACGCCTGAGCAGCACGGTGGCGCTGCGTGACGGCAGGCCGGTGAAGTCGCCGATCGGATCGGCATGCATAGCCGCATGGCCTCGCGACCGGTAGCCATGGCGCGAAAGTGCTGTGATGCGACCGCGATGGCCATTGCGGTCGAGCGTTGCGATGACATCCGCCGACGTCAGTCCAGTGCCGACGACGAGCACATGGTCGTAGCGTCCGATCGCTTCCAGCCTTTCCAGATCATAGGGATTGGCTACCAGCCCGGCTGCACCAGCCACGGACTGCAGGGACAATGGCAAAGTCGGTGGCGGATGCGTTGTCGCAATCACCAGGGCGTCCGCTGCGAGCGTTCCTCCATCAGCGAGGATCAGGCGGTAACCCTCGCCATTGAGCTCGACTGATGCGACCGCGGATCTGACATGACGGATCGTTTTGCTGTTCAGCCAAGGCTGGAGATGGGATTCCACGTAGCGCCCGAAAACGCGACGCTGCGGGTAGAGCGCTCCATTGGCGGCAATGGCCTCGGGATCGTCCGCAATGGCGCCGGTCTGCTCCAGCCAGTCGGCAAAGTGGCTGTCCTGGCCGGAGATCAGCGTCATCCTCGACGCCGGCACATTGATGCGGTGTGAAGGATCGGGCGTCGAATAGGCCAGACCATAGCCGAGCCCCTCTCGGGGCTCGACGACCACGATATCGGCAGCTCCGGCGGGCAGAAGCCGTGCAAGATGAAACGCGGTCGCCGCACCTGAAAAGCCGCCGCCGATGATGGCTAGGACCGGCCCTCTGCCCGATTCTCTGGTGCTCAAGACTGACTCGCGCGGAGCGCCGATAGCCGATGATCGCCGGCCACCGTTTCGCCAAAAGGTCCCATGTTCACGGCCGTCGGTCGCGTCGAGATTTCATGATCGAGCGGCAATAGCGGCAGTACCAGTTCGCCAAAACGATACGCTTCCTCCACATGCGGATAACCGGAGAGGATGAAGGTATCGATGCCGATACGCCGGTATTCGTCGATCCGTTCCGCCACCGTGGCCGCATCGCCGACCAGGGCGGTGCCGGCGCCGCCGCGAACCAGGCCGACGCCGGCCCACAGGTTCGGACTGATTTCGAGCTTGTCGCGATGGCCGCCGTGCAGCCGGCTCATGCGCGACTGGCCGACAGAATCCATGCGCGCGAAAACCTTCTGCGCCTCGGCGATGGTCTTGTCGTCGAGGCGGCTGATCAGCCGGTCGGCATCGGCCCATGCCTCGTCATTGGTTTCGCGGACGATGACATGCAGCCTGATGCCGAAGGTTACCTGGCGCCCGGCTTTTTCAGCAAGACCGCGCACATGATCGACCTTGGCTGCAACGTCTGCGGGCGGTTCGCCCCAGGTCAGATATTTGTCGATCTGTTCGGCGGCGACCGCGTTGGCCGCCTCTGACGAGCCGCCGAAATAGAGCGGCGGATGCGGCGTCTGCACGGGCGGAAACAGCAGCCGGCCGTCCTCGATACGGAAGTGCTTGCCTGCGAAGGCAACGGTCTCGCCACGCAGCACGGCCTTGTAGATGTCGAGGAATTCCCGCGTCACCTCATAGCGCTCGTCATGGCTGAGGAAGATGCCGTCGCCCTTGTTCTCGACCGGGTCGCCGCCGGTGACAACATTGATGAGCAGGCGTCCGCCCGAAATGCGGTCTAGCGTCGAGGTCATGCGCGCGGCGAGCGTCGGCGATTGCAGGCCCGGCCGGACGGCGACAAGAAAGCGAAGCCGCTGCGTCAGCGGCGTCAGCGCCGACGCCACGACCCAGCTGTCCTCGCAACTGCGTCCGGTCGGCAGCAGCGCGCCATAGTAGCCGATCGCATCGGCAGCCTTGGCGACCTGGGTGAGGTAGGGCAGATCGACCGCCCTGCCCGCCTCGGAGGTGCCGAGATAGCGGCTGTCGCCATGGGTCGGAAGAAACCACAGGACCTTGATCCTGTCGGGTGTGGCAACGCTCATGAGTGGTCCTCTGTGACTTGACGCACCTCGCTCAGCTCCAGGCATGGAGCGGCGGATTGACATCGTTGAGGTAGTAGTTGCCGAGGATCGCGTATTTCCAGCGCACCGGATCGTGCAGCGTGTGGGTGCGGGCGTTGCGCCAATGCCGGTCGAGATTGTGCTCGGCCAGCGTCGAGCGCGTGCCGGCGAGCTCAAATAGCTTGTTGGTGGCATTGATGGCGATCTCGGTGGTGAGGATCTTGGATTCCGCCACAGCGATCTGCGCTTCCGCGACGGTCTTCTCGTTCGGGTCGGCGACGGCGCGATCGACCGCAAGCCCGGCCTTTTCCAGAACCGCCTCTGCCGCATTGGCGCGCAGACGAAGGTCGCCGATCGCCTGGATCGTATAGGGATCCTGCCAGGCATGATCGACGTCGCTGTCGATCCAGGCGCGCGACTTGGTGCGCACGAAATCGACCGTCTCGTCGATCGCCGCCTTGGCGATGCCAAGATCGACCGCGGCCTGGATGATCTGGAAGATGGCTCCGTCGGCCGTCGGCCGGTCGTAGCCCTTATAGCCGGGAACCAGATGCGTCTTCGGCACCTTCACGTTGTCGAGCAAGACCGTGCCGGACAACGTCGTCTTCTGGCCGAAGCTCGACCAGTCGTCGATGACCGTCAGCCCGGGCGCGCCGCGACCGGCGATGGCATACCAGGCGCGGCCCTCGTCATCGAGCGCTACGATCGGGACCAGATGCGCGAGCAGCGCGCCGCTCGAATAGAATTTCTGGCCGTTGACGACGACATGGTCACCGGCGTCGACGAACTTGGTTTCGAAGTCGGCCGCCCGCTTGGAGCCGAATTCGGAGAACGCGTTGCCGAAGCGCGTGCCGGACAACACCTCGGCGAACAGCAGCTTCTTCTGCGCCTCGTCGGAGACGGTGCGGATGGCGGCAACAACGCCAAGATGGTTCTGCGGAATCTGGCCCAGCGACGGATCGGCCGCCGAGATGATGGTGATCACTTTCGACAGCGTCACATAGGAGAGCTCCGGCCCGCCATAGGCTTTCGGCACGTTGATCGACCACAGGCCGCTCTGCGAAAACGCATCGAGCTCTTCCGTCGGCCAGATGCGTTCACGGTCCCGCTTGGAGGCATCCCTGGCGAATTCCGCGGCCAGTTTTTCGGCGACAGCGATCGCCTCGGCGTCGGTCTTGATAACATGTGCCTTGGCTGACGGACGCTCGACCGGTGGCACGGCGCTGCGGATATCGGACGGCTGCTTCGATTGGATGGTCATGCTGCGGTCTCCTTGAGGAAATGGTCGGATGGAAGCGGCGAGCCGCCGAGATAGTAGGTCTTGATATCGGCGCGCTGGCGTAGTTCGGCAGCCGATCCTTCGAGGACGCTGACGCCGTTCTCGAGCAGGGTGGCGCGGTCGGCATATTTCAGCGCGACCGCCGAATTCTGTTCGGCAACCAGGATCGAAAGGCCTTCATCGCGGTTTAGCCGTTTCAGGGCGCTGAAGATCTCGTCGACGATCAACGGTGCGAGCCCCATCGACGGCTCGTCCAGAACAAAGAGCCTCGGCCGCGACATCAGGCCGCGGCCGATTGCCGTCATCTGCTGCTCGCCCCCGGAAGTGAGGCCGGACCGGGTTCGCCGCTTCTCGGCGAGCCTTGGGAAAAGTGAGTAGACACGATCGAGATCGGCCTTGACGCCGGTGCGGGAGGACGAGCGTCCGAGCGCGCCGGTGAAGAGGTTCTCTTCGACCGTCAGCGAGTGGAAGCAATGCCGGCCCTCAAGGACCTGGACGAGGCCGCTGCGGACGAGCTGTGAGGGGCTTGCCCTTGAAACATCCTCGCCATCGAAGGTGATCCGACCGGCGGTAATGTTGCCGCGCTCGGCCGGGAGGAGATTGGATAAGGCGCGCAGCAGGGTGGTCTTGCCGGCGCCGTTGGAGCCGAGCAGCGCGACGATCTCGCCCCTCCCAACCGACAGGTCGACGCCGTGCAGGGCGGCAATGGCGCCGTTGTAGACAGCTTCCACGCTGCTGACTGACAGTATTGGATAATGGGGGCTGGACATCGATGACTCCGCTGGGAAGCTGGATAGCGCGACCGGCCAGTTTGTCGGCCACCACGCCATGGCAAACTCAGTTGCTGACCAATGCGTCGGCGTCCTCGGCCGTGCGGATCTTGATGCCCTTCTCGGTGGCATAAGCCTCGGACGACTTCTCGATGATCGGGCGCAGCAGCTTCCAGTCGGGCGCGATCCAGTCGGACACGACGTTCCACTTCTTGCCGTCCCACTGCTGGAAGGTCACGTAGCCGTCACCCTCGTGATTGTCCCAAGAGACATTGATCGAGTGGAACAGGTCCTTGGCGCCGAGCGCCTCGACGCGCGCCGGATCGAGCTTGAGATGCTCGAAGCCCCAGCGCACTTCGTCGCCGGTCAGCGTGCGGTTGCCGAACCTGGCCTGTGCGATGCGGACCGCCTCGACATTGAGGATGCCATTGACGATGCCGAGATTGTGGTAGACCGAGCCGATGCGGCTCTTGTCCTCGAGATTGCCCTTGCCGTCGCCGTAGACCGTTTTCACGATCTCCTGGACCACCGGATACTGCTCGCCCGAGGCCTGGGTGGTGATGGCCGTATAGCCCTTGGCGGCATCGCCCGCGGGGATGACGTCCTCTTCCGAATTCGACCAGACATTGCCGACAATGTGATCGGCTGGGAAACCGGTCTTCAGCGCAGTCTTCAACGCAACAGGGTTCATCACGCCCCAGCCGCGCAGCACCACATAGTCGGGATGCTCGCGACGGATCGTCAGCCATTGTGCCTGCTGCTCGTTGCCCGGATGCGGAACCTCGATCTGCGACAGTTCGAAGCCGTATTTCTGCGCCAAAAGCTCGTAGATCGGGATCGTCTCCTTGCCGTAGGGCGAGCCGTGATAGAGCACCACGATCTTCTTGCCCTTGAGCTTGTCCAGGCTGCCTTCCCTGGAGTCGATGTAGTTCACGATTCCGGAAGTCTCGCTGTAGGGATTGAGCAGCAGCGGGAAGACGTAAGGGAACACGCGCCCGTCCGTGGTGTCGGTGCGGCCGTGGTTGATGGTGACCAGCGGCACCTTGTCGTCAGTGATGCGGTCGATCATGGCGTAGGCGATGCCGACCGAAAGCGGGTTCCATGCGGCGATACCCGGATTGCTCTTCAATCGTTCGTAGACCTCGACGCCCTTCTCGACCTCATACTGGGTCTCGCCTTCGCTCCAGGTCAGCTTGACGCCGTTGACGCCACCGTCGCGGATGTTGATCAGGTTGAGGTAATCGATGAAGCCGCCGAAGAAGCCGGTGCCGCCGGCGGCATAGGGGCCGACGCGATAGCTCTGCAGGGGGAAATACTGTTCGTCGGCGTGGACAGCCGTCGCGCCGAGCACGAAGGCCGTGGCGATCGCCGCTTTCTTGAGATGACTGAAGAAGGTCATGAGTTGCGTCTCCTGAGGTGTGGGTCCGTGAGAGGATGTCGAGCGGCGCTCAGCTGGACCTTGAGCCGATCCGTCGTTTCAGGCGGCCGAAGAGGGCCGACAGCCCGTTCGGTTCCGCGATGATGAAGATGATGAGGAGGGCGCCGAGCACGATGCGCTGGCTCATGTCGAGCACGCCCGAATCGAACAGGCCGCCAAACGCGAAGGCGCCGATCCGGGACAGAAGAAGCGGGAAGACGACGATGAAGGCCGCGCCCAGAAACGCACCGCGCATCGAAGCCAGTCCGCCGACGATGATGATGAACAGGATCTGGAAAGAGCGGTCGAGGTTGAAGCCGGCCGGCTCTACGGTGCGCAGGTAGGTGAAGGCCCACAGCACACCCGCGACGCCGATAATGAAGGACGAGATGGCGAAAGCCAGCAGCTTGGTTCGCAGCACCGGCACGCCGATGACGCGCGCCGCCGTTTCATTGTCGCGCACGGCAATGAAGTTGCGGCCAGTGGCGCTGTTGACCAGCCGCCAGACAAGAGCGGTGAGCACGATGACCGTGGTGACCGAAAGCAGGTAGCGGCCGGTCGCGCCATCGAGCGAAAATCCCGCGACGGTAAGGCGCGGCGCGGAAATAACCCCGGACGGATTGTAGTTGGAGAACCAGCCGAACTTGGTCAACGCCCATTGCACGAAGAACTGGGCGGCGAGCGTCGACACGGCGAGATAGAAGCCGCGCAGCCTGAGACTGGGCAGGCCGAACACGACGCCGATGCCGGCGGCCGAAATCCCGGCCAGGATCATGGTCGCCGCCAGCGGCAGCCCGTCGACCCGCAGGTTGAAATTGTAGGCGGCAAAAGCACCGACCGCCATGAAGGCGGAGGACCCGAGCGAAAGCTGCCCGCAATAGCCGGTGAGCAGGTTAAGACCGACCGCTGCCAGGCTGAGCGCCAGAAACGGCAGCAGGATTGCCTCGACGAGATAGCTCGGCGCATAGGCGGGGATCAGGCCGTAGCCGACGACGATCAGCACGGCCGGCAGAGCCAATCTCTGCCAGTCGATTGGAGGCCTTGCGGCATCGAGCGCTTGCACGGCCATCGGTCAGACCCTTTCGACGGTTTTCTGGCCAAACAGGCCGGAGGGGCGCACCAGCAGGACCACCAGCGCCAGCGCATAGGCGAACCAGCCTTCGATGCCGCCGACGACGAAGGCGCCGAGATAGACCTCGGCCAGTTTTTCGCTGGCGCCGATGATGAGGCCGCCGACGATGGCGCCGAGGATGGAATCAAAGCCGCCGAGCACCAGCACCGGCAGCGCCTTCAGCACGATCAGCGACAAAGAGAACTGGACACCGAGACGCGCACCCCACAGCAGTCCCGCGACCAGCGCCACGAACCCGGCGGCCGTCCACACCGTTCCCCATATCCGGGGCAGCCGCAGCCCGACGGCAAGTGCTGCAAACTGGTCGTCGGCGACGGCGCGAAACGCCAGCCCGATCCGGGTCCAATAGAAAAATGCGCTCAAGCCCGCCACGATCGCCGCGGCAATGCCTGCGGCGAGAAGGTCAAACGACGAGATCAGGATGCCGCCGACCTCGAAGGGCGTGTCGTCTATGCCGAGATCGAGCCCGTGCACCTGCGTGCCCCACATCAACTGGGCAGCGCCCTCAATGATGTAGGACAGGCCGAGTGTGGCCATGAACAGCGTCATCGGCGAGCGATTGACCAGCGGCCTGAGCACAGTCCGCTCGATGATGAAGCCCAGCGCGACCATGACCGCGAAGGTGATGAGCAGCGAAAGCGCGAAGGGGATGCCGCGTTCGACGAGGCTG
>NZ_JBVVPW010000074.1:0-7439 GCF_055811385.1 Mesorhizobium sp. WSM4849
CAATCGAGGATCTGGAAACGGTACGAGATACCTATATTCTGGAGCTGACAAAACTGAGGGAACAGGCGTTTGCCCATTCAACAGGGCAAAAGCAACCGGCTGGCCGAAGGTTGAGGACGGCGTGATGCGGCTGACGGCCGCGCAGCTGTCGGCGCTCCTCGATCACGCATGTTGATGCCCCTCCTGGTGAGGCTGAATGATTCTCGGATCAAGGTGGCTAATGGTGTGGTAGCGGAGGTCACGGACCGCATCGATTACGGAAGGGGAGTTTTGGAACAGGTAGGCTCCGGTCGGCTGACGGTCTGTCAGAAGGCGCTTTTGCCTGATCTGCACGTAGATTTAATTGACGGGGATGTTCAGCCGTGCGGCCAGTTGTGTGGCGCTAAGTGAAGTGGACTCGTGGGTCCATCGGTTGCGTTGCGTCGTCATCCTGATCCCGACGCCGAGCCGGGTCCGCTGCACGGTAATTGGCAAGACCTTGTCCGCGCAATTGGGCGAATGGTGCCCCTCCCGGGTGAGGACGGTGGCAATCGCATCGTCCGGCATGCCGGCCTGCGCGAGATCGAGCAGACGCGCGCGCATTTCTCCACCGCGCGTGAGCTTGGCGAGGGAGTTGACCTTCATCTTCACCTCAAGTTCGGTCACCGCGCCGCCTCGCCACACGATCCTGACCAGAGCAACGTCGCGCTCGCCGCGGTCGAGAACGACCTTTTCAATCAGGCACCGCAATAACGCCTTGCGATGAGCATCCGTCGTGGCGTCGCCCGCCCAGATCTGCGGCAGGCAGCCGGACAGGGCGACTACCTTGCTGTTGAGGGCCTTGCCCAACGCCAATTGCGCAACAGGCCCAGCCGAAGCTTGCCGGGCAAGGGCTTCCTCGGCAGCGCGGACTTCGCTCAACGCAGCCTCCCACCTTCGCTCGAGTTCGCCGGCGACAAGACGGTTATCAGGATCGACGCGATTGAACTGCCGCTCTGCCAGCGCCGCAGCATAGCGCTTGCGCTCACGCTCACGCTCCGTGCTCGTGCGTAAGGCCTTGTCGACCTGCTGCTGTGCCCGCCGCGCCCGCGACAGTGCGTCGAGCTCGGCGGGAGCCAGGGCCGTCAAGAACGCGTCGGCCACGGCGGCATCCACGCGTGAAGCACGGATGTACTGGTGCGGATTCCGACGTGAAGCCGGCCGCCATTCCGATCAAAGACCGGCCACCGTTCCGATTTGAAGCCGGCCACCATTCCAATCAAAAGCCGGCCAGTTTTCGGCACTGAAGATTACCTCCTGGGTCAGCAACTTTGGCATCAATCACCTCGCCATGAACGGGGACATTTTGATGCCGGCAAAGAGAAGGCTGACCATGAGACAATTGAGACAGATGCTGCGGCTTGCCGGAAGCGGGACGAGCTCCCGCGAGATTGCGGTCGTATTGGGGATAGCGCGCAGTACGGTGCAGGATAATTTGCAGCGTGCAGCCGCGGTTGGATTGAACTGGCCCTAGCCGGGCGAGCTGACCGACGATGCGCTTGAGCACAAGCTAATCAGTCGCAACGGCGTCAAACAGGGCACGCGACGACGCACGGAACCGAACTGGGCCGATCTTGCGGTCGAGCTCAAGAAGCCCGGCGTCACCTTGCTCATCCTGTGGGAGGAGTATCGAGGGTCGCATCCCGACGGTTATGGCTACAGTCGCTTTTGTGAACTTCTACGGGGATTTAAGCAGCGACTGTCACCGACGATGCGCCAGGAGCATGCGGCCGGCGACAAGGTCTTCGTGGATTATTCCGGCAAGAAGATTCCGATTGTCGATCGCAACACCGGTGAGATCCGCGAGGCGGAGATCTTCGTGGCGGTGCTGGGTGCGTCCAGCTACACCTTTGCCGAGGCCACCTGGACGCAAACGCTCCCCGACTGGATTGGCTCGCATGTCCGGATGGTTTCGTTTTTTTCACGGCGTTCCCAGACTCGTCGTTCCCGACAATCTGAAGTCGGGCGTCAGTCGCGCCAGTTTCTACGATCCCGAGATCAACCGCAGCTACGGCATGATGGCTTCCCACTATGGCGTCGGCGTTCTTCCGGCACGGCCAAGAAAGCCTCGGGATAAGGAGCAGGCATCACAATGCACCTTGTTGGAGTTGTTGAGCGACAATTAATCTGGGCGGACGACCACCATATCGACTGCCGGCGCCTTTTTCGAGTCTGACGTTGCCCGGCGGTTCGTACAGGTATCGATGGTTGCTGGCGTAGCGATGGCGCTTGAGAATGCCCTTTCGCCCGAGTTGGTGAACGGTCGAGACGCACACGCCGAGCTGCTGGGCTACTTCCTCGCCGGTGATCATGCCGCTCTCCCGCAGCCGTTCGTAGCGGCTCTTCAGTCCATAGGTGCGGCGCACGAGCATGACCTTCTTCAGCGTGAAGGGTTCGCCGCGCCAGTTGCGATGCCCCAGTTCATTGAGACGGGCGGCGATCTGCTGGTCGTTGGCGGTCTCCAGCAGCTCATTCATCAACGCCACGACCTGTTCCGGCGTCTTGCGTATCACTGACATAGGCCGCGGCATGGTCACCGACAGGCTCTGCGTGCGCCCGCCGCGCCAGCGGATATGGATGTTGACCTGCTCGTCGACGAGCAGCGTCACGTCTTCGACGAGAAGGCCGAGTATGCGCTTGCGTTCGACAGCACCGGTGCGCTCGTCGTTCCAGATGCGCGGGAAATCGGCGGCCAGCGCCCTGATGCGCTCCTGCGCTGGCTCGTCCAGCAGCGAGCGGTCGGCCTCATTCTGGCGCTCGTGCTCGCGCTGGAGCGCGCCGAGGTCACGCAGCCGTGCGTTCCAGTCGGCTTTCAGCGCGTCGGCGACCAGGCGGTTGTCCGGATCGACCTTCAGATAGCGCCGGCGGGCCAGTTCAGCCTCATAGCGGGCGCGTTGCAGCTGCGTGCCGCGCAGGGCCGCGGCCTGCTCCAGGCGTTGGGTGATCTCCTGCTGCACGGCGAGCGCGACATCGATCGCTGCCGGCGCCATCGCCTCCAGCAGTAGCGCGCTCACCGCCTCGTCGACCGGAGCGCCGCGCACCCATTGGCAGTGCTTGCCGGCGTGTCGCACGACCGCTTCGTTGCAGACATAATACGGGCGCAGGCGCCCCTCGAACGGCTCGTACTGGACCCGCATGCGTGCACCGCAGCGGCCGCACAGTAGCCGTCCCTGCAACAGACCGCTGCCCTGGCGGGGCATGCGTCCGCGCAGGCCGAGTGAAAAGCCGGTGGCGTTCTGTTCCAGGGCTGTCTGATTGCGCTCGTACTCGGCCCAGGAAATGTAGCCCTCGTGGGCTTCGGGTATAAGCACCTGCCAATCGGATCTCGCCACGCGCAGCTGCACGGATTTGAGCTTGGCATTGTAGGCTGTGCGCGTGCGCCCATAGGCAACGCGCCGGCATAACGCGGGTTGTGCAGAATCTGGAGCACGCGGGAATGGTCGATCTCGCTCCACAGGACGTCGCCCTTGCCGATGCCGCGGCGGATACGCCGGGGAAAGAGGATCTTCTCGCGCCGCAGGCGGCGCACGACGGCGCAGGCCGAGCCGGTCTCGCGGAAGGTATCGAACAGGAGCCGCACCGTGTCCTGGATCTGTCGGTCGGGATCGAGCACGACCCGCGCGTCAGGGGTATAGATCAACCCGATCGCCAACGGCATCTCGAGCTCGCCGCGGCGCGCCTTGTTGAGAATGCCGCCTTGCAGCCGCGATTTCAGGATGTGCAGTTCGGCCTCGCTCATCGTGCCCTTCAGCCCGAGCAGCATGCGATCGTTGAAATAGGCCGGATCGTAAACGCCGTCCTCGTCCATGATGAGGGTGCGCGACAGGGCAGCCAACTCAAGGAGACGGTGCCAGTCGGCATTGTTGCGTGCCAGGCGCGACACTTCCAGCCCCAGCACGATCCCTGCATGCCCCATTGCCACTTCAGTCACCAGGTGCTGGAAGCCGTCGCGGTCCTGCGACTGCGCGCCGGAGAGGCCGAGGTCGCTATCGATGACGTGGACACGTTCGATCGGCCAGCCCAAGGCCACTGCGCGATCGCGCAGGGCGTATTGCCGCTTGGTGCTCTCGGTCTTCTCGAACACCTGACGAAGAGGGGACTGACGCACGTAGAGAAATGCATCACGCCGCAGATGGTCGGCGCCAACCTTCATGGCGATGTCAGTAGACATGATTGCCTCGGGTCTCTGCTGCCAGCACCATGTTGGCGAGCATGTGCACGAGCTGGCGATCGTGCACTGCAGCCGAAGCCGTGGGCGGTGGTTCCGGCCGCCGATGCGTCGGCGGGGAAGGCTGGGGGCTCGCGATCAGCACCGCCAGCCCTTGCCAAAAGCCATGAAAAACGATGGCGCCCATGTCCTTGGCGCAGGCCTGACCGCACAGGACGGCGGCGCGCAGCGTCTCGTAGAAATCCTTGCAGCCGTGCGGCAGCATCGGGGTGCGCGCATGGGGCTCACCGTTTTTTTTTACGGGCCATCGCGCGTTCGATGCTGCGGGGATGGACGCTGATACCGAGTGTCGAATGCAGCAGTTGCGCCAGGGATCGCGCCTGCAGCGGAGCACCCGCGTTCTGGTTCTGCTCGATGAGCTGCATGACCTCGTCGGTGAGCTTGTGGGCCGACTTTGGCCCACGCGTGCGCGGCAGCAGGCCGGCAATGCCCTCGCGTTCAAACGCGGCCTCGGCCTGATAGTATGTTGGCCGCGACAGACCGAAAAGCGCGGCGGCATCGGCCTTGTTGACGCCATCCTTCTGGACGTGACGCAGCATCTCGTACTTCACCTGCACGAGATCGAGAGGATCGAAGAAGCTGGATTCACGAAACCAGGGGGCGCGGACGGTCTCGGGGCGCGGGTTGAGCGCTCCAAGCTGGCGCAGTCGATCGCGTTTGGTCTCGTTGGGCATCGTATCCCCTTGCTTGTATGTAAATTAAATTATGCCTCAATGAACGATGTGTCAATCTAATGAAGGCGGCTGTCGTATTGATCTTACACCGCAAATGCGCGCGGCATAGAGGCTGTAACGACGGCGCATCCGGCATGCGGCGGCATAATTATGTTGACACATGCGGCATAAATTGCCTGACACGTGTTCAGTCGCCATGGCTGCGCTCGATTTGCTCGATCAACGCCGCCAGGGTTGCCAGATCATCTGGACGCACGAACGACCGACCGGCCGCGACCAGAATGAAAACATCGGGTTCACCGACGTCCGTCCATGACGCAAGCAGGGAGCGAAGCCGTCCCTCCGCGTCGTAGAACATGACGCGGTCCTCACCCCAGTTCTGTTTGCGGGTCGACAGCACGAAGCGCTGACCCCGCCACGGATGGAACGGGTGCGTGACCTCGAACTCTATACGCGCTTGAGTGTCAGCACGAACTGCAGTCATGGACTTGAAAGAAATCGAAAGTGGAGAATGGAGTGCGTTTCGCCCAGTCCTGCATTCTGGGGCGCCTGCGCAACCAGACTTTCTTCTCGCTGGCTGAGGCCAATGCCGCCATTGCCCAGGCGCTCGATCGCATCAACGACCACGTCATGCGCCGGCTGGGCGTCAGTCGCCGACAGCTCTTCGAAACCGTCGAGCGCCCGGCTTTGGCCAGTCTTCCACTGGAGGATTACGAGTTTGCCGAATGGCGTTTGGCCCGCGTCTCGACGGATTATCACGTCGAGTTCAAGACCTTCTTTTATTCCGTGCCCCACAGCCTCATTCGTCAGCAGGTCGATCTGAGAGCAACGGCGCGCACCATCGAGATCTTCCACCGCGGCAAGCGCGTCGCGGTGCATCAGCGCCGCTATGGGGGTCCTCGCCATGGAACCGATCCGGATCACATGCCCAGTTCCCACCGGCGCTATGCGAATGGACGCCGGAGCGCTTTCGGCGCTGGGCCACGTCGATCGGGCCGCAGACCGAAGGTCTGGTCATCGCAATTCTCGCCAGCCGTCCCGAGCGGGGCTTTCGAACATGTCTGGGCATCCTACGTCTGTTTCGCGACATCGATCGCAATCGGGCCGAAGCCGTGTCAGCCCGCGCTGTCGAGATCGGTGGCCTGAACTGCAAGAGCATCGCTTCGCTCATCGCCAACCACAAAGCCGCACGCCATTCCACCGAACCAACCGCCATCGTCGATCACGCCAATCTGCGTGGCCCTGATTACTTCCATTGAGGAGACACACCAATGCTCATCCATCCGACCATCGACATGCTGCGCGAACTCGGCCTTCATGGCATGGCCACCGCCTTCCTGGAGCTCGACGCACAATCCGAAGCACGCGGCCTCGAGCATGGCGAATGGCTTGCCATGCTGCTCGAGCGCGAGGCTACCATGCGCCGCCAGAAGCGTTTCGAAACCCGCGCCAGGCTGCAAAACTTCGCCATGACGCACAGATCGAGAATACCGACTTTCGTGCCGCACGCGGTCTTGATCGCAATCTGTTCAAGGCGCTCGCCGGCTGCGACTGGATCAGAAAGCATCACAGTCTTCTCATCACCGGGCCGGCGGGCGTCGGCAAGAGCTGGCTGGCCTGCGCTCTTGGCCACCAGGCCTGCCGCGAAGAACTTCTCAGTCGCCTACCACCGACTTCCCCGGCTGTTCGCCGCCCTCGCGCTTGCAAGAGGCGACGGGCGATACGGCAGGATCCTCAAATCTCTTGCCAGGACCGACCTGCTGATCCTTGATGACTGGGGACCGGAAAAACTCAATGACGACCAACGCCGCGATCTCCTGGAGATCATTGAGGATCGCTACGAACGACGCTCAACCATCGTCACAAGTCAGGTGCCCGTGGATCGCTGGTGGGAAATTATTGCAAACCCGACTTTGGCCGACGCCATCCTGGACCGCCTCGTTCACAACGCCTATCGCATCGATCTCACCGGTGAAAGCATGCGAAAACAGCGCCCGCCAATCGTCCCCGAAAACACCGAAGCTTGACCTGAAACAAAACCCAACCCAAACATCAACGAGACCCAGGATCAGTCCGAACACTGGCCGCCTTCAAATCGGAAGGGTGGCCGGAATGAAATCGGAATGACTGGCCGGCTTCAAATCGGAATCGGTGGCCGGCTTCATCGGAATACGCATGTACTGGCACGCCGGCAAGCCCGTGTGGGAGCGCAGGTGATTGCACACATACTCTCCGCCACCCTTGTAGCGAACGTACATCTTGTGGCCGCATCGCCCGCACCAGGCGATGCCATGCAGGAGAAGTTCGCCGTTGCGATGCGTATTTCAGGCGATCGTGAGCACGGATTTCACCGCATCGTGAGCAAGGATTTCGCGGGATCGTGAGCAGCGATTTCAGACGATCGTGAGCAGGCCGCCGTGGCCGGGTCGGCAGCACCGAACTGCCATAATGCTCGGCCATGCCGGCATAGGTGCGGTTTACCTGCGGGTCGTAGCGGCAGGCCTTGATGATGGCGACCT
>NZ_JBVVPW010000075.1:0-6469 GCF_055811385.1 Mesorhizobium sp. WSM4849
GTCCGGGTAGGTTTGGAAGATAACATTTATCTCCGACGTGGGGTGCTGGCATCCAATGCCGAGCTCGTTGACAATGCTGTTGGGATCATCGAGCGCATGGGCGCCAGCATCGCCACACCTGCCGAGGCACGGGCAATCCTCGGCTACCTTCGCCATCATGTCGGCCGTCCAGTGCGTCGTCTCGGCGGGCGGGTCTTCGAGCGTGAGCGCCACCACGCCTTCGGCGACATCCGGGCCGAGCGGCGGAATGCGCGAGGGCCGCGTCTTGTCGCGCAGCAGCCCTTCAAAGCCTTCCTCAGCGAAGCGCTCCTGCCAGCGCCAGACACAGGTCTTGGACTTGCCGGTCCGCCGCATGATTTCGACGGTACCGACACCATCGGCGCTCAACAGCACGATCTCGGCGCGCCAGACATGCCTCTGCGGACTGTTGCGGTCGCTGACCAGGGCAGCCAGTCGCCGATTTTCAGAAGGCGAGACGGTGAGAGATATTCCTGTGCGCATGCGCCAGATTCGCATGCGCATAGGCAAAAGGGAATCCCACCCAGGACTCTTATGCCGGGCGGAAACCACTAGCTTGCAACAACTTTTTTCACGCATTCGACGCGCGGAGATGCGTCCATGTCGTTGCAGAGAGCTTGGAACTGAAAAAGAAGCTCACGAATGAGTGCTTCATTTCCCCAACGGGAAGGAAAAATCAGATATGCAGTTAAGTAATAATTTTAGTGCCGGGCAGACGTTGAAGCTTCTGATACTGGAAGTTGTGGCCGATTGGATCGACTATAATGAGCACATGACAGAGTATAGATATACTCAGTGCTTCGCGGCAGCCTCCGATTCGCTTCTCCAGCAAATTGGGGTCGACAGCGCTTATGTTAAAAGGGGGCACAGCTACTATACGGTAGAGAGCCATGTCCGATTGCTCGCCGAAGCTAAGCTTGGGGACATTTTGCACGTCGACGCTCAATTGCTTCCATCGGATGGCAAGAAGGTCCATACCTTCATGTGGTTGCGCAAAGACTCCGATGGTCGATTGTTGGCGACCTACGAAAACTTGATGCTCCATGTCTCGTCAAGTGAGCGACGTTCCATAGTGCCCCTCCCGGAGATAATGACAAGGCTCAAGCCTTTGCTGGATGCTCATGCAAATCTCGCCGTGCCCGATGGAGCGGGACGGTCAGTTGGGGTTGGGATGCGGTTGGTGGAATAGACAGCTCTTCGCTGCTGAAACCCAGATCGCTTTCTCACGATGGGCTCCTCTGGTTGCGCTTGCAAGGGTATGACGAGATGCATCGCTAGTAATGCGAGCGCTGCGATATCGTTCACCACGATTCACCCTGCCGGTCGGCGAGGCATCGACCCGGCCGGCGGGAGCGCCTGGGTCTAATCTTGCTGGAGGTCGCCCTTTTTAGATCGACCTCCACTATCAAGACCAGATGATGGGGATATAGAAATTGAGTTTGACGCCCTTGGCCCAGACTCATAAGCCCGCAACCCTATGCGAACTGAAGCGAGTTTGATCGCTGCGAGAAAGTTTCGCGGATCGCGGTCGTATCGGGTCGCTATGCCTCTGAAATGTTTGAGCTTGATGAAGTATCGCTCGACGAGGTTGCGCTGTTTATAGGCCCATGCGCTGAAAAAAAGCTGTCGGTTCGGTTTTTTTCTTCGGCGGATGTTGGCCCACGCTCCGTTCTCTGCGGCGAGGCCGCGAATGGCGTCGCTGTCGTAAGCACGGTCGGCGAGCAAGGATCGCATCGGGCTGGAGGGCGTCGAGCATGGCGAGAGCGGACTTGCCGTCATGCGCCTGTCCGGCCGTCAGGACGAGATCGATTGGCCGCCCTTCGGCATCGACAAGCGCATGGATCTTGGTGGTGAGACCGCTGCGGGAACGTCCCATGCAACCATCGTCATCACCCCCATTTTTGCCGTGGCCGGGTGCTGGTGACGCGGACACAGGAGGAGTCGATCATGATGATCTCACCGTCAAAAGCCTTGGAAACCGCCGCCAGCAAGCCGATCCAGACCCCGGCTTTGCGCCATGGCGTAACAACGCGTTCAAGCCTCCAAAAGAAGCCTTGAATCAGAACTCGTCACAAAACCAACTCAGTTTGTGAGTTTGCGCCGCCTAGGCAGGTGATCATCAAGTGCTGGTCAGCTCGATCCCCGCAATGCCGCGTTGAGGCGCTGGACCGATAGCCATCTAAGGTCAAGATGGGCATCATATCGATAATGTTCTGTCAACCTACTGGCCGGTGAAATTAGGTTGGAATGGATCGGCCGGCGCGCTCTTTGCTCAAGCATGGAGAACCGGTCGGATCGTAATTTTGCAAGACAAGAATGAAGGGAACATTCGCATGAACAAGCTTATGACAATGATGGCCGCTGCAGCCTCGCTCGCAGTTGCCTCCGTGGCTTGGTCGGCTACGGCCAATGCCGGCGCTGTACTCGATAAAGTGCTCGACACAAAGACGCTGACAGTGGCGGTCGGGACGGACTGGGGGGTGATGTCGTCCCTGGACGACAACAAAGAGCTCGTTGGATACGACATCGACGTCGCGAAGGGAATCGCGGAATACCTGGGCGTGCAGGTCAAGTTCATAACGCCGGGTTGGGACCTTATCGCTGCAGGCGGTTGGAACGAACGTTGGGATATGGCCATGGGTCAAATGACACCATCCAAGGCGCGCACCAAAAAATTTGCCTTCCCGGCTGTGTATGTTTACTCGCGGGTGATCGCGATCGTCCACAAGGATAGCAAGGCTGCCAAGCTTTCGGACCTCAACGGCAAAGTAGTGGGCATCGGCTCAGGCGACAACACCGAGTACTATGCCAATAACACCCTGGTAGCCGACTGGCCCGGCGCTAAACCTCTAGACTTCAAATTCAAGGCAGGCGAGATAAAGGCCTACTCAGGCACTGCGTTTGAGGACCTTCGCTTCGGCGATGGTGTTCGCCTCGATGCGGTCCTTTATGAGGAAGCCCTTGCGCGCAACGCGATCAAGGCCGGCTATCCATTCAAGGTGCTTGGCGAGCTGTACTCCACTCCAGGGGCTATCGCGATTATGCGCGGCGACAAGGAATTTAACGACAAGATTGCGGCCGCGATCCAGAGCATGAGGGATAATGGTACTCTCTCCAAGCTGTCGATGAAGTGGTACGATGGAGTGGATCGCTCCGTCGAAAAATAAGGTTCACGAAACTATAGCGGCCCCGGCCGGGCCGGGGCCGCTATTTTGGGAGGCTGCACATGCTCTATCAGGATACCGTTGAATCCGAAGTACTCGTCCACAAGCCGTTGTTTATAGCCTCGGTCTTTGCAGTTGTTCTCACAGTTTTTCTTATGTTTGACCTCACGGGCACCATTATGGGCGAAATCATGCGGCCTGTCATCGGCGAGCCGTTGGAGAGCGGCTTTTACGGGCGCTTCGCGATTGCCTTTGTGATTGCGGTCGTGTTCTGCTTTAACCTGGTACTGATCGGTTTTGCGTCGCTGAAAGTGCAAATCGGCATTGTGTGGCTCGAACTGCTCGTTCTGTTTATCGCTTTCGTTAAAGTATTCGATCTAAATCTGCCTTTTATTTGGGAAAAGATACCCTTCCTGATCACGCAGGGAGTGGTGACGACACTATATGTTTCGGCGATCTCACTGGTTTTCGCATCGACTATCGGAATCGTTGCCGCCATAGCGAAACTGTCAAGCAATGGCTTCGCTTACGGGGTTGCCAGCTTCTACACTTCCTTCTTCCGCGGATTGCCGCTTCTGATGCAGGTTTACCTGATCTATCTCGGCCTGCCCCAACTGGGCATTGTGCTTGATGCCGTGCCATCAGGCATATTGGCGCTTTCACTATGCATCGGTGCGTATATGACGGAAATCTTCCGGTCCGGTATTGCGAGCATCGACCGCGGTCAGTGGGAGGCATCCCGATCCATGAGTTTCGGCTTTGGCCTCACGATGCGCAAGATCATTTTGCCGCAGGCGCTTCCCGTAATAATTCCGCCAATGGGAAACATGTTCATCGGGATGCTGAAGGACAGCTCGCTCGTCTCGGTCCTCGGCGTGTGGGAACTGACATTCCTTGCTCGCACGCTTGGCCAGCCGACCTTTCATTACTTGGAGATGCTGATCACCGCGGCGGTAATCTATTGGATTATGTCCATTTGCCTCGAGGTGATTCAATCCAGGATCGAGCGCTATTTCGCGCGGAGCAAGGTAAGATGAGCGTCATCAACGTAAGCGACGGGAGCAACGTGCGATGACGACTAGCAGGATACATCAACTGAAAAACGTCCCTAATAGGGGCAAGGCTTCGGAGGCTTCTGCCAATTTGTCGCGCATACAACCAGCGTCGTATCGAGAGTCACCAGGACATGAGCAGGCGACAATGAGTGGGGAAAAGATTATCGAAGCGAAGAACGTTTCGAAGTGGTACGGCGCCTTCAGAGCATTGACTAGCGTCAGCCTCACCGTCCGCAAAGGCGAACGCATTGTTATCTGCGGCCCCTCCGGATCGGGAAAGTCGACACTGATCCGCTGCTTCAATCGGCTCGAGGCGCATCAGGAGGGCGAGATCACCGTCAACGGGATCAGGTTGCACAGCAAAATGCGCGACGTGGCTGAAGTTCGCAAGAACGTCGGCATGGTGTTCCAGCACTTCAATCTGTTCCCGCACATGACGGTGCTGATGAACTGCATGGCCGCCCCGATGTGGATCAAGGGCGTGCCAGAGCCCGAGGCAAGGAAGCTCGCGCTGAAATTCCTCGAGCGCGTGCGTATTCCGGAGCAGGCGAACAAATATCCTGCCCAGCTCTCCGGCGGACAGCAGCAACGTGTTGCCATTGCCCGTTCGCTCTGTATGGAGCCCACGGTCATGCTGTTCGACGAGCCGACCTCGTCGCTCGATCCGGAAATGGTCGCTGAAGTGCTCGAGACAATGACTGGTCTCGCGCGCGACGGCATGACCATGGTTTGCGTTACGCACGAGATGGGCTTCGCGCGTGCCGTCGCAGACCGAGTGATCTTCATGGATGCAGGACAGATCGTCGAAGAGGGCAAGCCGAACGACTTCTTCACCAATCCACAAAACGAAAGAACAAAGCTATTCCTCAGCCAAATACTGTCGCACTGATTATTGTGCCGTTCGGCGGAGAGTGCGGGTTGTAGGGGGCGTGCTTCCGAGGTGAGTGGGGAAGAATGATTCCAGAGGTGCCGTCACATTGATGGGCGGTAAGGAAATTGAGGTACCAGCGCGCCCCACGACCATGAGTGCACCGACCTACAAGAACCACCGCTATCCGATCGAAATCGTGGCCCGTGCTGTCTGGCTCTACTTCGGCTTCAATCTGAGCTTGCGCTGTTTCCTATGAGACCATCTGCCGATGGTGCCGAAAGCACGGCCCTGATCATGCGCGCAGCATACGCCGCAAGGCACCAACGAAAGGCGATGTCTGGCACCTGGATGAAGTGGTGGTTCGCATCAACGGTCAAAATGCTGGTTGTGGAAGCGGTTGATCAGGACGGATCTGTGCTCGACGAGATTGTCCAGCGTCGCAACACCAAGGCCGCCAGGCGCTTTGGCGGCAGACCCTGCTTCTTCAGAAGTCGGTCAGCAGGCGTCGATGAAGTGCCCCCAAGCACGGTTCAAGGCGTCCGTCTTCGCCATCGAATCAAGACCGCGCGGCAGCGCACCCGCTGGCCCAAGGTCGAAGGACGGCTTTCCGTCACGGAGCTGGCTGCGCGACTGCGCATCCCGCCGAAATGGATTTACACCCAACTCCGGCGCGGCCGCCTCCTGACGTCCTATGATCCCGCCGGTCGCTATCTCGTTCCCAACGACGAAACGTTCATGCAGGCGATACGCAAGCTGCGCGAACACGGCATCGATCGCGTCGATCTCAGGGAACATCAGCCTCACGAGGAGGGGTATTGTTATGGGTAGCGAGCAGCGCCGACAATTGCGCTGCCGTCAGCCGCATTACCCCGTCCTCAACCTTTTGGCCAGCGGAACTCGCCGTCTAACGCCGGTGCCATCCCAGAAGATCAGCTTGATCCGTCAGTCCTCTGTGGATGGCTCCCGCATTGCAAGAGGGAATTCGACGTTCTGGCGCGTTGATCGGGTGCAGTCTTCTGTCCGGCCTGTTGGTTCAGCCATTGGAGACTGCTGGCCCTGATGGGGCAGGCGAACAAGGTCCCAATCTGCTTGTCAGGCTATGATGCCTCGGACTGACGGTGGGTTGTCCCTGCTCCCGGCCTGACCGGTTTCGCCATCACTCGCCTCGCTCTTACAACTTCATGGAGCCGATTGATCGGTAAGCGGTGCACCGCTTACTACGTTTCTCCGATATTTTTTCCGATCTCGGTCCGAACCCTTTCTGTGGAACGCGTGTCAGTGACCGTAAGCGGTGCACCAAGGCACCTTGCAATAGGCCGATGAACATGGATTTTTCGGGCCATGACATTGGAACATGCAGA
>NZ_JBVVPW010000076.1:0-6062 GCF_055811385.1 Mesorhizobium sp. WSM4849
ATTCCTCTGCATCTGGCCTAGGAATCACATCTCGATTCCACCAGTCTACCCCTAAGGTTAGCGCCTATGGGGTGCTGTCCCTCCGGCCTGTCGGAGAATCGTAGCGTACCTTCCGGCAGGTTGGATGGAACACATCAAGTAGGGAAGGGCTGGCGATCCTGCACACCCCCTCTGTCCTGCCGGACATCTCCTCCGATAGGGGGGAGATCGGCAGCTTCATCCGCTTTCGCCAATCGTTAAATAATCCACTCACCACTCCAACCGAAACGCCAGCTTGCCGAAATGCCGGCCGCCGGCCGCCATGTGCGCGTAGGCCTCGGCCGCTTGGTCCTGGCTGTAGACCGTGTCGATGACCGGCTCGATGCCGGCGGCGCCGATGGCGCGGGCGGCGTCGCGCAGGTCGGATACCGAGCCGGTGTTGTTGCCCACCACCCTAAGCGCCTTGATGATGATCGGCAGCAGATCGACCATGGCCTCGGCGCCGGTGACGAAGCCGATGGTGAATAGCGTGCCGCCTGGCGCCGTGGCGTTGACCGCGCGGACGAAGGTGGCCGAGCCGCCGGTCTCGACGATCAGGTCGGCGCCGAGGTCGTCGGTTAGTTTCAGCACCTTGCCGTCCCAATCCGGCGTCGTGCGGTAGTTGATGAGGTGATCGGCGCCGAGCGCCCTGGCGCGTTCCAGCTTTTCGTCCGACGACGAGGTGATGATGACGGTGGCGCCGGCCGCCTTGGCCAATTGCAAGGTCAAGATCGAGACGCCGCCGGTGCCTAGCAGCACAACGACCGACCCCGGCCCGACATCGGCGGCGCGGATCGCGTTCCAGGCGGTGGTCGCGGCAATCGGCAGCGTCGCCGCCGCTTCGAAGGACAGATGCGCCGGTGTCGGCACGACGGCATTGGCTGGCAGCGCCACATATTCGGCGAGCGATCCGGGCAGCGTCAGGCCGCGCATCTGCGTCATCTCGTAGGGTCGCGGACGGCCGCCGATCCAGCGCGGTTTCGCATGGGCGATAACGCGGTCGCCCACGGCGTATTTGGTGACGCCCTCGCCGAGCGCGGCGATCTCGCCGGCGCCGTCTGCGACCGGAATGAGCGGGAAGCCCGGCCCGGGATAATTGCCGCTCGCCACCGCGACATCGACGAAATTTAGGCTCGCGGCGCGCAGGCGGACCAGCACTTCGCCGCGCTGCGGTTCAGGTGTGGCAACGGTGGCCGCGCGAAAGGCGTCCAGTCGGGGCGCAGTCAGTTCGATGGCTTTCATGGTCTCACTCCGGTTGATCGGCCGACGGGCCAATTCGTTGGGATTGAGTGAAACTAGCTGCTGCGCTATCCATGCATAATCTTCTGTTTTTGCATTTGAGTTTTGCGCATTATGCAGCAATCCCATGAGCCAGCAGCACTCGCCGAAATGGCCGCCTTCGCGGCGATCGCCGAGGCACGCTCCTTCACCAAGGCGGCGGCGCGCGTCGGGCGCGACGCGACGATCCTGTCGCGGCGGCTTGCATCGCTTGAGGAACGGCTCGGCGTGCGGCTGCTGCACCGCACGACGCGCAGCGTGTCTCTGACCGAGGCGGGCGCCGAGTTCCTCGTCCGCGTCCGCGCCATTCTGGCCGCGGTCGACGAGGCGGAGAGCGTGGCCTCGGCGCATGCCGGCGGCGGGCCGCGCGGCGTGCTGCGGCTGGCCCTGCCCGGATCGTTCGGGCGCATGTGGATCGGGCCGCTGCTGCCGCAATTTCTCGCCGAATTTCCTGATGTTCGCATCGAGGCCGAGTTCTCCAACCGTTTCGTCGATCTCGTCGCCGAGAATTTCGACGTCGCCGTCCGTCTCGGTGCGCTGGAGGATTCGCGCCTGGTGGCGCGCAAGGTCGCGACGCGGCGCCGGCTGCTGTGCGCCGCACCGTCCTACCTCGCTCGCCGGGGCACGCCCGCCACGCCGCAAGCGCTCCTTGAGCATAGCTGCCTGGGTTTCACTGGGTTCCAAACCTTTCCGACCTGGGAGATGACCGACAGCACGGGCCGCCGCGTCCAAATCGACGTCTCAGGGCCGCTGGTTACCGACGATGCCGAGGTGCTGGTCGAAGCCGCCGTGCAAGGCGTCGGCCTGATGATGAGCACCGACTGGCTGGTCGGGCGCGAGCTCGCCGACGGGCGGCTGGTGCCTGTTCTGGAGGACTGGACGCTTGCCGACGAAGGCGCGGTCTATGTCGTGATGCCTTCAGCCAAGGGGCAAGCGGCCAAGACGCGCGCCTTCGCCGACTGGATCGGCAAGCGATTCGCACCGGAGCCGCCATGGCGGCGGGAAAGGTGCTGATCTCCCCCCTTGAGGGGGAGATGTCGCCGAAGGCGACAGAGGGGGGTCGCCGCGCGTGGAGCGCCAGCGCCGTCTCGTGGGGGAAGGCGTCGGCGACCCCCTGGCCGCTTCGCGGCCAACTCCCCCTCAAGGGCCCGCAAGGGGGGAGATTGCGCGCTCAGCCGCCTGCGCCTCCGCCTCCACCGCTCTGCAGTTTCAAAAACTGCCCCAGCAGATCCATCGGCACCGGAAACACCACAGTCGACGAGCGCTCACCGGCGATGTCATGGAGCGCCTCGAAATAGCGCAGCTGCATGGCCTGCGGTGTCTCGGCCAGCATCTTGCCGGCCTCGACGAGTTTTGCCGCCGCCTGCTGTTCGCCGTCGGCATTGATTACTTTGGCACGCCGCAGCCGTTCGGCTTCGGCCTGCTTGGCGATGGCGCGGACCATGTTCTCGTTGAGGTCGACATGCTTGATCTCGACATCGGAGACCTTGATGCCCCAGGCATCGGTCCGCTGATCGAGGATCTCCTGGATATCACTGTTGAGCTTGTCGCGTTCGGCCAGCATTTCATCGAGCTCATGCTTGCCGAGCACCGAGCGCAAGGTGGTCTGTGCCAGCTGGTTGGTCGCGGCCATGAAATCCTCGACTTGGATCACCGCCCGCTCGGCGTCGACGATACGAAAATACAGCACCGCATTGACCTTCACCGAGACGTTGTCGCGCGAGATCACGTCCTGCGGCGGCACGTCCTGGACCACCACCCGCAGGTCGACCTTCACCATCTGCTGCACGAACGGGATGAGGATGATCAGGCCGGGGCCCTTGACCCCGGTGAAGCGGCCGAGCGTGAAGACCACGCCGCGCTGATATTCCCTCAGGATGCGAATGGCCGCGGACAGGAACATGACCACGACGAGCGCTGCTACCAGATAGGCCACATAACCGAAGATCATTGCCTTGCTCCATCGCTTCGCACATTGCGGCGCCGTATCGTCAGAACGAGACCCCTGACCTCAGCCACCTCGACGCTGTCGCCCACTGCAAGGGGTTCGTCGGCCGTCGCCCGCCAGCGCTCGCCCCGGGCCAGCACGTGGCCCTCGTTGCCCTCCCAGTCGAGGACCTTGGCCGGTAGCCCTTGCATGGCCTGTGCGCCAACACGCGGAAGGTTCTTGCGGGCCGCCCACAGATAGCTGCCGGTCAGCAGCGCCAGGCCGAGCGTCAGGACGGCGGCGGTGCCGATGACGGCCCACGACATCTCGAAGCCGGGCCCCTCGATCCTGAGCAGCATGGCAGCGCCAAGCAGAAACGCAGCCACGCCTCCCAGCCCAAGCACCACTGTGGGATTAAAGACCTCGACGACGAGGAGGATGATGCCAAGCAGCATCAAGGCAAGGCCGGCATAGCTGATCGGCAGGAGATTGAGTGCATAGAGCCCGAGCAGCAGGCAGATCGTTCCGATCACGCCGGGCGCAACCGCGCCCGGGCTCGTGAACTCGAAGACGAGGCCATAAACCCCGATCAGCATCAGGATCACGGCGATGTTCGGGTCGGTGATGACGGCGAGAAGCCGGATGAGCCAGCCAGGCTCCAGCGTTTCAACCGGCAGCCCTTTGGTCGCCAGCACCTCTTTCCTGCCGGCGATCTCGACCGTCCGGCCGTCGGTCAGCTGAAGCAGTTCGGTCGTGTCGCGGGCGACGAAGTCGACGACACGTTCCTGCAGTGCCGCGCTGGCCGACAGGCTGGCCGCCTCGCGCACGGCCTTTTCACCCCAATCGGCATTGCGCCCGCGCAGTTCAGCCAGGCTGCGGATCAGGGCAACCGCGTCGTTCGTCGCCTTGGCGATCATCGCATCGCCCGACGGTGGGTTCTTCGGGTCCTTGCCGGCTTCCGGGCCATTGTTCTTGTCGTCGCCGCCGGGAAAGGATGGCAGCGGCCCGCCCATCTCGATCGGCGTTGCCGCGCCCAGATTGGTGCCGGGCGCCATCGCCGCCACATGGGTTGCGTAGAGGATGTAGGTTCCGGCGCTCGCCGCATGCCCGCCGGCGGGCGCGACATAGCCGATGACGGGAACCGGCGAGGCGAGGATGTCGGCGATGATCTCGCGCATGCTGGTGACCAACCCGCCGGGCGTGTTCATCTGCAGGATGAAAACCTCGGCGTTTCGCTCCGCGGCGACCGCCAGCGCTTCCTCGAACTGCATGGCGCTAGCCGGGCCGATGGCGCCGTCTATCTCGATGCGCAGCGCAATCCTCTCCTGCCCGTTCGCCTCTCCGGTTGCGGAAGAGGAACAAACAGCCACAGCGGCTACAAAAGCCGCGGCAATCAGGGCTACACGCGCGAGTTTCACGCTCAAAGCTCCCTATCAGGGATATGGGCCAGATTTTGCCGAAATCCATGCTGCGTCGCGGCGGGTGAAGCTGATCCAGGACAACGGGGCGTTGAAGCTGCCGATCTCCCCCCTTGCGGGGGAGATGCCTGGCAAGGCAGAGGGGGGTGCTGTCCCTCGAACTCTCGAGCCTAGGTTCCTCGCCCACCGCGAAGCGGGGAGAGGTGGCCGCCCACGGGTCTTGCCTTTGGCAAGCCCGAGGACAGGCTCCGCGGCCGGAGAGGGGGCTTTCGTAGTGCGCAGTCCCCTCTCCGTCTCGGCTTCGCCGAGCCACCTTGTATGGGGCTTTCGCTGTCAAGGGGCCTTTTCAAGGCGGCCATCCCTTTGTTCGACGGTTTGGCGGCCATCCCTCCGTCCCGACCTGCTTTTGGAGGGAGCGTCGCGCGCAGAGCCTGTCCAGGATGCCGCTTGCGGCACCGGCGGAGCCGGCGCGGGCACGCGTCCTGGACGGGGTCGAGCCCGGCGCTATCGTTACCGGTCAGGGGCGTCATGACAGCCTCGCAATTGCAGCATCGGCTGGTTTCGGTCAGGCCGGCCGGCGGCTGGCGGCGCAAGGGCGACCTGAGGGGGAACCTGCCTGGCGTGGCGCCAGCGCGCCCACAACCTTGTATTCGGCGGATCGCGGCGATCCGAACCCATGATGCAGTCATGCGCATCGGCGGCAAGGCTCCTCGGAGGCGGTTCCCATTCTCTCCCGCGCGCATGGGATATCATGCCATAGGTGGCTTGCGGGTCACCGCCGCCTCGGATCGTCCTGGCATTGCTCCGCCGCGGGCGGATGGATGCCGGACCTGTTGTGGCGTGGGCTCCTTTAGCCGGTTTCGTTTCGATCGTTCATGCCGCGGGGCGCAGGATGGCGCCAGCCGGCACCTCGCCGGCGCTCATATAGCGCCACAGCGCGATCAGCAGCTTGCGCGCCAGGGCCACGATCATGGTCTTGCGCAGGTTGCGCTGGAGCCCGGCGGTGCGCTGCGCGAACCACTGCGCCAGGGCGCTGCCCTTCTGGAACATCAGCCAGCGCCAGGCGAGCTGGATCATGCCGCGCCTGACCCGCGCATTGCCGGCCCGCGCCAGCCCTTTCTCGCGCCGTTTGCAGCCGCTCTCGTCCGGCGCCCCGGTCAGCCCGGCATAACGCGCCACCGCGCGACGGTCGCGCAGATTGCGCGACAGGATCTCTTGCACCAGCATGTCGGCCGTTTCGATGCCGATGCCCATCACCCTGGCCAGCATCAGCACCATGGGATGGCTGCCTTCCCGCGGCGCCCGCGCCAGGCGCTCCAGGCGCGTCTTCTCGATCTCCTCGATCTGCGCCCGGATCAGCCGCAGCCGCGCCATGTCGCGGCGCAGTTCGGCCAGCGTGTTGGGTGGCAGCGGCACCCCTT
>NZ_JBVVPW010000077.1:2500-5594 GCF_055811385.1 Mesorhizobium sp. WSM4849
CCCGAAAAGGGGTGTGATTTGTCGCGGGAGACGCTCAATCTCCCGCATATGATGGGTTTGCCTAACCGCACCCTCGAACCGATCTCGAGAAGCTGGTCTTTTTGTGCCAATGACTCCGTGCAACCCGTAGGGTTGTCACGCAAGCCAGGTCCTGCACAGGATTTGGTTGAAGCGACGATCTCTTCGAGATCGCGCGGTGGGTATTGGCAATGAGAACGATCAAGTGTCTTAAGGGCAATTGGTGGATGCCTTGGCATGCACAGGCGATGAAGGACGTGATACGCTGCGATAAGCTACGGGGAGGTGCGAATACCCTTTGATCCGTAGATTTCCGAATGGGGAAACCCACCTAAGGTGCTTGGAAAATCAGAGCAGCAGGGCAATTGGCGCGAGATCCCAAAAGGATTGAGCGTTAAGCGACGATCTCTTTGAGATCGCGCAGACTTGCTGCTGTGGTTTCCAAGGATCTGTAATAGGTAACTTATCCTGAATACATAGGGATAAAGTGGCGAACGCGGGGAACTGAAACATCTAAGTACCCGTAGGAAAGGACATCAACCGAGACTCCGGCAGTAGTGGCGAGCGAACCCGGACCAGGCCAGTGGCGATGATGAGACAAGCGGAACCTTCTGGAAAGTAGGGCCATAGTGGGTGACAGCCCCGTACGCGTAATGCAAATCATCGTCCTCGAGTAAGGCGGGACACGTGAAATCCTGTCTGAAATTGGGGGGACCACCCTCCAAGCCTAAGTACTCGTGCATGACCGATAGCGAACTAGTACCGTGAGGGAAAGGTGAAAAGCACCCCGACAAGGGGAGTGAAAGAGTACCTGAAACCGATTGCCTACAAACAGTGGGAGTCCAAGGTTCGTCCTGGGTGACCACGTACCTTTTGTATAATGGGTCAGCGACTTAGTGTGACGAGCAAGCTTAAACCGCTAGGTGTAGGCGCAGCGAAAGCGAGTCTGAACAGGGCGTTCAGTTCGTCGCATTAGACCCGAAACCGAGTGATCTAGCCATGAGCAGGTTGAAGGTAAGGTAACACTTACTGGAGGACCGAACCCATAACTGTTGCAATAGTTCGGGATGACTTGTGGCTAGGGGTGAAAGGCCAATCAAACTCGGAAATAGCTGGTTCTCCGCGAAATCTATTTAGGTAGAGCGTCGACCGAATACCCCAGGGGGTAGAGCACTGGATGGGCTAGGGGTCCTCACCGGATTACCAAACCTAACCAAACTCCGAATACCTGGGAGTACTAGTCGGCAGACACACGGCGGGTGCTAACGTCCGTCGTGAAAAGGGAAACAACCCTGACCTACAGCTAAGGTCCCCAAGTTATGGCTAAGTGGGAAAGGATGTGAGGATCCCAAAACAACCAGGATGTTGGCTTAGAAGCAGCCATCATTTAAAGAAAGCGTAACAGCTCACTGGTCTAAATAAGGGTCTTTGCGCCGAAAATGTAACGGGGCTCAAGCCATACACCGAAGCTTAGGGTTCGTGAGCAATCACGAGCGGTAGCGGAGCGTTCTGTAAGCTGATGAAGCCATACCCGTGAGGGGTGGTGGAGGTATCAGAAGTGCGAATGCTGACATGAGTAACGTAAGGGGAGTGAGAGACTCCCCCGCCGAAAGTCCAAGGGTTCCTGCTTAAAGCTAATCTGAGCAGGGTTAGCCGGCCCCTAAGTCGAGGCAGAAATGCGTAGACGATGGGAACCACGTTAATATTCGTGGGCCTGGAGGAAGTGACGGATCATTGAGGTAGTCCAATCTTATCGGATTGAACGGGCTGCTGCGTGGTTCCAGGAAATAGCTCCTCCTTATAGACCGTACCCGAAACCGACACTGGTGGACTGGTAGAGTATACCAAGGCGCTTGAGAGAACTATGCTGAAGGAACTCGGCAAATTGCACGCGTAACTTCGGAAGAAGCGTGACCCTTTTCCACGCAAGTGGAGGAGGGTGGCACAGACCAGGGGGTAGCGACTGTTTATCAAAAACACAGGGCTCTGCGAAGTCGCAAGACGACGTATAGGGTCTGACGCCTGCCCGGTGCTGGAAGGTTAAGAGGAGGGGTGCAAGCTCTGAATCGAAGCCCCAGTAAACGGCGGCCGTAACTATAACGGTCCTAAGGTAGCGAAATTCCTTGTCGGGTAAGTTCCGACCTGCACGAATGGCGTAACGACTTCCCCGCTGTCTCCAGCATAGACTCAGTGAAATTGAATTCCCCGTGAAGATGCGGGGTTCCTGCGGTTAGACGGAAAGACCCCGTGCACCTTTACTATAGCTTTACATTGGCATTCGTAGTGGCATGTGTAGGATAGGTGGTAGGCTTTGAAACCTGGGCGCCAGCTCAGGTGGAGCCACCCTTGAAATACCACCCTTATCACTATGGATGTCTAACCGCGGCCCGTTATCCGGGTCCGGGACAATGTATGGTGGGTAGTTTGACTGGGGCGGTCGCCTCCTAAAGAGTAACGGAGGCGCGCGATGGTGGGCTCAGAACGGTCGGAAATCGTTCGCTGAGTGCAATGGCATAAGCCTGCCTGACTGCGAGACTGACAAGTCGAGCAGAGACGAAAGTCGGTCATAGTGATCCGGTGGTCCCGCGTGGAAGGGCCATCGCTCAACGGATAAAAGGTACGCCGGGGATAACAGGCTGATGACCCCCAAGAGTCCATATCGACGGGGTTGTTTGGCACCTCGATGTCGACTCATCGCATCCTGGGGCTGGAGCAGGTCCCAAGGGTATGGCTGTTCGCCATTTAAAGCGGTACGTGAGTTGGGTTCAGAACGTCGTGAGACAGTTCGGTCCCTATCTGCCGTGGGTGTAGGAATATTGAAAGGATCTGTCCCTAGTACGAGAGGACCGGGATGGACGGATCTCTGGTGGACCTGTTGTGGCGCCAGCCGCATAGCAGGGTAGCTATATCCGGACGGGATAACCGCTGAAGGCATCTAAGCGGGAAACCCACCTTAAAACGAGTATTCCCTGAGAACCGTGGAAGACGACCACGTTGATAGGCCGGGTGTGGAAGAGCGGCAACGCTTGAAGCTTACCGGTACTAATAGTTCGATCGGCTTGATCGTTCTCATTCC
>NZ_JBVVPW010000078.1:0-5440 GCF_055811385.1 Mesorhizobium sp. WSM4849
AGCTTCTGGGATTATCTCGGCGACCGCCTCGGCATCCCTGGCAGCAAGATCCTGCCGCTTCCCGTTCTCCTCGCCGGACGCTGAACCCCAACAAACGCCGCCGGTTTTGCCCCGGTTACCCAAAACTGCCCAGGACCATGTTGCTAGCGCCGAGACGTGTAGCAACATAAGCCCTTGATTTGTAAGGCGCGGTAATGAGCGGAGGCTGCGAATAGCAACATGCTTAGCAACATGGCGACATGAAAAAAGCCCAGCGCTGGGCGGGGCGGTGCTTGCAAAAATTCCGTAGCCCTGTAGTGGCTCCAATTTCTGCACAGGTGCATCTAGTGGAGCAGGAGCATTGCAAAGCTACGCAGTCGAGAAAGAACAGTCGCTCTATACCGGCGAGCCCGTTTGGACGGTCTACCATATTGGCGCGGACGGCACCCGCGGTCTTGTGCAAAGGTACCTGACGGAGGAACAAGCGCAGTACATGCAGTCTCACTGGATGGGCGTGCTGCGCGAACGCGAGCGGTACCAGAACGACCCGGCATACCGACAAGAGCGCGATGCCGCAGACGCCGCAGACGCCGCCAGGCAACGGAGGAGTGAGTTCGCTGGAAAGATCGGCCTAGGCGTCTTTGGCGCGCTGGTGCTCGGACTTCTAGTGTGGGCCGGAGGGCAGGATGGTGATCGCGGCCACTACGACGACGACGGCTGTTCGGCATATTGGCGCTGTTAACCTCCGCTATCGTCGCGCCAAACTGGAATGCGCTTTGTTTTGATGTCGACAAGCCGCCGCACCGTCATGCGGGCACGCTCCGCTGCAACCGGAATGAAAACCTCGGCCGTCATTTGGTCGCCGCAGTTACAACGCTCGCACCGAATTCGGTAGGGAATCCGCCGCACCTCGGAATCACCGAGCACGCGTTGCAGGTCGGCCGGCGTATAGTACCGCCAGCCAGGGTAATGGCCGCACCGGACGCGTACGATCTGCCCAACATCGTGGGCTTTGCTTAAAACACCATATGATTCCGCCACGTTGGCCATTGCTCTCCGGCATGGAGAACGAAATAGGAACAAATGCCTGTGGAGGTCAAGAGTCGACTTGCCCGCTAGGGCGTGCGAAGTGTGCCAACGGGTTTAATGGGAGGGCGTGAAGAATGATAACGAATGGCATGTTCGGAAGGCTGTCCGATTTCTCAGCCGGCGCTCTCGTCTATACGAGTTTCCGTGCTGACAACATCTTGGGGATCATTGCCGATTGGGGCGAAGAAGATCGCTTTTTCGTTGATATTTCGTCAGAGCAGAAATGGACTCTGACCACTGTGAACGCTGGCGATATGGGTTTCGCCCTCAGAGGCACCGAAATCGAATCCATTGCAGTCAGCGACAATTTTTCCCTTAACGGAACGCCTACTCCTGGCGATATACTGCTCGGGGGAGATGCGAGTGTTTTGGTCGTAAAACACAACATGCGGAAAGCGTACCTTGACCTGATGTCCGGCGTCTTGGGTGGAGGAGAACCTAAGCAATACGCCACCTTTCGAAACTGGCGCGTCGTGCAACGGATCGCTGGCCAAGACGACCTGATTGTGCACCTCCCAACAGCGGCACAGCGCTCCGAAGGCGCCGATGAACGAGCGCCAACGTGAAGAAATCTGAGTCCGAGAAAGCCATCCGCCACATGTGTCACGAATGGGCGAACGAGCGCGGCGTCTCAACCAGCCCTGCTGATTCATCCAAGCTTCTCCCAATTCAAGTCATGGCTTAGCGAAAAGGTCTATTCGCATTACCTCAATTTCCGGTCAGTCGCCGGAGCCGATTACAATGCCGAAATGTGGTTCGATGAAGAGTTCAAGCAAACGTGGAGGAATTGATGCTTAAACTGAAGGCTAGTGTCCAATACGGAGACTTTGAAGGGACGGCAGCGGCGGACGACGGTCATGACCAGTCCATTCACAACTTCCTTCGTGAGAAAGGAATTGTATCCAAGGATGACTTCTTGGTCGGTGTCGAGATATGGGTTGGCGAAAATCACGGTGCACCTCTAAGCCGCCAACCATTCGTGCCCTCATTGCACCGCCAGGTGACTTTGACACGTTCAAGAGCAATCTCGACCGACAGGAAAAGCTGCGCCTACGCGAAGTCGAGATAGAATTGTCGTTCGAAGAGTTCTTCGGACTTTTCAAGCGCTTTAGCATCGTGCTGACAAAGCGCGGCCTTGACCTAAAGGGGCGAGAATACGAGGCGATCGAGTCCAACTAAGCGTCGGCGATCGGTCCGCTTCTGAGGGAGTAGGGAATGAGCCTTTGGTTTATGAAAGCGCTTCACGACGCGACAAAGGATGACATCGATTGGGATGCCATCCGCGGCGTAAAAATGACATTGGATGGAATGGCCAAGACAAAGGCGCAAAAAGATGCTGTGCGGCGGTTGCATGACGCAACCGCCGACAATCTCCACCGCGCTATCAGCGGCCTCAGCACGGCCTTTGCCGGGCCGATCGTGTTTGACGAAAAAGGTTGGCCGAAAAAGAACGCTAACTTTGCGCCGGCCACCAGCAAAAAGAAGCGATAGGGCTGGGACGGGAAGCGGCCCGCAGATCACCCAAACGCCGCCACTGCCGTCTGCCAGTTCGGATCGTCATATGACTCTTCTGTGCTGCCGCCGGCAGTCGCACGGTCACACCGAACTCAGAACGAACACAGAACAAAATGCTTGTGGGAAAAGGCAGCCACAGCAGGCGCGAGTCTTCCGCAATCAGTACATTGAAAAGCGCTGGGTGGGATCTGCAGCTGTCGCCTGACAAGTGATGAGGCTACAGATCCCGAGTACCAGTTGGCGCTACGCCCGCGGGCGGGAGGTAGGCTGTATCCTATCTCCCGTTCGGGCCGCCTACACTTTGGCCCGAAGTTGCAAGTTGTGCAACGCGCACATTTTTAGATCACAAGGATTTTCAAACTCCGACCAACTCCGCCCGGCCGGCGCCTTTCAGGCAACCTCCAGCGAGCGGTGCCGGCTATTTTCCACCGTTGAAATCGTCAAGCACCGCTGTGAAAGCAACGCTTGCGCGTACTCGTATCGGCGCGCATCCTGTCGATATGAGGAACATGGATCGGGGAGGCGCAATTGTCGATTCAATGGGAGCCGCATGGGCATGCCCGCATTTCGCGCGGACTTGTCGGCGGCGAACAGGTTGCGGTCATTGTTAAGCACAAGAACCACACCTACACCAACTCAGGCATCTACTCGGTTCATGTGCTGGGCGCTGAGCTTCGCGATCGGTTCCGAGGAATAAAAGAGGCTCGCGATGCAGGTGACGCCGAGTATGAGCGAAAGCGGCCCGGATGATACGCTTGAGAGCCGCGGCCGGGCTTGGGTCGAGGCTCAAAAGAGCTGCCGGCGGAATAGAAAATGGCGGCTAGGTAGGCCCGCCCCAGGCCGGGGCGCCAATGAAGCCGCCTTTAAAGGGAGCGTCGCAGCGGTGGGCTTCACGGTGATTTGGTACGGGAAACAGGGAATCGTTGAAAAGACGCCCTTCGATGCCGAGAAGGCCGCAAGAGATCACGCGCTGGCGACATTCCCTAGAAAGCAGGATCACGGTATCGTAGCAGTGGAAGTACGCAAAGACGACGGCACGGTTGTATTCAGTCAAGCAGGAGGCAGCTAAGTCATTGGGCATTTGCGTCTAGAGGATGCCACTGAATGCGTCGCGTCCGCTGTCGGGGAGACAGCGGACTCAAACTGGGGCCAAGAGGGACAAGGCCACCATGATCCCTATGCGGGATCATGGTGATAACACCCGGCGGGCACTAACGTTCCGTCGGCTGAAAGATATATCCGGCGGCCGATGTCCTAACTGGGCAAGCGCCTCGCGCCGGTTCGGGCGCTACTCAACTTTATGCAGCCTTCAGGTTAATCACCCGCATCACTGCGACCCCTGTTCCGTTGTTCGTAGCAGCCTCCTTCGTGCTACCCTTGCCGCAGCTCCATACGTCGCCTTCCTTGGCCGTGAACTGCATGTCGCCTGCCGTGACCTGGAGCTCGCCTTCAGTGACCGTGCAGACCATATCGTCGGCCATGACATCCCCCAGCGGGCTAGTTGCCTTTGGCTGGTAGACGACGTCTTCCATGGCAATTTTCTTGTACCCCTTGATATGGGAGTCTCGTGTTCCCAGTTCGACGAGCCGAACGCCGGGAAAAATCTCTTTGCCATCAGTCGGACCGTAGGTCTTGGCCGCTACCGGAATGGGCTTTGCGACCAATAGCGGGGCCGCCAACGAGGTGGCACCAAGGGCGAGAGCATTACGTCGATTCATCTTCATAACATCCTCCCTGAGTTAGTTCGCCCAACCGGGCGAACCTGATATTTTACGCGCCCGTTCAGCCAAATAGTCAAAACACAATTGGCAGGCCAACGCCTGGCCTGCGCGCGTTCTGGCGTGCCGCTGTCCTACACCGCCGAAGTGCTTCGCGCGTCTTGCCGGCTCGCTGCGGCTGGCTGCGCATGGCCTGCCTGCCACACCTCTTGACTGTCCGGGCGGGTTAGACACTTTTTGCTGCGTGCCTTGAGAAAAGCGGTGCCGGGCACCTTGGTCAGCCGATACAAGTCGGCGTAGACATTCCGACGCCACAAGAAGTCAGTGCCATCCTGGCGCACGCTGAGGGCCGCGTCCGCGTGTTCCTAATGACCGCAGTTCTCACCGGCATGCGTGCTAGCGAACTTCGCGGACTTCGTTGGTCGGACGTCGATCTCACCAAGGCCGAAGTCACCCTGCGCCAGCGTGCCGACGCATACCAAGAAATCGGATCCCTCCAAGAAAGGGCGACGTACGATTCCCCTTGTCACTGCTTTGGTGAAGGCCTTGAAAGTGTGGCAATCCGAATGTCCGAAGGGTGATCTCGGACTTGTGTTTCCGAACACGGAGGGCAACATCGAGTGGCACGCCAATATCGTTAAGCGCTGGCTGCACCCTGCCCTCGAAGCGGCTGGCGTGGTCACGGGTAGCGGCGAGATGGACAAAGAAGGCAAGCCGATCATGACGGCCAAGTACACCGGCCTTCATGCCCTGCGGCACTTCTATGCAAGCTGGTGTATCAACCGTCCCGAGGATGGTGGTCTCGGTTTGCCTGCGAAGGTTGTTCAGGATCGCATGGGCCATTCGTCAATCGTGGTGACGCTGGACACATACGGTCATCTGTTCCCGAAGGGTGATGACACAACTGCCATGGACGCGGCGGCGTCACTTTTGGGCGTCTAGCGACACACGGCCATAAATCACAATGATTTCAACATGTGCGTACGGACTCTGACTCCGTTAGTCCAGGTTCGAATCCAGGTTCCCCAGCCAAGCAATTTCAAGCACTTAGCTACCAAAACGGTAACCGGGGCAAAACCGGCGGCGTTTGTTGGGGTTCAGCGACCGGCGAGGAGAACGGGAAGCGGCAGGATCTTGCT
>NZ_JBVVPW010000079.1:0-5201 GCF_055811385.1 Mesorhizobium sp. WSM4849
AAGAGGCTCACCGGCGACGCATGGGAGAAGCGGTTAATTGCAGTGCGACGTGCAGTCGGAAATATCTGAGGTTCAGATCGATTGACCGGAGCCCTTTGGCCGTTTGTCCGAGCCGCAACGTTGGTTCGCCGGGCCTTGAGGGTCGTGGCTTGCTCACGGTGGTCGGGGTTGGTTGCGTGTGGCGCCGCGATATCGTCAATGTCACCGGCTGCCGCCTCAGCCACTGACGACCGGCGTACCGCCGGGGCACTCACGGTGTCGTGGTATCGAAGCTTTCGCCAGATCCGAGTTTTTCACCCGCATCATCACGCCTGCTGGCGGAGCCGGTGGATACCAAGAACTCGCCGCGTGCTTGTGACAGCTTGGTTTGTACGCCCTCTCTGTGATCTTTCGTGGAATAGGATAGGGACCCCCTTAACGCAGGGGCATCACAGTGCCTCCGGTTTTCATCGGAGGCATTTGTTTTGGATATTGGTCGTGGAGACGATTGCAAAGATCCGCCGCCTTGCGCTTTTCAGGGGAAGTCGATCAAACAGATCTGCCGCGAGCTGAAGGTCTCGCGCAAAGTGGTGCGCAAGGTGCTGCGCTCCGGCGAGACGGAATTCCGCTACGAACGCAGGCATCAGCCGCTGCCGCGGATGGGGGCGTGGCGCGACGCGCTGGAGCGGCTTTTGGCCGCCAATGCAGGCAAGCCGACGCGGGAACGGCTGACGCTGACGCGGATTTTTGAAGAGCTTTGCGCGCTTGGCTATGAGGGCAGCTACAGCTCGGTCTGGCGGCATGCGCAGGCCTGGGAGAAGGGGCGCGGCCGCGCCCCTGCAGATGCCTATGTGCCGCTCTTCTTCGCACCGGGCGAGGCCTACCAGTTCGACTGGAGCCACGAGATCGTTCTCCTGAGCGGCGTGACGGTGACCGTGAAGGTCGCTCATGTCCGGCTCTGCCACAGCTGCATGATGTTCGTGCGCGCCTATCCGCGCGAGAGCCAGGAGATGGTGTTCGACGCGCACGATCGGGCGTTTGCCTTCTTCCGGGGTGCCTGCACGCGCGGCATCTACGACAACATGAAGACGGAGGTGAAAACGGTCTTCGTCGGCAAGGACCGGCAATACAACCGCCGCTTCCAGCAGATGTGCAGCCATTATCTGGTGGAGCCCGTCGCCTGCACGCCGGCCTCCGGTTGGGAGAAGGGCCAGGTCGAGAACCAACCAAGTCGGGCTGGTGCGCGAGCGCTTCTTCACGCCGCGGCTGCGCTTCAAGAGCTATGAGGAGCTGAACGCCTGGCTGCTCGACAAATCCATTGCCTGGGAAGGCGCACCGGCACCCCGAACAGGGCGAGCGGACGATCTGGGAGGTGTAAAAGTTTAAACTTTATCTGAACAGACGGTGTCCTAGCTGAAGCTGAGCCGAGGCCGGGCGTGCAGTAGTCAGGCTTCGCAGCGCCCGGCCTCGGCGTTAGACTAGAAAGGAACACTGACATGACCAAGGACCAAAAGATCATCCGCGCCAAAGGTGGGGCTGCTGGAGTTGGCCAAACAGCTCGGCAATGTCAGCCAGGCCTGCAAGATGATGGGCTATTCGCGCGACAGCTTCTACCGCTTCAAGGAGCTTTATGAGACCGGCGGCGAACTGGCGCTGCAGGAACTGACGCGCAGGAAGCCGCTGTTGGCCAACCGCACGCCACTGGAGATCGAGGCGATCATCCTCGAGCTGACTGCGCATTTCGCTGATTGTGAGCAGCCATTTCACGCGATGGTGAGCGCTCATTTTCATCTTATCGTGAGCAGGTATTTCACGCGATCATGAGCGGCCGCTTGGAGCGACTTGTTCATTGATTCACGTGTTTGTGGCTGCGTCAAGAGCGTGAGCGCGAGCGCTGTGTTTTCGCATGCTTTCTCCGGTGAGTTGAAGGCGGTGAGCGTTGTGAACGAGGCAATCCAGAATCGCGTCGCCGAGGGTGGGATCACCAAACATCAGAGGCTGCCGCCATTCTCGACGGGGTGGTGTCTCATTTGACGGTCATCGACCCGCGTCACGGCCTAGCGGGTCAGCGTCTGGAGCTCGTGTCGTCCCGTTCTGCGCGCGGTCCGGCTTTCGTTGTTGTTCGACTATCTGACGGACGCCGCCGTTCAATTCGGCGCTCGGTGACCGACCTTGCAGCGGCGTCACCGGAAGAACAAGGCGCTTCGAAAGCGTTGGCCCACATCAACGTGCGAACGCTGCTCACATTGCTGCACCATTTGAACAGCACGTTGGCCTCCCCTATCGAGGAGGTGATTCGCGATGAACATCCAGTCGAATCTGTATCGTGTCGCGTCCCAGACCCCCACCACCAAAGTTCCGAACCCGAGTATCATCACTCTGCCGAGTCTTTGGCTCAACTTGCCGGGGGAGACGCAGAAGCAGATCGCGCAGGGCTTCGCGCGGCTTCTCTTGCGGATGCGATCGACGGGCGCGCCGATAGCGGCGGATCGGCATGTTGAGAACGTCGACTAGAAAACGAATGCGTTACTGCCGCGCATCGCGGTAAGCTCGCTTACATTTACGTCCGCCAGTCCTCCGTGAACCAGGTGCGGCATCATCAGGAAAGCACGGAACTGAAATACCGGCTCGTCGATCGTGCCGTCGCCCTCGGCTGGCCGCATGAACGCGTGCACGTCATCGATGAAGATCTTGGCAAATCCGGAGCCGGGACCGTTGAGCGGGTGGGCTTCAAGAAGCTGATTGCCGAGATCGGACTGGGGAACGCCGGCCTGGTCATCAGCCTCGATGCCTCCCGGCTTGCCCGCAACAATCGCGACTGGCATCAGCTCCTCGATTTGTGCGCGCTCTTCGGCGTTATCATTGCCGACGGCGAACGTCTCTACGATCCCTGCGCTTACCATGACCGCCTGCTGCTCGGTTTGTCCGGCATCATGAGCGAGGCGGAGTTGCACCAGATCAGGCAGCGCCTCCATCAGGGCGAGCGTCAGAAGGCGGCGCGTGGCGAGCTACGCCTTCCCGTTCCCGCCGGACTGGCGCATGGCCGCTCGGGCGAGATCATTCTCAATCCCGATGAGCAGGTGCAGGCGAGGCTCGGCCTGGTCTTCGCCAAGTTCCGCGAGCTTCACAGTGCGCGGGCCGTGATGCGATACCTGCGAAAGAACGATCTGCCACTGCCTGTGCGCCCACTCTTCGGTCCGGCGCCGCACGATGTGGTGTGGCGCGAGGCCGATAGTTCGCGCGTGCTCAGCATTCTCCAAAATCCTGCCTATGCCGGGGCGTATGTCTATGGCCGCAGGCGGGTGGAAGGCGGGCGGATTCGCCATGGCGTCTATCGCCCGAGGACGACCAAGGTCCCCATCGCCGACTGGGAGGTTTGCCTTCAGGCTGCCCATCCTGGTTATATCGGCTGGGAGGAGTTCATGGAGAACCAGAGGCGACTGGCAAACAACATCAATTGCTACGAAGCCGGTCATTCCGGTTTGCCGCGCAAGGGGGCGGCACTTCTGCAGGGCATCGCTGTTTGTGGGCGGTGCGGTCGCCGGATGAGCCTGCGCTATAGCGGTCCCGCGGGCGACTACCCCGTCTATACGTGTCGCGCCGACCGCAACTAGGAGGGGGGGCCGCTATGCCAGGATGTGCGTGCGCTGCCCGTCGATGCGCACGTCGAAAGCATCCTGCTCGAGGCCTTGCGGCCGGACAAGATCGTCATCGCCATCGCCGCACTGGGCCAGATCGAAGAGGAGACGCGTCAGCTTGAGCGGCAGTGGGCGCTGCGGCGCGAGCGGGCGCGCTATGAGGCAGAACGTGCACGGCGCCAATATGATGCGGTCGAGCCGGAGAACCGTCTGGTGGCGCGTTCGCTGGAGCGCGGCTGGGAAGAGAAGCTGCGCGCTGCCGAGGCGATCGAACAGGATTACGAACGCTGGCGGTCCGACGAGCCCCTGGTCTTGAGCGAGTCCGACCGCCAAGCGCTTCAAAAGCTGGGAGAAGACCTGCCCGGCATCTGGCACGCCCCTTCCACAACATCGGCCGAGCGAAAGGCCATTTTGCGTCTCATCATTGGCGAGGCCGTCCTCGACCAAAAACGCTTCCAGGGCCAGGTCTGGTTCAACATCCTGTGGCAGACGGGAGCGACAAGCGAGCACTCTCTCCAAAGGCGGGTCCACACCTATGGCGACTACATCGATGTGGAGCGGCTGCGGGAGCCGTGTGATCGAACTCAACGCTGCGGGCAAAATGGACAAGGAGATTGCGGCGGCCTTGAACGCGGAAGGCTTTGTCGCAGCACGCGGCTGCGCGTTCAAAGATGAGAATGTCTGGCTTCTGCGGACACGTTGGGGCATCCCCACCGTCAAGATCAACGGGACGAGCGCCAATCCCGACCGATGGCCAGATGGAACCTACTCTGTTCAAGGGGCGGCCGCCGCCCTGGGCGTCACACCACAACCGTCTTCGACTATCTCGCACGCGGCTGGCTCGAGGGGCACCAGCTCACGAAGGGACAGCCGTGGCAAATCGAGCTCTCAGATGACCGGATCAACACGCTGCGGGCGCGGATCGCACGCAACAGGCGATCAAAGAAGGAGGCATCATGACAACTTCGGTTCGCCGATGACGTCGTGCCAGTGCTGGACGGGGATTTGGCTGGTGACGATTGTGGAAGCGCGGCCGTGGCGATCGTCGAGGATCTCCAGGAGGTCGCGGCGCTCGGCGGCATTGAGAACCGACAGGCCCCAGTCGTCGAGTATGAGGAGCTGAACGCGGCCGAGCGTCTTGAGCAGGCGGCCATAGCGTCCATCGCCGCGTGCCAGGGCGAGCGCCTCGAAGAGACGCGGGACGCGATGATAGAGCACCGATCGATTGTCGCGGCAGGCCTTGTGACCGAGCGCGCAGGCCAGCCAACTCTTGCCCAGGCCGGTTGCGCCCGTGACCAGGCAATTCTCATGACGGTCGATCCAGTCGCCAGCGACGAGCGGAGGCAGGTGCGAAAGCCCTGTTCGGGATGCGGCCGATCAGCGATGACAGCCTGGAAGAAGGCAGCGCGCGACCAGTCTCGTCGGCACATACGAACAACTGCGCGCCGCGGTGCTCAGCGCCCGGCTGATCACCGGATCAGGACTCGTAACCCTGCACCGTCAAGGCTGCAAATTCCGAGGGATGTCGCCCCCCGATTCCGAAATGATCTCGCCCCCTCGTTCCGAGAAATAACCGCCCCCTGA
>NZ_JBVVPW010000080.1:0-4698 GCF_055811385.1 Mesorhizobium sp. WSM4849
CTCATACCATTCGGTGGGGAGCAACTTATGTGAGGCAACGGTTGAACATTCAGGAACATTTTCGACGAGGCAATGCGAGGTCTCTCCCAGATCGCCGCGCTATACGGAGACCACGTCGGGCCAGTTCCCTGTCGAGATCGTCGAGCAGGAGGGTCCGCTCGTCCACCGGACGGACCAAGCCATCCTCCATCGCCCCGGCATTCAGGAATGCCCGGATGAGTTTGAGCACACGCTTGTCCGTCACCCTCGCGACGACGCGCGCCATCAGCTGTCGTGATTGACTCGATCGAAAAATCTTTCGAGATCAATATCGACCACGTAGCTGTAGCCCTCGGCAATGTAGCATTGCGCTTGGGCTACCGCCTGATGAGCGAGCGAGCGTCCCGGACGGAAGCCGTAGCTGTGCTCGGAGAATGTCGGGTCCCACTGCTCCTGGAGAACCTGCAGCAGGGCTTGCTGGATCAGCCTGTTGACGACGCAAGGCACGCCGAGCTTTCTGACCCCGCCCTCCGGCTTGGGGATTTCGACCCGCTTGACCGGCTGCGGCTGGTAGGTTCCCTTGAGCAATCGATCCCGAATGCTTGGCCAGTGCTCACGCAGGTAGCCCTTGGCGTCGTCGATGGTCATCCCATCCACGCCTGGACCGCCCTTGTTGCTTCGAACGCGTTTCCACGCTGTTTCCAGATTCTCTCGGTTACATACCGTCTCCATTAGCTGTTCTGTCCAAGCCGGGCTTTCGTGTGCAGACTTCGCCACGAGCGGTTCGGCCCCTTGGTAACCGCTGACAGGGGCTTCACCCTGATCCCTCGGTTCCAGGGCCAGTGAATACTGGGTCTTCTGCCGCTTTCCACTCATGAGTTGCCAGTCCTACTTGCCACTTCCAATCGTTCGGGCCTTCGGTCATCGTTTCCGGCTCGGCCTATCCGTTTGCTGCGCCTTTCGGCCTCGGAGTGCCTCACTAGCCTTGCCGACAGCATCACCTACTACGCCCTCTGCTGACTCCTGCATCACGATCAGGTCACCTTGCGGTTCCCTCAGTTCCGAAGTCGGAACATGATGCAGGCCTCCCCAGGTAAGTTCAATCGCCTTCCCCGCACCTGCCGGATCTACAGCCCTGCCCCTTGATGGATATGGACTTCGCGACACGTTGCCCGCTCGTCCGGCCAGGGATGCCTCATATCCGGTTTCTGTTCGTCAGGTCGCAGTTTTGCTCCACGCTTCCTTTAGACACCACCTCGCGGTAATGCCCTTGCGCTTTGCTAGGCCTTCACCTCCATCAGGTTGGCTAAGGGACTTTCACCCCCAAGCGGTTGAACTGCTGGGCACACAACGAAGCCGCTGACGCGGCATTTGGTGCACCGATTTGCGGATGACGCTTCTGTTTTGAAGGATTGCTGCTATTGAAGCGCAATTTGAGAACAGGAGCAATAAGATGGCCGAGTTGAGCCCGCTTCGCCGGCGCATGATCCAGGATATGATCGCAATCTGTCGCCGGCCAAGCAGCGATCCTACGTGCATGCCGTGGCGGAGTTTCGCGCTACTGTGGCCGTTCGCCGGACCGGCTCGGTCTGGAGGACGTCCGCGCCTTCCAGGTTCATCTGGTTTCGACCGGAATCTCGTGGCCGGCGCTGAACCAGACGGTGTGCGCACTGCGGTTCTTTTACGGCGCGACGTTGGGTCATGCCGAGATCCCTGAGCGGATCGTCTATGCCCGCGCTCCACGCACCCTGCCGGTGGTTCTCAGCGCCGACGAGGTTGTCCGCTTTCTCGAGGCCGTGCCGAGCCTGAAGACGCGCACCGCCTTTACGACGGCCTATGCCGCCGGCCATCGCGCTTCGGAGACCGTCGGGCTGAAGGTCGGCGACATCGATGCGAACGCGGTGTCATCCGGGTCGAGCACGGCAAGGGCGGCAAGGACCGCACCGGCTTCTGCGCATCCTGCGCGTCTACTGGCGGCTAGCGAAGCCACAGGGCTGGCTGTTCCGGGCGGGGATGCAATTCGCCCCATCGACGTGCAGGTGCTGTATTCGGCCTGGCGCTCGGCGCGTGCGGCCGCCGGCATCGACAAGCGTGTGACGGTCCACACGCTCAGGCATAATTCCGAGGCCCAGATTATTCCGAGTGGGCCCCCAGATGGCGCGAAAACCCCAAGCGTTTCTCGGGACATGCTCACATGTGTGTCGGCATAATCAGAGCTCCTGAGGAAGGCCATGAGGTGATCGTCGGGACGATACCGGCTGGCGCGAACATCAGCGGACGGCGACTTGGCAAGTGCGTCTTCCTTGAGCTTCATATCGGCCTGCAAATAAATGGATGTCGTTTTCCCCCGACTCGTGGCCGAGCCAGAGCGCGATCACGGAACGGTCGACGCCGTGGTGAAGCAAGTCCATCGCCAGCGTGTGTCGAAGCTCATGAGGCGTCACATGCTTTCCGGACAATGAGGTGCAGTGACGACGCGCAATGGCAAGATGTTTGTTGAGCAAGTATTGCAGGGCGTCATGGCTCAGCACCGTGCCGGTGATGGTCGGAAAGGCAGGTTCTGAGGCCTGGCCCTGGCGCTCTTGAAGCCAAGTGCGCAGAACCGCGATGGTCTCTTTGCGCAGGGGTGTGTTGCGGACTTTGCGCCCCCTTGCCTTGACATCGTACGTGGGCGCCGGGGCCGAGCACGACGTCCTGGCAGCGCAGACCGAGGAGTTCGGAGGCGCGCAGTCCGGTTTGGACGGCCAGAAGCAGCAACGCCCGATCGCGCCGCCCGCTCCAGATATTGAGGTCAGGAGCGGCGAGCAGAGCGGCCACTTCGGTCGGCGTAAGAAAGTCGATTGGTCGCCGCAAATAGCGCTTGCTCCGCATCGCGAGCACGCGCTGGGCGCGGCGGGCTGCGCGCTGGCAGGCTGGGTTGCCCATGCCAATGCGAGATCGGCGGTGACCTAGGTCGCGCCGGCCTGATCGGCGAACGCGAGGAACTGTTGCAACAGGCGTCCGGCCAGACGGAGCTCGTGCCCGAGGGCACGACGCATGGCCAGATACTCGTCGAGCGCAGCCTGCAACGGGCTCATGACGCAGCTCCCGGCCAAGCCACCCCACGGTCCGTAGCGCCGCGAAATCCACCTTGGCGTAGATCTGCGTGGTGGTCGGCTGGCTATGGCGCAGTAGTTGTCCGATCTCGGTAAGCGAAGCGCCTCGGCGCAGCAGGTCGGTGGCCAGGAAGTGGCGTAGCAGGTGAGCCCCTTTGAACTTTGGGTTCAGCCCGGCGCGCTTGAGCGCGCGATAAACGACACAGTCGACGGCGCTGGAGCCGACCGGACCATGCAATCGCGCTCGCATGCGGATGAAGACCCGCTGCGTCGAGCAGATCGGACGAACGTGCCGCAAATAGTCGACCAGCGCCGCACCGACATCCGCCGGTAATGGCAGTCGTCCCAGCCGCTGGCCCTTGCCGCGGACGACAATCTCGCCCAGTTCCCAATCCAAACCGTCCAAGGTCAAAGCGACGACCTCGCCTGCACGCAGCTCCAAGCGGGCCAGGAACAACAAGATCGCATAATCTCGCTGGCCGACCGGCGTGCCGCGATCGCAAAACGCGAGCATCTGCTCGACCTGTTCAGGCGGAAGCGACTTGGGTAGGTTCACCAAGCTCCAGTTGGCCACCCCAGGCACTGCGCGAGCGAGATCCGTCGCGATAGCGCCCCGCTGTTGCAGAAAGCGCAGAAACGAGCGCAATGCTGTGATCATCAGCTGCGCCCGGCGAAGGCTTCCCGTCTTTGCGTAACGGACAACGAAACGATGGACATCGATTGGGCGCAGCTCATCTAGCCGCATCAACTTGTCCTCAAACCGCCCGATCAGAAAGCATCGAACAATCGGCAGATAGTTGCTCAAGGTCGCCGGTGAGAGGCCACGCTCCACGCTCAGGTAGCGCCCGAAATCTCGGGTGATCTCACCCAGAGGACTCCGATCAACCTCTGGCGGGACGGCTCGAATGCCAACCGAAGTCACTTAAGTAGCTGAGCAGTTGCCGACCGGTGGCCGACTCGCCACGCCGCAAATGTCCCCGGCGGCGGCGGGCTGCATGATATTGCCGGAGAACCTCCTCATCGAGCACATCCACGCGTTGAGGCTGGTGTTCGCGAAGTTCGCCGAGCTACAGAGCGTCCGGCAGGTCCATATGTGGTTCAGAGACGAAGGCATCGCTTTGCCCGTTAGGTCGCATGACGCAGAGGGGCGCTTCATCGCCTGGAAACTGCCGCTCTACAATACCGTGCACAACATTCTGACGAACCCGGTCTATGCGGGTGCCCATGCCTTCGGGCGCACGACAAGCAAGGTCATCATTGAGGAGGGCCGCAAACGCGTGCGCCGCGGGCTGCGGCGCCCTCACTGCAGGAGAGTGTTGTCCGGCCGGTGCAGACGAGTTCGCGGCGCTCACCCCGGAGATTGTCATCGGAAAGTCGCTGGTTCGCCGGTCGGGCAGTTCCTGCAAATGAGGGCGCTCGGCATCGATAAGCTTACCATGATTGGCGTTGTGCCGGCTGACGATCTTATCAATGAAGGCGCGATACGACCCTTCGGTGCTGGCTCAACGCAGCCCCGGAAGCGCGACCTGTGGCTGGGCCATGAGACATCAGGATGGATTCGCGCCCGGCTCATCAGTTCTCACTCTCAAAAAGCCGGAATGTCTCTGTGAGAAGCTCCATGAAG
>NZ_JBVVPW010000081.1:0-4228 GCF_055811385.1 Mesorhizobium sp. WSM4849
AGGCCGGACGCTGCGAAACCCCGGCCATCTCCGCGCCCGGCCTCCTTCGCCCCAAGCCGGGATCAAAATGGATGAGGGAACGCTCGAATCTCGGGGAGCATCGTTACATGAGGCAATACGCCGTCTCATCCTGATCGTCGCGCTATAGTCGACCAACCGAGCAAGAGCTGGTTCAGCCGAACACGCCCTCCTGGCCATGGCCCCTTGTTACCCGGTCTTAGGAGTTCGCTGACTTTCGTCTTGACGCGTTGCACGCTCTTCTTGGATGGGCTCGCACCCAGGTACCAATGGCCATCCTTCCGGAAACGGTGCGGACCGAAGCTGTAACCAAGGAAGTCGAAGGGTTCTGTGCGGGCATCCTTCAGGAGGTCTTCGCCTCGTTGAGCGTCAGCCCGAGTTTCGTCATCACCGAACGTGTCCACGCCAGCGCCTCACCCGCGTGCCCGCGGCTGAGGATGACGAAGTCATCGGCATAGGAGACGACATGCGCCCGGAACGCCTCGTCGCGTCCAATTAGCCGCCAATGTTTCAGGAACCGGTTCATTTAGATGACCGAGAGCAGCGGGCTTGCGACCCACCTTGCGGCGTGCCGCGCGTGCTGCTCTTACCACCGCTCACGTGCCGTTTCCCGTCACCGTTCCGCTCTTCGATCGGCGCTTTCAGCCACAGCTTGATCAGCCGCAGCACGTGCCGGTCGACAATGCGTCGGCCACCGATTTGAGGTCCGAATGCGGAATCGTGTCGAAGTATTTCGACAAATCGGCGTCTACCACGTCCGTGTAGCCCCGGCAGACAAGCCGGTGCAGGAAGGCCGTCTTGTCGATGTCTTCGGGCAATTTCTGGCGGATCTCATCGTGGGAAGATGTCACGTTGTCTGCATATAAACGCGTTGGGACCTGCGGTCGCTGATGTCAGCTGACCACGGTCACGGCTTTCCATTCCGCCATGGCCTGCAGGCGGTGAATATGTGTAGCGAGAGCGGAGCGTTTTGAGCGGGGCGGGACGAAGAGATTGCGCAGAGCCGAGAAGATCGAAACGAAGCGTTGCAGTGCTCCTGGTGATCGGAGGCCTTGCATCATCCGCTCCCGTTTTCGCAGCGGCACATGTGCATTCTCCGCCCGGTTGTTTAATCCCTTGTGCGACCAATGCTCGACGTCCGGCATCACCTGTCGCCTGGCTGCTCCATAGGAGCGCAGCTTGTCGGTGATCATGCGCTTCGGCGCGATGCCTTGCTTCTTCAGCAGCCGCGTCAGCAAGCGCTTGGCCGCTTTGGTGTTGCGGCGGTTCTGGACGATCTCGTCGAGCACATAGCCATCCTGGTCGACGGCGCGCCACAACCAGTGTTTCCTGCCGGCGATGGTGATGACGAACTCGTCCAAGTGCGCATAGTCACTTCAGAACAGCCTCAGCTCGGCAAATATTCGCGGCTCCAGCTTTCGCTGGCTTGGCCCGCAGCGAAAAGCTCGATGATCTCTTGCTCGCTATATTGCAAGCTGCGCAGAATTTGCCGCGTCGATGCTCCATATTTTTCGGACGGTAATGGGGAGTAAATCTTTGCAGACATGGGGCGCACTGCATAAGGGTCAATCTGCGTCACGACGTGACCGCTTGGATGATCTGGCACCGTCGAGAAGGAATAACTGCCTTGATCTATGCCCGGGGCACCATCCGCAATCCTCGCATGTTTTGAGCGCAGCACGGCGATATCCTCACAGATTGCAGCTCCGATATTGGCTGACTGAAGCCTCGATACCCATTCCTCGGCTGACTTTGTAAGGAAGGCCTTGGCCAAGAAAGACATGCGATAGGCATTCGGCATATCAGACAAAGCTTCAAGGCCCTCAACCCGGCCGAATCGGGGCAGGTCTCGCTCAGACGCGCTGACCAGAAGGCTCCGGCCTGAGGCCGTCTCATAGAGACCGTTCAGTGCATCATAGCCCTTGGAAGCCGGTCCGGATGGCTCGTCGAACGGTCCACGCCCTTCATAGTCGTAGCAAAATGGAATCTGCAATAGGCCGGAGAGTGCCGACAGCGACGTACGGGCGCGCCCCGCTTGGCCAGTCCTTACCTTCTGGAACAATGCCACGGCGATACCGAGAGCCGCGCTCAATCCGCCCATCACATCCAGCGTACCGACGGGCACATGGTTCTCCGGCGTCTCGCTCGAGCCACCGAATCTAAGCATGATACCGGTCGCCGCCTGGACATTGTTTTCATAGCCGAGATAGTCGCTGCGTGAGCCGCGGCGGACGCCACCGAAGCAGTCCATCTGACAGAAAATCACGTCCGGATTGAGATCTTTCAAGCTCTCCAGGTCGAGCCCCATGCGCTTGACCTGCCGGTCCGGCGCATTCCAGACCACGACATCAACCGATTTCACCAGCCGTTTGAAGGCCTCTCGACCGCCAGGTGAGCCAACGTCTACCAGAGCCGAGCGCTTGCCGCGCAAGTGATTAAGGCCGTAGATTACAGTTATCGAGGGCTCATAAAGTGGACTGGCTGGGTCGATTTTAATCACCTCTGCTCCGAACCGGGCGAGATAAGACGTCGAATGCGGGCCAGCGACAACATTGGTCAGATCCAGAATTCGTACGCCGTCAAGCCATCCTTTCGATCCATCGGCCGAGCGGAGCGTCGGCGCCTTTCCAGGCATTGCCGAGAGTGCGGCGACCGCCTGGTCAAAGGTGACCCATTTTCTCGGCGCCGGGTTCAACATCGCTTCCCCGCTTTCCTCTAGCCAGACCAGAGGTCCGGGCTGGGTCATCTGACCATAAATGGGATCGTCGACCTTAATCATCAGGCCCGCAGAAGCTGCGTGGACGTCGCCGATCCATTCCTGCAACCAACGCTGGGGCGCGGCGGGAATGAGTCCTTCCCCGAAGATGTACTCCCATTCTGTTGACATCCGGCCTAAAAAGGCGGCCTTCATCCTTTCAGTGATCTTGTCGGCCCAGTCTCTCGGCAACGCATCGAACGAAACGTCGGATTGCCATTCGCGGGCTGGAAGATAGACATCCCCCTCCTCTGCCAGCCCCTCGGCCACCAATTCGTCGTAAAGGCCGAGCAGTTTTAAGCAGCGAATCGGATGATGCTTGTGGCCGGAACAGAGGACATAGAACATGCGGCCATCCTTGCACTTATAACTGCGGCAAAATGGATTGAGCAGTTGCCGTGTGGACTCGTAGGATAGGTCCATCGGTAATGCGTTTTCGAGCCGGCGTTCGACCTCGATCTCAGTTTGTGATTTGTAGCGGGACGGGAGATCGCTGATGCTGATCGAGTTGTAGGCGAGACCCTCCATCACCGCGCATGCGAGAGGTACCTCGATCAGGTCACCGATCCCGCTGCGCTCCCGCGCCTGAAGCGCCAAGACGATTGCAGATGCTGCAAGCAGCGTGCCGTACGCGGAGGCCAGAGGTAGCGGCGAAAAGGACGTATTAATCCCCATCAGGTTGAAAGAGAGAGACAAAACGCTAAACACGCCGGAGGATGCGGCAATGACCGATTCGAATGCGCGCCACTCGCGACGGAGCTGATCATTGGAGGAAAAGCCGGGAATGGACACTACAATCAAATCGGGCCGGGCTTCTCGAATCGCCGTGAAATCAATGCCGAGCCGCGTAAGCACACCGGGGCGAAAATTTTCGATAACTATGTCCGCTTCACCAATGAGTGCCAGCGCCTGGGCCGCACCCTCTTCGCTTTTCAGGTCGATTGAGACGACCAGCTTATTTCGATTGAGGGTCGAATTTGCCGGGCTCTCCCAGAGCGGACCAGATGGCGGGTCGATATGCACCACCGTTGCGCCAAGATCGGCAAGGATCATCGCCGTTGCGGGACCGGCAATGTACTGCCCAAAATCAACAACCTTTATGCCAGAAAGAGGAAGGGATGAACGTCGCATCTTTATGCCTTTGCCCTAGAGAGGGTGTTGCATGCTGAAACGGCAAGCACGTGCAGTTAATGTCGTTATCAGCGTCCGATCACGCAGAGAATCGCTCCTGACCACGCCGCTCTTGCGACGCTGCTCGACTATCCCCGCAGAAGTAGCTTAAACAGCAAGCCGGACGCGGCGTCACGCCGGTGGCAAGCCACGTTCCAAGTCCAAAATTCCAGGAGGGCAAACGGCCAAAAGACTCCGGTCAAGTCGGTCTGAACCTCAGATATTTCCGACTGCACGTCGCACTGCAATTAACCGCTTCTCCCATGCGTCGCCGGTGAGCCTCTT
>NZ_JBVVPW010000082.1:0-4138 GCF_055811385.1 Mesorhizobium sp. WSM4849
CTCATACCATTCGGTGGGGAGCAACTTATGTGAGGCAACGGTTGAACATTCAGGAACATTTTCGACGAGGCAATGCGGACGGGAGCGACAATCTTGTTTGTCGCCGCGCACCGATCGGTTGATCCTGAAGTGCCGGATTCCACTGCAGGAAGTGGTCGAACCTCAACAATCTCTCCGACTGCGAGGAGTATTTGTATCCCCAATTGCGCATCCGCGCGACGTGCTCAGCCATGACTTCTCCCAGCACGCTGCCGAATGGCTGTGGTCGACGCAATTGAGCAAAAGCCTTTTCCGGATTGCGCGACGCCAGAGCGCGCCAGAGCGGCATGCACTGCTTGATATTGCACGCGTCGCGCAGGACAAGCGGTCATGCCGGCACCTCCGCGCCCGGCACATCAAGCGCGATGGCCCTGAGATCCTCGGTGGCAAGCTTGAGGTAGGGGACCGTCGACGCGGTTGAGCGATGCCCCAACAGGTCGCCGATGACCTTTTGCGGAACTGACGCGCGCAGCATCTCGACCGCACGCGCGTGACGGAAGATGTGTGGTCCACATTTGCCTGGCGGCTTGATGCCGGCATGGCGGAGCCGTCGTCGGACCAGGCTGTATAGCTTCTCGAGCTTGCGATAGGGCGCGCGCGTGCGGATGAAGATTTCCCTGGCATCGGTCGCAGGCCGTCCGGAACGCAGATAAGCGAGCACGGCCTCGCCCACCGGCTCCATCAGGGGCAGGAACGAGCAGGATTGCGTCTTGCTGTGACGGACACGGATGGCTTCGGCCCGCCAATCGATGTCCTCGATCCGCAGGTTTCGGATTTCTCCAGTCCGCAGTCCATAGGTTGCAAGGATTTGCAAGATCGCATGGTCCCGCAGCCCCGCCGGCGTCTTGTCCGTCCTCGCGGTTTCCAGCACCGCGGCGATCTGGCCCCGCTCCAGGATCGAGGGCACCCCTTCATAGGCGTAGAGCAGTGGCGCGATGATATGTGGTGACTGGTCGGTCGCAATGTGGCCTGTCCTATGGAGATCCGCAACAACGAGCGAAGCCGCTCCGCTACAGATTTCAGCGAGCAGTTCGTCAGCTTCAACGCACGCAGGTCCATATAGCGGTCGATGTCGCCGATGCTCAGGTCCATCAGGCCTTCGACACCGCATCGTTCGAGTTGCCAGGCCAGGAAGTGTCGAGCCTCCCACAAGAACGCGTCGATGCTGGGCCGGGCAAAGCCACGCTCCTCCTGAAGCCAGGTCTCGTGTTCGTTGCAGATCGTCAATCGCAGTGCATCGGCGGCGCAGGTCGCTTTCGGGGCTGGTGGCCCTGCACAAGCCGAAGCAGCGCGTGAATGGCCGGCGCACGGAATCTGGTGCGAGCGCGGACCGGGACGTCGACCACGACGCTGCCGGAACAGGGCGACCGCATCGCGCGGGCTTCGGTCACGTCCGTGACCAGGATATTTCGCCGCGCGAGATGGTCGAGGAACCCGCGCGCATAAGCACAATAGTTTCCTACCACCACCGGGCTGTATTGTTGGCTGATCAGTTCGTCTTTGAGCTCGGTAATCAGTTCGCAATCGGATTTCGACATCAATGGCTCCTCTGCTGGTCAAACGACCGGAGAGGTTGGGCAGAAAATAATGCGGAGCAAATCCCTCGACGAACGGCAGAATTGTGCGGATTTCACGCGTTCGTTTACATTCCTGCAACCTCGCGATTAATCAAGATATGGTCAGGTGACCATATTTTGACGTAGGCACCGCCGTAGATCGGGTTCTCGATGATCCGGTAGATGGTCGCATAATTTGGCCGACGCCAGACCACGTCACCGTTGTTGCGCTTGGCTGGCAAATCCAGCCCATGCTCGAGGAACCAGAGCGGGGCCTGCCGGGCGCTGCCGAGTTCGGCCACCTTGTCGAAGACGAGAATGATGGCGTCCTGGACACGGCGATCGGGATCCTTCTCAAACCTGTCGCCGACCTTCACGAAGCCGACCGGGGGCCTCGTCGAGCTTTAGCCGATCAATCGGCGAACAGATGCTTCACCCAGGGCCAGCACTGGCGGATACCATCCAAGCTCGCTTGAGCGCCGGCACTGTCGGAGATATCGGCCGGCGTCAGGTTGACCATCAACAGCCGCCAATCCGTATCGACTGCGATATGGCGCTTGCGGCCGACGATCTTCCTTCCGGCGTAACCGGGGCAAAACCGGATGGCGGAGCCACCAGATTCTCGAACGCTGACCCCTGCGGACCTGCTCGACATGATCCTGCAGTTGCGGGCAGAGGTCGCCGGGCTTCGCGCCGAGAATGCGGCTCTGAAGGATGAGATCCGGCGTCTGAAAGGTCTACCGCCGCGCCCGACGCTGAAGCCGAGCGGGATGGAGCAGTCGTCCAAGCGGAGCTCACCTGCGGCAACGGGTCCGAAGCGGCGTGGCTCGAGCCGGGCGATCATCACCGAAGAGCGCGGGCTGCCGGTGATCACGACGGATCTTCTGCATGTCGGGCGCGAGCCGTCCGGGTTCGAGGACGCGGCGTCATGGGACGCCCATCTACTCGCCCATGGCCTGGAGCCCAAGGTGGCCCTCTGGACCCGTTCCGCATCGCCAGTGAAGGCGCGTTGCAGGGCGGTCTGGCCGGTTCTCAGTGATGGGGCGGGCCAGTTCGCTTCGGCGAGCACGCGCGGTGCTGGGTCCATATGGAGCGGCGGGGACTGTCAGATCCCATGGGCGGGTGGATAGCGCCCTGCTCTTTGGCAGAGTGGAGTTGTTCACCAACCACTCTGCATCCGGCGCGAATAGCCAAGCGTCCCGACAAACACATGGATCCGCACCCGCTCGCCGCCGATCCATACCCGCGTGTCGCCGAAGTCGATCTGCATCTGATGACCAGGCGCCGTCTCGAAGCGCACCGTCGCCCGTTTCTGCGCTTTCAACTGGCGTCGCCGTTGTCGAACCCGAAGTTCTACCGAGCGCAGCCCGATGACGATGCCATGCTCGCTCTCCAACTCCTGGCGAATGACGTCCGCGTTCCCGTCGTGGCGAAAGAAACGCTCCCGAAGCCAACCGTCCAGACCATCAAATGCTGTTCGACGCACGGGCTGGCGATACGCAACAACGCCACCTTCACGAAGATATCGGCGAACCGTGTTGCGCGCGCATCCAAACTCCTGCGCAATTCGTTTCGCTCCCCAGCCTCGTTCGTGAAGTCCTACCATGGCCAAAACTTCTTCCCCCGATCGCATTTCCTCAACCCGCATCGTTCCAGACAATGCAGGTTGCGATGAAAACTCTCTCGTCATCGATTTTCTTCTCAAAAGAGAGGGGTCAGTTCTTCGTTTCGTTCGGGGGTCAATTTCTCACGCCCGACAGGCCGGGAGGCTTGGCTGCGGTGGAGGGCCGAGGATTCTTTTTTCACCCTTTGGCCTGTTTCAGGCGGCGGGATTGGAGGAAGGCATTGGCGATCATGGTCATCAGTGCGTGCCGGTGAAGACCTGTCCATGAGCGTCCTTCGAAGTGGTCGAGGCCAAGTTCCTCTTTCAGCTGCTGATGGGCCTGTTCGCAGACCCAACGAGAAGCCTTGATTGCGCCGGCGAGGTGCTTGAGCGAGGTCTCGGCGGGAAGGTTGGAGAGATAATATTTGCGCTCGCCAGTCGAGCGATGCTCACCAATGGCCCAGACCTCCTCGCCGGGCAGGTGCTGGGCTCCCATGTCGAGGATCCGCTGGGGCGGCCCGTCTGCGACCCGAACACGGACAGATGCGTCGGCGGCGTCGGGGTCCCCAATGTGATGCGGGTGGCCGACGCCATCTCACGTCATGGCTCCGATGCCTACAGCACACCCTCCGGTCCGGTGCTGGAGTTGCTCTCCGACTCGGCCGAGACCGTGTGACGACGGTCGCTAGAGTATCTGAATTCGAGAGGGCTTGACTCAACACCATTTGACTCTAGCGGCGCCGACAACTCGGTTTTGAATACAAGGCGCATAGCCATCTGACTTCGAGATGGTCAGCGCCGACAATCAATATTTGACGAACACGTGATGCGCTTGAAGAATCCGCCAGAGTTAATGATCGGGCGCCGCCCCCACCTTTCGATAGCATGACCACTCGTCGCCGCCACCGAGTGCATGGCGCCGGAATAAACAATTAAGACG
>NZ_JBVVPW010000083.1:0-3077 GCF_055811385.1 Mesorhizobium sp. WSM4849
CGGGCCGGATGGCCATCCGACCCGAGGCACAGTCGCTTCCATCGCACAAAAAACCTTCCGTGCAGATACAAGGGGTGCTCCAGCTTGGCTGCGACAGCACTCCGTCCAACACCCCTCTTCCGTCTCGGCGCTGCGCGCCAATCCACCTTCTCCCACAAGGGGAGAAGGGAAAGACGCTACAGCTCCAGGTTCCAGTTCTGGCCGACCAGATCCTTGCCGAAGGCGTGGTGGCGCTCTTCGTCGGCCAGCTTGAAGCCGGCCGCCTCGTAGATGCGGCGCGCTGAGGTGAGCACGTCGTTGGTCCACAGCGTCAACGTCTTGTAGCCCTTGGCACGGGCAAAGCCGATGCATTCCTCGACCAGCCGCCTGCCGATGCCGAGACCGCGCGCCGAGGGTTCGACATAGAGCAGGCGCAGCTTCGCCACCGCGTCCGACTGGCGCACGACAAAGACCGAGCCGACGACATCCCCTTCCCGCTCGGCGATCCAACTGCGTTCCCATTTCGGATCGAAGGATGTGACGAAGGCGCCGAGGATTTCGGCGACCAGCGCCTCGTAGGTTTCGTCCCAGCCATATTCCTGCGCGTAGAGTAGGCCCTGGCGATGGATGATCCAGCCGATGTCGCCGACCTGCAAAGGCCGCAGCATGTAGGGGACCTTGGGCTCCGTGCCATCGCCCAGCAGGCGCTGCACCGTCTGCATCGCCTTGACCAGCCTGTCCTGTTCTTGAGCGGGAAGCCGGTCGAGCAAGGCCGCGACCTGATCGTGCGAACCCTGGTTCAGCGGCGCGAAGGCCGCCCTTCCCGCCGGCGTCAGCGCGATCGACGAGCGCCGCGCATCGGCTTGCGTCGCGGCGCGCTCGACCAGGCCGCGCTCCTCGAACTTTTTCAACAACCGGCTGAGATAGCCGGGGTCGAGACCGAGATGGCGCGCAAGATCGGTGGCGGTCAGGCCATCGCGATGCGCCAGTTCGTAAAGCACCCGAGCCTCAGTCAGCGAGAAGGCGCTGTTCAGCAGTCCTTCGTCGAGCAGGCCGATCTGGCGGGTGTAGAAGCGGTTGAAGCCCCGCACCGCATCGATCCGCTCCTTGCCGGGTTGATGATGAATCGTCATGGCATCCTCCTGCCCGCACAAGATCAACCACTTATTTGACTCAGTCAAGTATCTGTTCGAAGCAGGGCATTGTCCAATTCGGCGGATGAGCCTTCGAACGACTTATTGCTTCGCGACACTTGGCATGCTCAGTTTCGACGAAGTGCGCGTCGGGCGAGCGGCTCCTATCCGCTGGCGCGGATGCTCACTTTGGTGCTTGGCTCGCAGGGGGCGCTGAGGAGAAGAGCATAGACACGTTCGCACGACCCGGAGATCTTGAATTTAGCTTCATCGGGTGAGGCGATCCAATCGCAAAGATCATCGTGTCCGCGCATTCCGGATTGTTGGAACTGCGCTGGCCAGTAACACGGGCGGGGTAATGAAGAATTTTTTGGTGACATTACTGCTAATATTTGCAGTCCAGTCGTGCTTTTTACCTGCCTCAGTCGGCGCCGAAGGGCTTCCAACTAAGGTGCCCTTAATCAAATTGGAGTACCCGGGAAAGCCAAAGAACATTCGCATGCTCTATGTGAAAATTCTTTCTTTGGGCAATCGCACAGTCAACCAACCGTTGCTGCTCGATACCGGATCGAGCGGAATGACGATCGATTGCGAATCGGTGCTGCCCGCCGAGACCTGTTCAGACACGGGAATAAAGATTACGCAGGATCAGCAGATAGACGGGATAATGGTGACCACCAAAGAAGCAGTTATGAACTATGGAACCTACGATGAGTACGGCAACGTTGCCTACGCTCGCGTGACTTTTGGTTCGCCGGACTCTCCGGTCTCCACCGAGACCTCAATCCCATTCCTCATCCGTTACAAAAAAGTCAGGCGCAGTACTGGAGAAATCGTTGGTGGCCCGCTTTGGCCCAAGGGCATTTTCGGCATCTCTCCCGTTGGCGGAGGCGGATCAGACCGGATGATCAAGTCCCCGATGGCGTTTGTGAGCGTCAGGCCCGGCCTCCACAGGGGCTATTACCTCTCTCCGATCGGCGCCAAGTGGAAAGTCTGCACTAACGAGAACGGCAACTGTCCGCAGGTGGAGGCGCTCCATATCGGCGTGCCGGAAGGGGTTAAAAAGGACTTCAGGGTGCAAAAGTGGAAACAGGCCAGTTGGCGATACAATTTTCCCACTCTCGACTCCTGTCTCTCATGGGGATCTGAACCGATTTGCCGGCCAACGCTCTACGACACAAGCAACTCAACGATTATGGTCGTAACCGATGCCTCGAAGCCTCGCACGTCATTGAAGACCGGCACGAAGGTCTTGGTAAAAACTGACGGCCAGGAGGATTGGAACTTCACGACCACATACAATCCTGAGGTAGAGATCGTTCCTGGGCTCGAGCACAACATTGTCGGCATCCGATATTTCGAGAAGAACAGCCTGCTGCTTGATTTTGAAACTCGGGAGATCGGCTTGCGCCTCGGACACTGATTCCGTTCCAACTGTTAGTAAGATTTCGACCAGATCTCTGATAGCAACTGAGATTTTCCACAATCGCGTTGCGGGATGGAAATAATTTCGCGCGGCGGTACCCTCTCTCTCGCCTTGACTCTCGCCAGCCATCGGCTTATCTCACCGCCACGTTAGCACTCGCCACTGGTGAGTGCTAAGCGTAGGTCCGGCGTCGCCGGGCTTATAGGTTGTCCGGCGCCGCCGGACGGAGGAACTGTTCTCACCATTCTCATCGAGGAATAAAAAATGGCAAAGTCGAAGTTCCGCCCGCTTCATGACCGCGTGGTCGTACGCCGGGTTGAATCCGAATCCAAGACTGCCGGCGGGATCATCATCCCGGATACGGCGAAGGAAAAGCCGCAGGAAGGCGAGATCATCGCCGTTGGTTCCGGCGCCCGCGACGAAGCCGGCAAGCTCGTCCCGCTGGACGTCAAGGCCGGCGACCGCATCCTGTTCGGCAAGTGGTCGGGCACCGAAGTCAAGCTCAATGGCGAAGACCTTCTGATCATGAAGGAATCCGA
>NZ_JBVVPW010000084.1:0-2937 GCF_055811385.1 Mesorhizobium sp. WSM4849
TTATCGCGGACATGTGCCGGCAAGTCGTCATAAGTCAGTTTGGCGACCGTGCTGGCAACGTCTTGTGTCGGAGGCATGTTTTCGAATCCCAGTGAAGAAATGCAAAGTAAAATGCAGGGTCTACCTAGCCTGTGGGCCGCGGCCCCAGCGAGAATGCCGCGAGTGCGTAAAGGCCAATCATGAGTGTGGTCCTCATTTTAGCAACGATCGTAGATACAGGGTGGGATCGCGGATCACGCGATGCTCCTACCACGGGGGGCAGCTCGATGCTCTCCAAGATCCCCCGGCTGGTTGTTCGCTGCGTAATACCCGTGCGCCGGTCAATGACCGATCTGTTGTTCTTTTTGAGCAAGACCGCGCAACAGGCATATAAGGGCGAACCTTACCGGCAATATATCCACGTTTATAATTGCTCGGCAGCTGCTGCGGCCTTCCGACGAGGGAGTCTCAAGAGAGATGCCAATTGCGCAGAGGGAGCTTCAGAAAAAATCTTCTGCATAAGCATCAATAGCTTACGTGAGAGTGCAGCAGGAACTCAGGCCGACAACACCGTGTTGCGGACTCGACAAACCCGACCATAGGTGTCGTGATCGGCTTCTTGCCAGGTATGGCGGAGAGGATTGCTCCGCAAGGCGAGCGTGGAATTCACGCCTAAGTCGATCGCGTTCCACGTTGTCCGATGTCCACGAGGGTGTCGTCAAAACTACCCATTGATGGTAGCCTCCTCCAGGTTGAATGGGGCGCATTGGCATGGCGGTTTTATCGAGGGGGAGGGCCGCCGGAAACAGCTTTTCTTGCCGGAAAGCCTCGATGACTATGTGGCCGAAGATAGCCTCGTCCCTGACCTTGACCCGAATGGCGTGATAGAAGACCAGCGGGTACCAGATGTCGAGAGGTCGGTTCTGACGTTCGGCCACTTCCTCCAGAACGGCGTCGCTGGTTGCTGAGATCAACTCCGGCGGCACGTCGATGCTGTATAGCTCTTCCAGGTGCGCTGCGGCTATCACGCTAATGCCGCGCGCGTGCTTCGAAACGATTTTGCGTCGAAGCGCGGAAAGTGGCGCTGGAGTCCAAATCCGTGCGGGCCGAGCAGTTCGCCAGTCTCGCCGCCTGCCCGCGGCTCGCCATCCTTTTGCATCCTGAATCAGCCGTGCGATAAAACCTTCAAATAAGTTTACAGAATCTTTGCAACCGCAGATCGCTGACGATGCTACCTTCACCGCAAGGTCTGAGGTCAGGCACTAATAAAAAGCTGACGCCTGTTTGCGCCCAGTCCGCCGCACTGCACACCACGGAGGATCAATTCCAATGGCAAGAAGAGCGCTCATCATGATTGAAGGCCACAGGCGTCTTGGTCCGCTGTTCGTCGAAGCGGGCCGGCGTCTTGGCCTTCATCCAATTACCCTGTCGGCTGATCCAGCTCGGTACGACTATCTTGCGTCGGAAAGCATTGAGGTAATACGCGTCGACACTGATAATCTCGATGCGCTGATCCACGAATGTTCCCGGCTGCGTGCGACCTATGACATTGCCGGCATTACGGCCGCCGAGGAGGAGGTCTATGCGACAGTTGGCAAGCTCTGCCGGCATTTCGATCTACCGGGCCCGAACCCCGCGTCCGTTGAACGCTGCTGCGACAAATTCGTTCAACGTCAGCTCCTCGCGGAGGCCGGCGTTCCAATACCTGCTTATCGCTTGGCAGCAAATGCGGCGGACGTAGAAAGCTCTGCCGCGGACATTGGTCTGCCGGTGGTTCTTAAGCCAGCTGTAGGCACCGGCAGCAGCGGTGTCCGATTGTGCCGCAATGTCGATGAGTTAGCCGAACATACGACCTATCTGTTGGGTGGGAAGCACATATGGCTGTCTTCGCCGAGGATACTGGTCGAAGAATTCGCACAAGGCCCATACTATTGGGCTGACATAATGGGAAATGAGGTCATTGGCATTGGCATCGCTGAGTTGGGGCTCCCACCCCATTTTATCGTTCGTGGGGCCATCTTTCCGGCCCCGCTGACTGATGACGAGCATAAGCGTATCGCCGATGTTTCACTGAGCTGTCTGCAAGCTCTCGGCCTTGGCTGGGGGCCAACGAGCATTCAACTCCGGTGGACGAAACGTGGCCCAGTCGTCATTGAAGTCAATCCGCGACTTGCGGGTGGGACCAATCCTCAACGGGTTCAGCTGGCTTACGGTATCGATCTCATCACCGAGCACATCAAGCTTGTCATCGGCGCCGAATGCGATCTGCGCAAAAGACATTCACACACTGCGGCCACGAGGAACCTACTTCCTGACCGCGATGGCATCCTCGATTGGATCGATGGCGACAGTCGGGCGGCTGCTGTACCAGGTGTCGCTGACGTCAAATTTTATGTTGAACCTAAGACGCCGATCACCAGGAAAGGCGATTACCTAGACCTAATGGGACATGTCATCGCCGCTTCGCCCAGCCTTGCTCAGACCGAGGCGATACTTCAGCGTGCCGTCGACTTGATCGATTGGTCGATCACACCATTTCCGACCCCTGCCCAATAAGAACAATCAGCGGCCTGTCACCTCTCCGCACCAGCGCAGGTGCCCCGGGGTAAAGGCTGATCGTCGCCGAACAATGTAACGTTGAATAAGCTGGCGAGGACCGCTCGGATCGGGATCGTGAGCCCTGCTGAACACCTGCCCGATATGGATTTAAGCAAAATGCCAATGTGGGAGGCGTAATGAAGGGTGAAAGTTTCACGGTCCGCCGGCTCGCGAAGCGCTACGGATCGGTCACGGCAGTAGGTCGATGTGAAGCCGGGAGAGTTTTCTCTCGCTCTTGGGGCCCTCGGGTTCCGGCAAAACGACACTCTTGATGATGATCGCCGGCTTCGAGCTTCCGTCTGCGGGTCTCATCGAGATCGGTTCGACCGATGTCACGCATGTTGCTCCCAACAAGCGCAA
>NZ_JBVVPW010000085.1:0-2759 GCF_055811385.1 Mesorhizobium sp. WSM4849
TCAGGATGGATTCGCGCCCGGCTCATCAGTTCTCACTCTCAAAAAGCCGGAATGTCTCTGTGAGAAGCTCCATGAAGAGGTCGATTCCCGGCTCGGTGATGATCAGCGGCGGAGCGGCCATGAACCATTCCCCGAACTTTCCGCTCGCCGCACGGCGCGATAGATATGGAGGCCAAGAGCGCGGGCGACCTCCGAGATGCGATAGGATGCCTGCTTAGCGGCGGGGAAAATCGCCTTGGTAGCCTTATCCTCGACGATCTCCAGCGCGTTCAGGAGGCCCATTCCTCGCACGTCGCCAATGGTGGTGCTCCGATCCTGCAGCGCGTTGAGCTTTCGCCGCAGCACGACGCCCATCCGCTCGGCATTGCTCATCAGATCGCGGTCTAGCATCTCCTTGAGAACCGCAACTCCGATCGCCGAGGAGAGGGGATTGCCGGAATAGGTGTGGCCATGCAGAAATCCGCCAGATTCGACAACCTTGTCGACGATCCTGTTGGGGGCGATCATGGCGCCGAGTGGCGTGTATCCGGCGCTCAAGCCCTTCGCGCAGGCGACAAGATCGGGCAACGCGTCGGGCCAGTGATGGGCGGCCAAAAAGGTTCCCGTCCGGCCGGCGCCACACATGACCTCGTCGAAGATCAGCAGAACGCCGTAGCGGTCGCAAATCTTCCGGACCTTGGAATAGTAACTGTTCGGCGCGACCAATGCGCCGGTGGCGACGCCGCCGACCGGCTCCATGATGAAAGCCAGTACAGGCGGTAGCTCAATGGTGCCGGGACCTTGGGCATTATCTGCATAATCGGGCCGAATATCTGGTCCCGATCCGGATCGCCGGTGACCGCAGCGGCGCCGAGCGTCGAACCATGATAGCCTGGCAGACGCGCAAAAATCTTCGAGCGCTTCGGTTGACCCGTGACCACGGCGTATTGACGTGCAAGTTTTTGAGGGTGGATTCGATGGCCTCCGAACCACCGGAGACAAGAAAAGTCTGTCGAATCCTGTGCCCGCAAGCTCCGAAATCATCCTGCACAGCGTTTCGGTCGCCTCGCTAGTGAACGCCGTGCGGACGACATAGCTAAACCGCTTGGCCTGTTCGATCATGGCGTCGCGGACGCGCTCATTGCCATGGCCGATGTTGGCGGCGACTGCGCCCGACGACCCGTCGAGATAGCGCTTATCGGTGTTCCAGAAGAAGATGCCTTTGGCATGCGAAATCATGGGCGTTTTGGTGATGCCGCGCCCGGCATAGAAGGCCCCTCCGGAAGACTCCTTTTGAACGGGTTTGGGCTGTGTGCTCAGTGTGGACATCTTGCAGCTTGTTCCTGATCTATTAATTGGTATCGGAAAGGAGGACCCACTCTTTACTGGCGCCGCACGCATGCGCGACCTCACGCCACGGCGCATAATTTAAGTGCGTCGCGGACGGAAAGAGACTCCAGTTCGAGGAGAGCTTCCTTCAGCTGCATGGTGTTCGCCTCGCCGATAATGGGGCTTGCGAGAGTGAGGAACTTGGCTTCCACCTCCGCCGGCCCAAAAGCGGGCCCGCCGGGGGCGCCGGTCGGTATCTCGGCCTCTTCGGAAAGAGATTGGCCATTCCGGAGGGTCACATTGACGCGGGCGGGCAGGAGCTTTTTCGCGTAGAACTTCTCATCGGCGCCGGCCAGTGTCGAAAGACTTATTCGTGACGCTGTTTCTTGGAGGTTTTTGTCCGCCAAGTCGTCTTCGCGCAGGCCCGTCGCGGAGGACTTGTCGTGTAGTTCGAGGGCGAGCGCATAGGGGATATGGAACGCGGCCTCGACGGTCGATTGCGGCCAAGGGCCATTAAAATCGCGGACGAACTCGCTCACCGTCTCAACGTGAATGCCCTTGATGTCGGCGCGGCCAAAACGGTAGCGGGTCAGCAACGCGCGCAAGCAGTCAACCGCCGTGTGGATCCAGCGACAAACGCCAAACGGTTTGAAGCCGGTCTCTAGGATGAAGTAGCGCTCGCCCCACCGATCGAGCATGTCGCGGGGTTCAAAGCGGTCGGACCCGGCCATGGCCCAGAACCCATCGTCGCCGTCGAAGACGGTGCGATTGCCATGGAAACCAGCGCGGACAAGATCCACCGCCGTGATGGCGCCCTTGTTTGCCCACCCATAGTTGTTCTTCAAAAGGCTCATCGGTCGGGAATGGAACTTGCGCAAAAAGGGAAGCGGGGCATGCATCGGGGTCAGCCCATACGCATCCGCGATCTGCTCAGCGCTAAATCGGTGCAACAGACTTGCCGCGGTGCAGGCGCCGTATACCTGCCAGCTGGCGTAGCCCTTGACCTGGCGGTCGCGGTCCTCGCTAGGGCGCATGGCGGTGCCGAGGCGTAGCGACATCTCGTAACCGCCGACGGTTGCCGCGATCAGCTCCCTGCCGGAGCTGTTGACCTCTTCGGCAACAGCGATAGCAGCCGGGATAATTGACGCGCCGGGATGGCCGAAAAGGATGTAGGAATCATCAAGGCTCAACATGCTGGCGCTATGTGCATTGGCATGGGCCGCATTAGCGGGATGGAAGCGCAGGGACGTGCCGAAAACGGTGCTGCGGCCGCCGGAATCGATACGCGCGAGATAGGGCGTCATTTGCCCCGCCCCGCGGGTCGTGCTTCCCGCGATCATGCAACCAACATGATCGAGGATGAGAAGCTTCGCCTTATCGCGGACATGTGCCGGCAAGTCGTCATAAGTCAGTTTGGCGACCGTGCTGGCAACGTCTTGTGTCGGAGGCAT
>NZ_JBVVPW010000086.1:0-2629 GCF_055811385.1 Mesorhizobium sp. WSM4849
TGCGTGTTTCAGAAATTCGCGGACACCGATTCCGCTAATTCGCGGACAGCGATTTCAGTAATTACGGGACAGTGATTCCGCTAATTCCCGGACAGTTTTCGGGGCGGATATAACGGTCGGTTCTCGGGAGCGCCGTTCTGGCATTTTGCCCTCTCATCATCGGGTTGAGAGGGGCCATGCCAAGACGGAAGCAAGCGAGACGAACGACAGTGAAAGAACTACGATCAATCCTGCGCCTGACGCATGAGCAGGGCCTCTCGGTGCGTGCGGTGTCGGAACGGCTGAAGATCAGCAAGACTTCGGTTTCGACCTATCTGTTGCGGGCACGTGAGGCCGGCATCTCGGACTGGCCGCTGCCGCCGGGCTGTGACCATGACGCATCGCTTGAGCGGCGTCTGTTTCGCCGGGTTGGCCGTCCGCCGCAGGATCTGGACGAGCCCGATTGGGCGATGATCTCGCGCGAGCTGAAGCGCAAGGGCGTGACGCTGACGTTGTTGTGGCAGGAATACCGCGCGGCGCACCCCGATGGTTATGGCTACACGTGGTTTTGCGACCGGTTCGGCGCTTTCCAGCGCCGGTCGAGCGCGACGTTCCGCAATCGCCACGAGGCGGGCGCGGTGATGCAGACCGACTATGCGGGCCACACCGTGCCCGTCGTCGATCCCGATACTGGCGTCATCTGCCAGGCTCAGATCTTCGTTGCGGTGCTGGGCGCGTCGTCCTTCACCTTCGCCCATGCCAGCTTCAGCCAGAAACTGCCGGACTGGATCGAGGGCCAGTGCCGGGCACTCACCTTCTTCGGTGGGGTAACGAAGGCGATCGTCTGCGACAATCTGAAGGCCGGCGTCGCCAAGGCGCTGTGGTTCGAGCCGACGCTCAACCAGACCTTCGCCGCCATGGCCGAATATTACGACACGACGATCCTGCCGACCCGCAGCCGCAAGCCGCGCGACAAGGGCAAGGTCGAGGGCGCGGTGCTGATCGTCGAGCGCTGGGTCCTGGCCCGGCTGCGCAACCGGCGCTTCTTCAGTCTCGGCGATCTCAACGCCGCGATCGCGGTGTTGCTGGAGGATCTGAACAACCGCCCCATGCGCCATGTCGGCAAAAGCCGCCGGGAGCTGTTCGAGGAGATCGAACGAACGGCCCTGTCGCCGTTGCCGCCGGCGCCGTTCGAATATGCGGAGTGGAAATCGGCGAAGGTGCATCCCGACTACCATGTCGAGATCGACAGGACCTTCTACTCGGTGCCGCACGCGCTGATCGGGCGGCGCGTGGATGTGCGGCTCACCCACCGGGTGGTCGAGCTCTTCCTTGATCACAAGCGCGTCGCCAGCCATGTCCGCCGCTCGCAGCGCTGCGGCCATGTCACCGTCAACGAGCATATGCCCAAGGCGCACCAGCGCTATGCCAACACGACGCCGGCGAACCTGATCCGGCAGGCAGCCGGGATCGGCGCCAACACTGCCATCCTGGTCGAGCGGATGATGCGCGACCGTCCCCATCCCGAGCAAGGATACCGCTCCGCGTTTGGCATCCTCTCGCTGGCCCGTCGCTACAAGCGCGATCGGCTCGAGGCAGCCTGCGCGCGGGCACTGACCATCAATGCGATCACCTACTCCTCCGTCAACGCCATCCTCAAATCCGGCCTCGACCGCGTGCCGCCCGCGGCCGAGCCGGTCAAGCCCACGCCATCGCACACCAACATCCGCGGCGGCTCCTATTATCAGTGAAGGAAGGAAACCAACCATGCTGACACACCCAACCCTCGATCAGATGCAGGCTCTCGGCCTTGGCGGAATGGCCGCCGCCTACCAGGACCTGGCCGACCAGAGCAACGCCGACGATCTCAGCCGCGACGAGTGGCTTGGCCTGATGCTCGATCGTGAAGCCGCCATGCGTGCCGACAAGCGTCTGACCAACCGTCTCGCCGTTGCCAGGCTGCGCTTTGCCGACGCCTGCATCGAGAACATCGACTTCGCCGCGCATCGCGGGCTCGATCGGCGCAATACGCTGTCGCTGGCCCAAGGCGCATGGCTGAAGGCGCATGAAAACCTCATCATCACCGGACAGACCGGCACCGGAAAGACCTGGCTGGCCTGCGCCTTCGGACGTCAGGCCGCCCGGCTCGACCATTCCGTGCTCTACCTGCGCATGCCGCGTCTGTTCGAGGATCTCGCCCTGGCGCGTCTCGACGGCCGCTTTCCCCGGCTCATCGACAAGCTGGCTCGGGTGCAACTGCTCATCCTTGACGACTGGGGCACCCACAGCCTGACCGACCAGCAGCGTCTCGATCTGCTGGAAATCTTCGAGGAACGCTATCGCCGGAAATCGACGCTGATCACCGCGCAACTGCCGATCGCCCAGTGGCATGCCATGATCGGCGAGCCGACAATCGCCGATGCCATTCTCGACCGGATCATCCACAACGCCCATCGCCTCACCCTCGAAGGCGACAGCATGAGAAAGCAAAAAGCACCGCCGCTCTTGACCGGCGCCGAAAACGGCGAAATCAATCGCAAATGAGTTCAACCAGGCAATCGAGGGCCGACCCCATCCTGCTGTCCGCGACTTAGTGAAACTGCTGTCCGCGATTTAGCGGAACGACTGTCCCGTTTTTGCGAAATACGCA
>NZ_JBVVPW010000087.1:0-2450 GCF_055811385.1 Mesorhizobium sp. WSM4849
GAATCCTATAAGCGGTAGATGATCGGAGGCGACCCGCGAAAGCGGCGTGTCATGGGCTTCGACGGTTGAGATCATTCCGTGTCGATTTGCCATGATCCGGTCGAGCGACAGCAGCGGCAGACTCGATGGAAAGGTGGGGACCGCCGGCGGCGCGGGACCGAAAGTCGTGTGCAGCGTGTTCAGCGCGGAACGGTTTCCGAGTCGCCATTCGTTCAAATCGCCGAGCAGCAGTGTTGGTTTTTCGTCCGGTCTGTTCATGATTTCGAGCACGACACGGGCCTGTTCGGAGCGCGATCGGCGCAGCAAGCCGAGATGGGCTGCGATAATGCGCAGAGTTCGTTTCTCGTCCAGATCGATTTCGGCAACCAGGGCTCCGCGCGGCTCCAGCCCCGGGAGCGTTATCTGATGGACATTGCGAACGATGCCCCGTTTGAAAAGCAGAACGTTGCCGTGCCAGCCGTGCCCTTTGCCGTTTCCGGACACCGGCACCGGCACCAGGCCTGTTTCCAATTCGAGACGCAGCAGATCCAGAAGGCCGGCACGATCTCCAAAGCGATTGTCCGCTTCCTGCAACGCAATGACATCCGGGGCGATTTCCCGGATGACGCGACCGATTCGTTCGGGATCGAACTTTCTGTCGACGCCCACGCATTTGTGAACGTTGTAAGATGCGACCAGAGTCCCCGCGGGGCGTGTCCCTTCGGACGGCGCAGCCTTCGCCTTCTGCTTTTTTCTGTCGCGAATGGATTTGAGCACACTTGCAGGAAAGCTATGTCCAGTTCTTTGCATGAGTCTGCTGCTCGTCCTCACTACCTTCAAGACTTAGCTTTGTCTCACTCAAATGGGATCTGCAATCGCTGCTTCCCTGCCCTGACGAGATGCGGCGCTTAAAAGGAGCGATGGCTGCGTCACCCGAATTCCCCCCGGCAGAACGAGAAAGCCTCTAAAGGTAGGGCGATCCCAGCCACAACACTCGGTCGAACAGGCGGACGATAAATGGCCGGGCTCTCAAGGTTTCGATCGTTACAGACGCGGCGGAGGCGATTGCCGATCCGATCCGCGCTTCAATCTCCGCGGCAAAGCCTGCATCAAGAACCTCTATATCAATCTCAAAATTCAGCCGCAGAGACCGGGCATCAAGATTGGAGGATCCTATATAAGCCCAAACTCCATCGACCGACAGCAGCTTCGAATGATCGAACGAGCCCTCCGTGCGCCATACGCGGCAATAGTGCTTCAGGACCTGATCGAATTGCGCCGTCATCGCCCGGTCGACGAGGAAGAGATTGTTCACCGCCGGTACCACGATGTCGATCTCGACGCCTCGCCTGGCCGCGGTCGTCAGCGCGCTGATCAGTTCCCGATCCGGCAGGAAATAGGGCGACATGATGCGGATCGATTTGCGGGCGACGGAAAATGCCCCGATCAGCAAGTTGTGGTTCGTTTCGATGCTGGCATCCGGCCCGGATGCAACCGCCCGCGCCAGCATCGGTTGACCGGGAGCCGCGGGAAGCGTGGCCACTTGCCAGGTGTCGCCTTTCAGGAGCTCGCCGCTCACGAAGCGCCAATCTTCGGCGGCAACCGAAAAAAGGTCGGCTACGACCGGCCCGGTGACCTGAAAATGCGTGTCCCTCGCGCTGGAGGAGCCGGCGAACTCGGCTGAGAATCCCTTTCGGATGTTCATCCCTCCGGTGAACGCAATCGTGCCATCGACGACCAGGATCTTCCGGTGCGTTCTGAGGTTGGCGTAGGGAAGACGCAGGCCCATGACAATGTTGCCGTTGAAGAGGTCTGCTGTGATTCCTGCCTCTCGCAGACGCCCAAGAATGCTGGGGACGGAGTAACGCGCCCCGACGGCATCGATCAGCACGCGAACGCTGACACCCCGCTGGACGGCTCCGGCGAGAGATTCCACGAAAAGCCGCCCGACATCGTCATTGTCGAAGATGTAGGTCTCGAGAAGGATAGCGCGTTGAGCGCCATCAATCGCTCGGCACATTGCGGCATAGGCCTCGTCACCTGTCTCCAATATCGCAATCGCGTTTGCCGAAGTCAGGGCACGCCGGGCCACCCTGTCGCCCAATGTCTTCAGGCCGGTGAAGCGTTGGCCGTACCGCTCGGCAATCAATTCCTCGGCGGCAATGTTGCGCTCATGTTTTGCGGAAGCCGCCTCGCTGGAAAGGGGCCGCATGGCGCTGATCGTTGCACGACGGATGCGGTTTATGCCGGCAACGGCGTAGATGATCGCGCCAAGGAATGGCGACAGGAACATCACGCCAACCCAACCTGTGGCGGCGCGGACGTCTTCCTTCGTCATTATGGCGTGGACAATGCCGATGGCCGCCATCACCAGCGGAATGATCGCGAGGATCTGGGGCCAATGAGTCATTAAGGTCTGCAACATCGCCAGGACTATCCAGCGAGCGGTTGCAGAACGCAATGCAGCTCAT
>NZ_JBVVPW010000088.1:0-1719 GCF_055811385.1 Mesorhizobium sp. WSM4849
TGGAGGCCGGAATGACGTCGCAAACCGGAAGCTGCCTTGGAATTCTGGGCTTGGAACCTGGCTTGCCACCCGGCGTGACGCGGCCGGCGCCGCCGTCCGGGTCGCTGTTTAGTTCAGCCACTTTCGACGTTCCCGTAATATCGGAAACCGTCGAGGGAGCCTGGGCGGATGTTGTGATGCAGGGCGAACCTGCGCTCGAGCCCGCCTTTGTTGCGGCAGCGCGGAGGCTGGTAGAGCGAGGCGCGGTCGTAATCAGCTCGGACTGCGGCTCTGCTGTTCGGCATCAGGCAGCGGTGGCTGCGGCGGTAAGTGTCCCGGTAGTAATGTCCAGTCTGCTCTTAGTGCCGGCGCTGCTCCGCCAACTGCCGCCAAAAGCCAAACTCGCTGTTGTCACAGCTGATTCACGCGTGTTTCGAGATGATTTGCTTGGGCTCAGTGACAAGGCCGACCGGGATCGGATCGTCATCGGCGGCATCGAAGGCGGTAAGATGTTGGAAAACGCGTGCATGCGTCCGCCGCAACCGACCGATATCGCCGACATCGAGAATGATGTGGCAGCTTGTGTCGCGCGGCTCCGCGTCGCACATCCGGACATCGCTGCGCTACTGTTCACGTGCACTGGATTCCCGCCGATAACGCCGGCAATCCGACGTATGACAGGGCTGCCTATCTGCGACATCACAACCATATGCCGGATGACGCTTGAGGCCGTTGGCACCTAATGTTGTCATCGCTTCAAGTTCATCAGGTTCCTCGCAGCCCACTCGAGAAGTATCTCTCCAGATCCATTGATATGAGGTAATCTATGCGTATCGCATGCATCGGCACAGGGACCATAGGCGCGAGCTGGGTGGCATTGTTCATTACTGGCGCGCATGAGGTGACCGCATGGGATCCGGCAACGGGTTGGCAGGATCGTCTATTGGCCGCCCTCGACCGCTACGAGCCGCAGTTGCGAGAGCTTCAAATGCCAACTGTACGGTCGCGCCTTCGACTTTGCGCCAGTTTGGGTGAGGCGGTGGCCGAGGCAGAGCTCGTTCAGGAAAATGCCCCGGAACAGATAGATCTCAAACGAGCGCTGGTCCGGGAAATTGCCAGTCTAGCGCCGCTCGATTCGATTATCGCCTCCTCCACATCAGGACTTTTGCCAGCCGATATCGCTAGAGACATTCCCAATCCGGGTCGGCTCCTCGTAGCACATCCTTTTTCCCCTCCGCACCTGGTCCCGGCAATGGAGATCGTCGGCACACCTGAAATGCCGACTGAAAGACTTGAAGCTGCGGTCGAATTCTACCGCAGCATCGGCAAACAACCGGTTGTAATGTCGCATGCCATTCCGGGTTTTATCGGCAACCGCCTGCAAGCCGCGATGTGGCGGGAGGGGTTCCACATGATCGCGGCCGGCGAGGCTACGATGGAAGAGATCGACAACATCATTAAGGGCGGACCTGGTCTCCGCTATGGCATTTCAGGCCCATGTGAGGCCCAATTGGGTTGGGTAGATCAGCGGGAGGCCCCGGGCGAGATAGATGAAGAAAAGTGGTCGATCCTGATGGACACTGACTGGAGCCGCCTGCCCGGTCCGCCGCTGACCGATGCACTGCGCGACATCCTTCGTCCGCAACTTTTGGCAGCGCGCGCAAAGAGGCTCACCGGCGACGCATGGGAGAAGCGGTTAATTGCAGTGCGACGTGCAGTCGGAAATATCTGAGGTTCAGA
>NZ_JBVVPW010000089.1:0-1704 GCF_055811385.1 Mesorhizobium sp. WSM4849
CCTCATCCATTTTGATCCCGGCTTGGGGCGAAGGAGGCCGGGCGCGGAGATGGCCGGGGTTTCGCAGCGTCCGGCCTCCTTCGCGAGCGCCACGGCGCCTCAGTGTGGCCTTGCGATCTCCGGGATAGGTGGCCCGTTGTTTAAGGGGCCAAACAGCAGCGCGTCCGCCTGTTCGCTGCGCCAGACCTTCAGCCGACGCTGAAGTGTTCGAAGCAGTTTGTTCGGGTAATCGCCGGGATACTCGGCCTGCAGTCGTGACAGAAGTTCGCTGCGGTTCGCCATGGTTCGGCTTCGAACCAATTTCGCAAGTCGGCAGTCGCCTTGACGAGAGGGTCAGGACGCCGCCGCCCTCTTTTGGCTTTCACAATCGGGCGATCCGTTGGCCGGATAGCCCCGTCCTTCCAGGCAGTCCGCAAACTCGCCAGGAAGAGATCGATCGGCTGAGCTGCCCCGTCAGGGCGCGTGGCCGGCGGAGTATCGGCAAGCGCAGCGAGTCGCTCCTGCAAGGCGCGGATATCGCGCAATAGCAGGACAGGATCGAGCCCGGCGTAGATTTCCTGCACACGAGACCGGACCGCATCTGAGGTGCGAGCGTCGGCAACCAGACGCTGATGCGGCGTAGCTGGCGGACTATACGTCTTGCGCACACGTGCGCCGTCGCGCTGCTTCGCGATCAACTTGAAAGATGGCTGAAAGAAGTTCACGAACAGCCGCGCTGACCGGTAGAGCTTCGCTAGCAGCGTGGCGGCCTCCAGCCCCTCGAACCGACGATATCCGACCATTCTACGCACCACGGCGCCATTCTTCTGCTCGACAAAGGCCTGGTCGTTCTTGCGGTAGGGGCGGCAGCGCGTGAAGACGATGTTGGCGCCGTCGCAATAGGCCTTCAGCGTCTCGTTCATGAAAACGGTGTCGTTGTCCGTATCCAGGCCGAGAAGCGAGAAGGGCAGTTGCTTGCGCAATTCTGTGAGCACCGAGCTCAACAGCGTCTGTTCGCGAACCAGCAGCGGCGCACATTCCGTCCAGCCGGTCGCGATGTCGGTGAGCACGAGGGTTTGGATGAAGCTGCCGCGAGCCGAAGGGCCGCTATGGGCGACAAGGTCCGCCTCAACGAAGCCTGGCGCTGGATCGTCCCAATCCGCCGACGTTCTAATGGGAATGCTCCGTCGCAGGGCATGCGCCGCAGGCCGTCGTCGGGGACGTCCCAAGCCTTCTCGGATCGGTCCCAGCGTCCTGTCGATCGTAGCCGCGCTCATCGCCAGCAATTTGCCCCGGATTTCCGGCGCTAGGTCAACAAAATGACCGTGCCGTTCCATCGCTTCGAGAAGGATGGGCAGCAACGCTTTCAGCCTCTTGCCGCAGACGCGGTCAGACGCCTCCCAGAGCAATATGAGCGCATTGCGTTCCGCTTCATCATAAATCCGCGGCCGCGCTCGCCGGCCTACAACCGGCCCGTCACGGCGTCGTAGCATCCGCATCGCATGCTTGCGGTGAAAGTCCGTGATGACGACGAATTCATCCAAAATTCTCGCCTTCTCCGCTCGCGTCGAAGCACGATAGCGCTCTGAAACCGCCGTCATAAGTTCTTTCCTTGTCGCCATGCTCAGCCGTCCCATAGTCGCCCCTGCTCATACCATTCGGTGGGGAGCAACTTATGTGAGGCAACGGTTGAACATTCAGGAACATTTTCGACGAGGCAATGCG
>NZ_JBVVPW010000090.1:0-1602 GCF_055811385.1 Mesorhizobium sp. WSM4849
GTCGTCCGTGAAGAACGCGGAACGCTTTGATTTAATTTAAGATTTTCGCCTGAATTTGGGTTTCGTTTTGCCGGAAATCGTGGCTTTGGGCGGCGATTTCCGGCAAAATGTTTGCATCTGCGTTGCGTGATTCGATGGCGTTTCGACCGGAGAGGGGAAGCAAGCGATGCGGCCGAAGGAACGGCGAGACAGTGGCCAGGCGGACCTGTTGCGGTCCCGGCTCGACCAGATCCTGAACATGGAACATGCACTGGTGAAGCTGGCGACGGCGATCGACTGGCGCTGCCTGGAAGAGAAGCTCGGCGAGGTCTACGACGATGGCCCCGGCCGGCCGCCGCTGCCGACGCGGCTGATGGCGGGGCTGGCGATCCTGAAGTCGATGCACAACCTGTCCGATGAAGGGCTGTGCGAGCGCTGGCTGGAAAACCCCTATTATCAGCTGTTCTGCGGCGAGGAGTTCTTCCAGCACCGCCTGGTCTTCGACCGCACCTCGCTGACGCGCTGGCGCCTGCGCATGGGCGAGGAGCGGCTGACGGCGCTGCTGCAGGAGAGCCTGGCGGCGGCGACCCGGCTGGGGGCGGCCAAGCCGGCCGACTTCCGCGCGGTGATCGTCGACACCACCGTGCAGGAGAAGGCGATCACCTTTCCGACCGACGCCAAGCTGATGCATCGCGCCCGCGAGCGGCTGGTCAAGCTGGCCGGGAAGCACGGCATCCGCCTGCGCCAGTCCTATGCGCGGGTCGGCAAGATCGCGCTGATCAAGCATCAGCGTTATGCCCACGCCAAGCAGTTCAGGCGGGCCAACCGGCAGCTCAAGCGGCTGCGCACCATGCTGGGCGCGGTGATCCGCGACATCACCCGCAAGATCGCCGGGCGGCCGGAGCTGATGGCGCCCTTCGGTCTGCCGCTGTCGCTGGCCCGCCGCGTCAGGGACCAGCGCCAGCGTGAACGCGGCAGGAAGGTCTACTCCCTGCACGCTCCCGAGGTCGAATGCATCGGCAAGGGCAAGGCCCACAAGCCCTATGAATTCGGCGTCAAGGTCTCGGTCGCCACGCCGCTCTATCGCAGCCGCGGCGGCCAGTTCGTCGCCCATATCAAGGCGATGCCCGGCAATCCCTATGACGGCCACACGCTGGCCACCGTCATCCCCGCGATCGAGACCTCGATCGGAGCCAACCTCACCAAGATCGTCGCCGATGCCGGCTACCGCGGCCACAACGCCCCGAAGGACAAGACGTTCAAGGTCCATGTCGCCGGCTACAAGCGCGGCCTCACCAAGGCCGTCAAACGGGCGCTGCGACGCCGGGCCGCCGTCGAACCCGTCATCGGCCATCTCAAGAACGACCACCGCATGGGGCGCAACTTCCTGGCCTTCTCCGAAGGCGACGCCAACAACGCCGTGCTCGCCGCCGTCGGCTACAACTTCAGCCTCCTGCTCAACTGGCTGAGGCTTTTGTGTGCCTTCTTCCTGACGCTGCTCGCAGCCACCGCAAAGCCGCCACTGCGGCCCCGATCAGCCTGAACTCCGCCCCTCAGTTGGGACAAAGCGCTCCAACGCAGATCACTTTCAAGGTTGACGCGAAAATCGCTTTCTTCACGGAC
>NZ_JBVVPW010000091.1:0-1354 GCF_055811385.1 Mesorhizobium sp. WSM4849
GGGATGCCGAGGCGGTCGCCGAGATAATCCCAGAAGCTGACACCGAGCTTGTTGCAGGTCTTCATCATGCTGAGCATGGTGTCGCGGGCGGCACGGCCCTGGTCGCTGTGGGTTCCGCCGCTGATCTTGCGCCGGGTCACCACGCTGCGGATATCGTTCTCTGAGCCGTTGGTGTGGAGCGGAATGTCCGGGCGTTGGAGGATCTTCAGGAAGCTTTGGCGGTCGGTCCGGATGCGCGCGAGCAGACGGTCGAGGGTCACGAACCTGGTCTTCATGCCGACGATCCGGTCGAACCGCCGGGCCAGTTCCCTGGCTCTTCGGGGCGTGGGGCTCAGACACCACGCCTTGATGTCGTTGTAGAGCCACCCGATCCGGCTCTGGATCAGGGCCTTGGCGCGGCGCTGCGGTTCGGTGAAGCTATCGAGGGCATGGATCTGCCGCTCCATATGGACCCAGCACCGCGCGTGCTCGCCGATTGCGAACTGGCCCGCCCCATCACTGAGGATGACGGTGCCGTCGAGGGCCTTTGCCTCGGTCAGACCGCCCCACAATGCGCCTTCACTGGCGATGCGGAACGGGTCCAGAGGGCCATCCTTGGGCTCCAGGCCATGGGCGAGTAGATGGGCGTCCCATGACGCCGCGTCCTCGAACCCGGACGGCTCGCGCCCAGCATGCAGAAGATCCGTCGTGATCACCGGCAGCCCGCGCTCCAGCATGTAGGCGCGTGAGGCGGAGTTCAGGACCCACCGGGCCGACCCGCCGTGCAGGAGCTGCAGGAAGTTCAGCCGGCTCTTCGACTTGGTGGTCGTGAACACGGCGAACCGGTCATTGCCGATTTGCGTGCACACGCCATTGACCGCGCCATGGCGGGCCCCGGTGTCGTCGACGCTGACCCAACCGGCCGAAGCGAGCCCGGCCGTCAGAACCTGCTTCGCTTCGGCGACGAAGGCGTCGATCTTGCTGGTCAGGATCCGCACGACCTGACGCTTGGAGATCGACACGCCGAAGTCGCGCAGCAACGCGACGATCCGCTCCACGGTCGATTGACCCTGGTGATAAAGCGACAGCACCAGACGCCGAAGCTCCAAACCGAAGTGCCCGTCGACCCCGTCCGGCAGCGGAGCGACGACGATCCGGCCATCCGGCAAACGCCAGCGGTCCCGATGATAGCGGACCACCCGCACCCCGATCGTCAGATCCTGCACCACGAAGCTTGTCCGCCCCACAAACCGCGAGCCCGGTGGCGGCTCATAACAAAGACGGCGCTCTTCGGTGACGATCGCCCGGCTCGAGCCACGCCGCTTCGGACCCGTTGCCGCAGGTGAGCTCCGCTTGGACGACTGCTCCATCCCGC
>NZ_JBVVPW010000092.1:0-1241 GCF_055811385.1 Mesorhizobium sp. WSM4849
TTTGCTGATGGGGTGGATGCCAGCCTTCTCCGACGGCATCGCAATGTGCCAAAGTTTGTGGTGTTAGCGCCACGCAAAGGAGAGGCAGGCATCCATGGAAAAGGTTACCATCATTGGGGTCGATCTGGCAAAGAACGTCTTTCAGCTGCACGGGGCGGCAGCTGATGGATCGGTTGTGTTCCGCAAGAAGCTGTCGCGCCTGCAGTTTTGCAAGTTCATGGCGAGTCAACCGGCATGTGTCGTGGCGATGGAAGCGTGCGGCAGCTCCCACTACTGGCCCGTCAGATGGCTCGGCTTGGCCATGAGCCAAGACTGATTGCCCCGGCCTATGTCAAACCGTTCGTCAAGCGGCAGAAGAACGACGTCGCAGATGCGGAGGCGATCGTCGAAGCAGCGCAACGACCGACAATGCGCTTTGTCGAACCGAAGACCAAGGAGCAGCAGTCCCGGGCTATCGTGTTTCGCACCAGAGAGCAGTTCGTGAATCAGAGAACCGAATTGGTGAATGCGCTGCGCGCGCACCTCTATGAGTTCGGTTATGTTGCTCCGCAAGGCATCGGCCACCTGCCACGTCTGGCAGAGATCGTCGAGGACGAGAGCGCAGACCTGCCGGATCTGGTCCGTGACATCTGCAGCGCTCTCCTTGACCAGATCGACCAGTTGAGCAGCCGGCTCGCGGCATTGAAGAAGACGATCGACACGCTGTCCAAGCAAGCTGCAACATCTCGGCGCTTGCAGACCATGCCCGGTGTCGGCCCTATCGCTGCCCTTGCCATTGAAACCTTTGCGCCACCGATGGAAGCCTTTAAGTGCGGTCGCGATTTCGCCGCCTGGCTCGGGCTGGTCCCTCGGCAGAAGTCGAGCGGCGGCAAGCAACGACTAGGGAAGGTATCGAAGATGGGCCAGCGCGATATTCGGCGGTTGCTCATCATCGGCGCCATGGCTGTGGTTCGATGGGCGTCTCGGAGGCGCGCGCCCGACGGTTCCTGGCTTGCCCGCTTGATGTTGAAGAAACCGCGCATGCTGGTGGCAATCGCGCTGGCCAACAAGATGGCGCGTGGCATCTGGGCCATGCTGACGAAACAGGAGGACTACCGGAATCCGGCGACGGTGCCTGCGTGATTTGCAACAACGCACCTGAGACCGGGACGTCGGAGATGTGAGGAAGGCATGAACTGCATGGGCAAATGATCGATCAGATCGGGGTCAGGAAAACCAGAGTCAAGTTGAGAGCCCACGCA
>NZ_JBVVPW010000093.1:0-1183 GCF_055811385.1 Mesorhizobium sp. WSM4849
CTAGTGTCATGATCGCGTAATTCGTGCGATTATTGCGTTGATTCGATTGGAGATGCGATGCATGGGACGAGTTGCTGCAACCATCGACTTGAGCGCCGAGGAACGCAAGGAGCTTGAAGGTCTGTCGCGCCGGCGGCGAACGGCGCAAGGTCTGGCACAGCGGGCAGAGATCGTGTTGTTGGCGGCCGAGAGGCTTGAGAACAAAGTGATCGCGCAGCGCGTCGGGGCGGTTGAGAACACGGTCGGCAAGTGGCGACGCCGCTTTGCCCAAGATCGGCTGGATGGCCTCTACGATGAGCCGCGGCCGGGTCGGCCACGAGAGATCGGCGATGATGCGATTGCCGAGACGATCCGCCTGACGCTGGAGGCGACACCGCGCGAAGCCACGCATTGGAGTCTGCGCTCGATGGCGCGCGCGGTCGACCATGCGCCATCGACGATCCATCGGATATGGAAAGCCTTCGGCCTTCAGCCGCACCGCGCAGAAAGCTTCAAGTTGTCGAGCGATCCTTTGTTTGTCGAGAAGGTGCGCGACATCGTCGGCCTCTACATGGCACCGCCCGAACACGCGCTGGTCCTGTGCGTGGACGAGAAGAGCCAAATCCAGGCGCTCGATCGCACCCAACCGGTGCTGCCGATGCGGCCCGGCCAGATCGAGCGGCGCAGCCATGATTACAAGCGCCACGGCGTGACGTCGCTGTTCGCAGCGCTCGATATCGCCACCGGACGCATCATCGGCAAATGCTATCCGCGCCACCGCTCTACGGAGTTCCGCCGCTTCCTCGACGAGATCGAAGCGGCGGTTCCTGAGGATCTCGACATCCATTTGGTCATGGACAACTACGCCACGCACAAGACGCAACCCATCCGCAACTGGTTCGCCAAGCGACCCCGCTGGCACGTCCATCTAACACCCACCAGCGCGTCCTGGATCAATCAGGTCGAGCGCTTCTTCGCCGACCTCACCGACAAGCAGATCAGGCGCGGCGTTCACCGCTCAACCGGAGAACTTGAAGCCGCCATCGAAACCTACATCAATGCTGTCAACGCCGATCCGAAGCCCTTCAGATGGACAAAGTCTGCTACCGACATTCTCGCCTCCATCGAACGCTTCTGCCTCGCAACCCTCAAAACCGGCGACCAACAGGCTAAAATCGTCAGAACTTCGGAATCAGGACACTAG
>NZ_JBVVPW010000094.1:0-1160 GCF_055811385.1 Mesorhizobium sp. WSM4849
CGGATGAGCGACTATCTCTGATGTCAAGTTGCATTAGCGAACTCTTTGCGCGCATCGCGTGCTTTTGCATTGAGAATGACGAGCAGCTTTCTGGCGAGTGCGATGCGGATGACCATCTTTTCCTTTCCGGCGGCCTGCAACCGTTGGTGGAAGGCGCCGAGGTGAGGATCGTAGCGGGCAACGATGCGGGCAATGAGGAAGAGGATGGAGCGCGGTGCTGCGCGCCCGCCCCGCACCGGCCTTCGGCCACTGCGCTTGCCGCTGTCGTTGGCGATCGGCGCCAGGCCGGCCAGCTTGGCGATGGCCTTGTTGGAGAGCAGGCCGATCTCAGGCAGTTCGGCCATCAGCCGCGCCACGGTGCGGGAGGCCACGCCCTTGAGCGAGCGGAAGGCCTGGTCGAGGCATGCCCACAGTGGATCGTCGTCGATCAGCGAGGCGATCTCGCCCTCGAGCCGGCGGCCCTGGCGCTTGAGCACGGCAATGACCTCATCGAGGCTGGCAATGGTCTCGGCATCGGCGGCAGCGCTCTTGCGCTGCTTCTGAACGGTGAGATCGTCCGTCACCTGGCAAAGCCGGGCGACCAGCGCCTTGAGCCGCTGCTGGGCCGCACTCGGCGGCGGCGTCGGCTGCAGCCGTTTGACCTGCGCATAATGGGCAATGACGGCGGCGTCGATCCTGTCGGTCTTCTCCAGATAGCCCATCGCCTCGGCGAAGCGGCGCACGCTGCGCGCGTTGACGATGCCGCAGGGCTGATCCATCTCCCACAGAAGCAGGTAGGCAAGACGCTCGTAGCCGCCGCTCGCCTCCATGACCACGAGCTCGACGCCGTGAGACCGACAGAAGGCGGCAAGCTCGGCTATGGCTGCCGCGTCATTGCCGAAACGGCCCCACGCGCCGCTCGGCACGACATGGGCGTCGAGCCAGTCCTTCGAAATATCTATTCCACAGATGGTCTTGTTCACGGTAACCTGCCTTGTGCGTACGATTGGAGCCAAGCGACTATTCGGTCGTGCGTGACGTTGGCGAAGATCCCAAGCTCATCCACGGTTGTAACCGGAGGGGTAACGGGCGACTTCGCCATGCCTCGGGCCGGATGGCCATCCGACCCGAGGCACAGTCGCTTCCATCGCACAAAAAACCTTCCGTGCAGATACAAGGGG
>NZ_JBVVPW010000095.1:0-1131 GCF_055811385.1 Mesorhizobium sp. WSM4849
AAACTCCGCGAACAGTTGCGGATCGTGGTCAAGACGCTTCAGCAGCGTCTTGGCGTCAATGTCATCTATGCCGGGGATCTTTCCATGTGGGGCTGTGGTGGGCGGCCGGCGACCAGACGACATGCCTCAACTCACTCAGGTGCTAGAAAGGAATATTAGTCAATGCAAAAGGATTACACTCGCGCGCTCCGTGTCGCGCCAGAGGCCATCAAGACGGTAGGACTTGTTGGAACGGGAACGATTGGCGCCGGCTGGGCGACGCACTTCCTCTCGCGTGGGCTCACTGTCATTGCCGTCGACCCCGGTCCCGGTGCCGAAGAACGCATGCGCCGCAAGATTACCCAGGCATGGCCTGTGATGGAAAAGAAAGGGCTAGCAGACGGGGCGTCAATTGATCGGCTACTATTCCAAGAAACGCCCGATGGTGCTTTTTCCGACGTCGATTTCGTACAAGAATCGTCCCCGGAATTGCTGGACGTCAAGAAAGCTGTCATCAGCGATGTCAGCAAAGCTATTCGGCCGGACGTCGTGATTGCCTCCTCCGCGTCATATCTTACCGCAACAGACATCCAGCAGCATTGCCTGAATCCCGCGCGACTGGTTGTCGGCCATCCTTTTCATCCCGTCTATCTGCTGCCGCTGGTGGAAGTGGTTGGCGGCCAGCGCACGGCGCCTGAAACGGTCGATTGGGCGATGAAGTTCTACGCATTTTGGGGCCACCGGCCGTTGCATTGTCGAAAGGAAGTGTTGGGTCACCTAGGCAACCGGCTACAACGCGCATTGTTTGCGGAGGCGTTGCGCCTCGTTGCCGATGGTGTGGCGACCACTGAGGAGGTTGACGCCGCCATGACCGACGCAGCGGGACTTAGGCTTGGCTTATTCGGGCCGTTCATGACACGCGCAATGGCTGGGGGGGATGCCGGACCAAGAACCGTGTTCGAGTGGCAAAGAACAAACAAAATCACCTTTCCCTTCGAGCGTGACAACCCTGAGTTAACCAACGCCCTTGTCGATGACTTAGTGGCAGGAATGGTGCGGCAGATCGATGGCCGCGCAATCGAGGATCTGGAAACGGTACGAGATACCTATATTCTGGAGCTGACAAAACTGAGGGAACAGGCGTTTGCCCAT
>NZ_JBVVPW010000096.1:0-1094 GCF_055811385.1 Mesorhizobium sp. WSM4849
TGTTGCTCTTTTGAAGCGCTTGCGTGGAGCGGCCGATTGGCTTGGCTGCATCGCAGGCGCCTTGCTGGAAAACGCTTGTGTCAAAAGTACCGCGGCGACGGGGCGTCGGCTGCGCGTCGTCGATGGCAGTTCGATCTCGCACCCCGGCAGTGCCGGCACGGACTGGCGGCTGCACGCCACCTACGAACCTGCGCTTGCGCGGTTCACGCATCTGGAGATTAGCGACGCTCGCGGCGGTGAAGGCTTCTTTCGTGTTCCGCTTCGCCAAGGCGACATCGTTGTCGGCGATCGCGCCTACGCTCGTACCCCGTCCCTTGAAAAGGTGGTGGCGGCGGGCGGCGACTTCATCGTGCGCACGGGCTGGAACAGTGTTCGGCTGACCACGCCCGAAGGGCAACGGGTCGACTGGAACGCCATCTTTGAGCCCTTGCAGCCCGGTGAAGTTTGCGAGATGAGCGTGCTCCTGGAGCATTCAGGCCGCACAAGCAAGAGCCGAGGCAAGCCGCTCTTGCCGGCGAGGCTCATCGTCAAGCGCAAGGATGAGGAGGCCACGCAAAAAGCACAGAAGGCGGCAAGGCGAGGGCATCAGCGACGTGGCAGCAAGAGGCTGCACCCGATGACCCTCACCGCAGCAGGCTTCGTCATGCTGCTGACGTCGATCCCAGCCGATGAATTGGCGGCCGACGAGGTTCTGCAAACCTATCGGCTGCGCTGGCAAGTCGAACTCGCCTTCAAGCGGCTCAAGAGTGGAATGGGTATCCATAAGCTTCCCGCACGCGATGAGCGGCTCGCTCGAAGCTGGCTGACAGCCCATCTGATCCTGGCGCTGATGATCGACGAGGCCGTCACCGACGTTCTCGACTCTCCCCCCTGTGAAGATGAAACCACCCACAGCGCAATCGCTGTCCCTTTGGAGGCTGCATAGTCTCCTGCGTCCTGCAATCCTCAACGCCATACTGATCGTGATGCGGCCGGGAAAAATCGTGGCGCGCTTTGCCGAAATCATCCGCCACGTCTGCGATCCACCGAGGCGACGAAAAAGCCAATCCGCCGCAGCAAGGATAACGCTCATGCCCTAAGTTAGCGCCTATGGG
>NZ_JBVVPW010000097.1:0-1046 GCF_055811385.1 Mesorhizobium sp. WSM4849
CCGCGCGCTGCCGCCGGCAGTGCTGCGGAAGCCGCATCCGCCCTGAGGTTGAGATCGATGGCGCCGTCGGCCAGCGAGACCATTCCGTTAAAGCCGCTGTCCAGTGCCTCGCTCGTCACCGAGCCGCTGTCGATGACGATGGTGTCGGTCGCGAGGCTGCCAGCGACTTGTGCCGTGATCCTGCCGGCGAGCAGCGGCGCGATGGTTGGATTGTCCAGGCCGATCTTGTCCGCCGTCACCGTGCCGGAAATCGGCCCTGTCCGGCCCTTCAGATCGAAGGCGTCGGAATGGAGCGCAAGCGCGATGCCTTCGGCCTTGGCTAGGTTGGTTGCGACCGACGGCAGTGTCGCGGAGATATTCAGCGTCGATTGCATGCCCTGCCCCGCGACCTCCACCGACAGCGCCTGCAACTCGAGATTGATCGGGCTCTCGGTGCTGCCAAGCGCCAGCGGCAGGCTCGGGCCGGTCGAGGCCAGGTCGAGCGCAAAATCGCTGGCGCCGTTCGGGTTGATGGTGCCGGCGGCCTTGCCGGAAATTTTGTCACCGGCAAGCGTCGCGTGGTCGATGGCGACGCCGCCGGCGGAGGAGAAGCTGCCTGCCGCATCGAGGTTGAGCGGGCCGAGCCCCGCCTGGCGGGTCTGGCTGGTCTCGGCGCCGCTGAGCTGCGCACTGAAACGAATGTCGGGGGCTGCCGACGGTCCCATCACTTGCGCCGTTCCGCCGAGCGTGCCCGCAGCGTCGAGGCCCGGTGAAAAATCATTGGCAAGGGCTGCCGGCAGCGCGGAAAACTCTGCCGCGATGTCGAGTGTCTGGCCGGCGGTGCCGGACACGGTCACCGATCCGCCGCCGACATCGAGCATCAGCTTCTCAATGCTGGCCGTGCCATTGGCGATGTTTAAGCTCGATGGCTGCGCGATCGCCGCCTTGATGCCGCGAATTGTCGCTTCGCCCGAGGCGATCTCGACGCTTGTCGTGCCGTCGGCGATCTTCACCCTGCCTTCGGCCCTGGCCGGAATGTCCTTGACGGTGGCGCCGCCGGAAAAGCC
>NZ_JBVVPW010000098.1:0-1009 GCF_055811385.1 Mesorhizobium sp. WSM4849
CTAGGGGCGGGCCTCCAGCACCATGTTGAACGGCGTCTCCGTGGCGCGACGGAATCGCTTGAAGCCGCCGCCGGTCACCACCTGGCGTAGCCTCGCCTCGCCGGCCTGGGCGCCAAGCCCGAGCCCGACTTCCTGCGACAGGGACGCGGGCGTGCACACGAATGTGGAAGCGGCATAATAGACGCGTCCGACGGGATTGGGATTCGCCGCTAGATGGTCATGCGCCAACGGCTCGACGATCATCCAGGTGCCATCCGGCTTGAGCGACCCGTGGACATGGGTGGCGGCGCCCGCCGGGTCGCCCATGTCGTGAAGGCAATCGAAAAAAGCGACGAGGTCATAGGTGCCGGGATAGGTCTTGGCGGCCGCGACCTCGAAGCGCGTGTTGGCGCCGACGCCGGCTTCCTCGGCGGCCTTGCGGGCGCGCTCGATCGAAGGGGCGTGATAATCGAAGCCGACGAAGCGCGAATTGGGGAAAGCACGTGCCATGAGCACGGTCGATGCGCCATGACCGCATCCGACATCCGCGACCTCGACGCCGCGTTCGAGCTTCTCGACTACGCCCTCCAGCGCCGGTAGCCAGGAGTCGATCAGATTGGCATTGTAGCCTGGACGGAAGAACCGTTCCGTACCGCGAAACAGACACGCGCTATGATCGTGCCATGCAACGCCCTTACCGGACTGGAATGCCTGCCTCACCTTTTCTTCGTCGAGCCATAGCGCGGATAGGACCTCGAATGCGCCAGCCATGAAGGCCGGGCTATCCTCATCGGCGAACACCAGCTCCTGCTCGGCGTTGAGATAGAACTCGTCCTTGGCTTCATCGTAGTCGACGTAGCCCGCCGCCGCCTGCCCGGAAAGCCACTCCCTTACAAGGCGTTCCTGGGTGCCGGTGCGTGTCGAAAGTTCGGCCGCCGTCATCTTGCCACCTTCGCGCAATGCCTTGAACAGGCCGAGTCTGTCGCCCAGCAAGACCCCCGCGCCCGTAGCGATCGCACCGAGATCGCCG
>NZ_JBVVPW010000099.1:0-963 GCF_055811385.1 Mesorhizobium sp. WSM4849
GCTTTGATCCGAATAGAGGTTCGTGATTTTTCCAGGTCGCAAGGAACATTCCCGGCAGCTGGCAGTTCGGCGCGAGGAACTTACCTTCAACAGCGATGGCGGCAGTTTCGTGGGATCGAAAAAGGTACGGATTGGAATAGCCGGCGTCGGCAATTGCGCGTCTTCCCTTGTCCAGGGCCTCTCATATTATCGAGACGCCAGAGGTAATGAGCCGATACCGGGCCTGATGCATGCCGATCTCGGCGGCTATCACGTCGATGACATCGAGGTGGTCTGTGCTTTCGACGTCGCCAAGGGCAAAGTTGGGCGTGATGTGGCGGAAGCCATATACAATGCACCCAACAACACCTTCCGCTTTGCCGACGTTGCAGCAACCGGCGTTCGCGTCGAGCGCGGACCAACGCTCGATGGCATCGGCAAATATCTGCGCGATGAGATCGAAGAGGCAGAAGAGCCGGTCGCGAATGTCAGCGCGCTGCTGCGGGAAAGCGGCGCAGACGTACTGGTCTCATATCTGCCGGTCGGCTCGGAAGAAGCCACGCGTTTTTACGCCGAGTGCGCGCTCGAGGCCGGCTGCGCCTTCGTCAACTGCATACCGGTTTTTATCGCGTCGCGGCCGGAATGGCGCCGGCGCTTCGAACAGCGCGGTCTGCCGCTGGTCGGCGACGATATCAAAAGCCAGGTCGGCGCAACAATCGTGCACCGGCTGCTCGCCAATCTGTTCCGCGAGCGCGGCGTCCGCATCGACCGCACCTATCAGCTGAATTTCGGCGGCAACACCGATTTCCTCAACATGCTGGAGCACGAGCGGCTGGAATCGAAGAAAATCTCCAAGACACAATCCGTAGCCAGCCAGTTCGACGTCCCCCTGGAGGCCGGCAACATCCATGTCGGCCCCAGCGACCATGTGCCCTGGCTTACCGATCGGAAATGGGCCTACATCCGCGTCGAAGGCACGACGTT
>NZ_JBVVPW010000100.1:0-902 GCF_055811385.1 Mesorhizobium sp. WSM4849
TGCAAATTCCGAGGGATGTCGCCCCCCGATTCCGAAATGATCTCGCCCCCTCGTTCCGAGAAATAACCGCCCCCTGATTCCGAAATGATGCCGCCCCCTTGGAGGAGTGTATGGGCGTGGTGCTCTGCTGGTGAAATGTTTCTTCTTTTGGGTTGTCCAGGAGAAGGAATGAAATGCCTGCGGAGAGATTGGCGATGCGGCGTGTCCGCGAGATTTTGAGATATCGATTTGAAGAGGGCCTTGGCCACAAGGCGATCTCGTACAGGGTCGGGGCTGCGCCCTCGACTGTGCGCGAAACGCTTCGTCGCGCGGAGACCGCCGGGCTGGTTTGGCCGCTTGGCGATGAGATCACCGACGCGGTCCTGGAGGCCGCGCTCTACAAGGCAAACGGGACGAAGACAGGGCACCGTCGTAGCGTGGAGCCGGATTGGGCTCATGTACACCGCGAGCTGAAGCGCAAGCATGTGACGCTGCAGATCCTGTGGGACGAATACATCGCTCGCCACCCCGATGGTTACCGCTATAGCCGCTATTGTGATCTATACCGGGGCTGGGCATCCAACCTGCCAGTAACGATGCGGCAGAACCATGCCGCCGGCGACAAGCTCTTCGTCGATTATGCCGGCGATACGGTGACGGTGATCGTCGACCGGCTGAGGGGCAAGGTGCGCCAGGCGCATCTGTTCGTGGCCGTGTTGGGCGCTTCGAGCCTATCCCATGCGGAAGCGCGCTGGAGTGAGACACTTCCGGACTGGCTGGGGTGTCACGTCAATGCACTGGAAGCGTTCGGCGGCGCGCCGGCTCTGTTGGTTCCCGACAATGCCAAGGTCGCCATCATCAAGGCCTGCCGCTACGACCCGCAGGTAAACCGCACCTATGCCGGCATGGCCGAGCATTATGGC
>NZ_JBVVPW010000101.1:0-896 GCF_055811385.1 Mesorhizobium sp. WSM4849
GCATTGTCAACGAGCTCGGCATTGGATGCCAGCACCCCACGTCGGAGATAAATGTTATCTTCCAAACCTACCCGGACGTGTCCGCCCACAGCCACCAGCTGCCCAACCATCGGCATCTCATCTGCACCACAGCCAAACCCACCCCAGACTGCCCCAGAAGGGAGAATCTCACGCATCGCCTGCACAGCGATCGGCACAGCGGGAGCACCATAACCTGTGCTGAGGCAAAATTGGAAAAGGGGCGGATCGTCAATTATGTTTTCGGAGATGAGTTTCTTAGCGATTTCAATGTGGCCTAGATCGAAGCATTCGAGCTCGGGCTTGACACCAGCCTCGCGCATAAGTGACGCCATCTCTCGCAGATCGGGCATACGCGCAACAAAAATCCGCTCCCCAAAAGCCATCGTTCCGCAATCCAGGGTGCTCAGCTCTGGCTGAAGTTTGACGGCGTGGAGGCAGCGTCCAACAGCGTTCTTAAGTGTGCTCGACTTTCCGATTTTTGGGGGGTCCAAAGAATCAAGTTCAATTTCTCCATCCATTCCACAGGTTAAGTTGATGATGACATCTGTTGCCGCGTCCCTAAGCTTCTTTACAACCTGTTCATAGAGCTCAATTCGGTTTGATGGGGCCCCCGTTTCAGGCTCACGGACGTGAATGTGAACAATCGCAGCCCAGCCTTTGCAGCGTCCAGTGCAGCCTCCGCGATTTGCGATGGCGTCTTGGGGATATTTGGATGCTTCGCAAGAACTGCGGAACCCCCTCCGGTGACTGCACACGTGACAATGACTTTCCGGGACATCAGAACTCCTACTTCGGAATCGTCTTAATTGTTTATTCCGGCGCCATGCACTCGGTGGCGGCGACGAGTGGTCATGCTATCGAAAGGTGGGGGCGGC
>NZ_JBVVPW010000102.1:0-857 GCF_055811385.1 Mesorhizobium sp. WSM4849
AGTCGTCCGTGAAGAACTCGGAATGCTTTGATTCTGTTTAACAATTTCCCCTGATTTGAGGTTTCAGATTGCCGAATTTCGTGGCTAGAGGCTGCGATTTCCGGCAAATTGGATGCGCTTGTTCTGCGTGATTCGAGGCGATGACGAAGCTACGAGGGAAGCGAAGCGATGCGACCGAAGGAACGGCGCGAGAGCGGCCAGACGGATCTGTTGCGATCCCGGCTCGACCACATCCTCAATATGGATCATGCGCTGGTGAAGCTGGCCAAGACGATCGACTGGCGCTTCCTGGAAGAGCGGCTCGGCGAGGTCTATGACGACGATCCTGGCCGGCCGCCTTTGCCGACACGGCTAATGGCGGGACTGGCCATTCTCAAGTCGATGCACAACCTGTCCGACGAAAGCCTGTGCGAACGCTGGCTGGAGAATCCCTACTACCAGCTGTTCTGCGGCGATGAGTTCTTCCAGCACCGTTTGCCCTTCGACCGCACTTCACTGACGCGCTGGCGGCTGCGTATGGGGGAAGAGCGGCTGATGGCGCTGCTTCAGGAAAGTCTTGCAGCGGCGGCCAGGCTGGGGGCGGCCAAGCCGTCGGACTTCCGCGCGGTAATCGTCGATACCACGGTGCAGGAAAAAGCCATCACCTTCCCGACCGACGCCAAGCTGATGCATCGCGCCCGTGAGCGGCTGGTGAAGCTGGCCAAGAGGCATGGCATTGCCCTGCGCCAATCCTATGCGCGGGTCGGCAAGATCGCGCTGATCAAGCATCAGCGCTATGCTCATGCCAAGCAGTTCAAACGGGCCAACCGGCAGCTCAAGCGCCTGCGCACCATGCTGGGAGCGGTGATCCGCGACAT
>NZ_JBVVPW010000103.1:0-817 GCF_055811385.1 Mesorhizobium sp. WSM4849
TCGCTGGCCGACGGCGCCATCGATCTCAACCTCAGGGCGGATGCGGCTTCCGCAGCACTGCCGGCGGCAGCGCGCGGCGTGCTCGCCGAGCGGACGCAGCTCAGCGCGGTACTGAAGCGCGACGCCAACGGCAATGTCACCGCCAACGCCATCAGGCTGGTATCAGGTGCATTCAGCGCCGACGGGCAGGCCAGCCTCGCCGACAACAAGGCCAGCGCCGACGTCAAGGGCGCGCTGTCCGACATCTCGCTTCTGTCCGGGGATGCCAAGGGCGCCATAACGTTCGCGCTGAAGGCGCAGGGCGCCGGTACAGCGCCGGACCTGTCGCTGACGGTCGATAGCGACCGGCTTTCGGTGGCGGCGCGAGAAATCACCGGGTTGAGGCTCACCGCGACGGGGAAGGGCGACATCGCCAGCCCTGCGGCCGATATCTCGCTCACCGGATCCGTCAATGACGAGCCACTTGATTTCAAGGCGTCGCTGGTAACGCGCCAGGGAAAGCGGTCCATAGACGGACTAAGCCTGTCGCTGGGCGACAACAAAGTTTCGGGCGACCTTGCTCTCGACGATAGATTCCTGCCGCTCGGCACGGTGGCGCTGGATCTACCCGATATCAGTCCGCTCGCAGCCCTGGCGCTGGAAAAAGCTAACGGCGACGTGCGTGGCACGATCGCCTTCTCGAAGACCGGCAATGCGCCTGAGGTCACCATCAAGGCTTCGACGGCTTCGATTTCACGCGGCGATGTTTCGGCAAAGACGGTCACCATCGATGCGCTGATTGCTAACTATCTCGCCGCACCGGTGATCTCCGGAAAAA
>NZ_JBVVPW010000104.1:0-804 GCF_055811385.1 Mesorhizobium sp. WSM4849
CGCGACGATCTCGTCGAAGTCGTCATCGATCCGATGAAACTGTCTTCCTACGGGCTGCAGCTCGAGCAGCTGATCGGTGCGGTCGGCGATTCCAACAGTCTTGTCGCCGCCGGCAACATCGAAGGGTCCGAGGGCAAATACGCCGTCAAGGTGCCGTCGCTGATCGAGACGCCGGAGGACGTGGCGTCGCTTCCGGTCGTCGCCGGCCCCAATGCCGTGGTACAGGCCAAGGATATCGCCACCGTCCGCTCCACCTTCAAGGACGCTGAGACGGTAACCCGTCTCGACGGCAAGCCGGCGATCGCCATCGAGGTGAAGAAGCGCATCGGCTCCAACCTGATCGACACGATCGCCCAGGTGAGGACCGTGTCCGATGCCTTCATAAAGACCATGCCGGAAGGCATGCACGTCACCTACACGCAGGACAAATCGGTCTTCGTCAACCAGTTGCTCGGCGATCTGCAGAACCACGTCATGATCGCCGTGATCCTGGTGTTCATCGTCATTCTCTATGCACTGTCGGGCCGTGCCTCGCTGCTGATCGGACTGGCCATTCCATCGTCCTTCCTGATCGGCATCCTGCTGTTGGCCATGATGGGCTACACGATCAACATGATCGTGCTGTTCAGCCTCATCCTGGCGGTCGGCATGCTGGTCGACGACGCCATCATCGTCACCGAATTCGCCGAGCGGCGGATGAGCGAAGGCATGCCTAAGGCAGAGGCGTTCGCGCTTGCCGCCAAGCGCATGGCCGGTCCGGTCATCGCCGCGACGATGACGCGCATCGCCGCCTTTTCGCCGCTG
>NZ_JBVVPW010000105.1:0-803 GCF_055811385.1 Mesorhizobium sp. WSM4849
TCTTAGGGAGCAACACAATGAAAACCATCCATCATCTCCTCGCCGGCACCGGTATGGTGCTGATTTCAAGTGCATTTTTCGGCTCAACGGCGACCGTTCCAGCATTTGCGCAGGCGATTGAGCGCCAGATCTCGGCGGGGAAGCAATGTCGCTTGTGCCCGCCGCTCACCAATGGCGAGGGCCATCCGACAGGCACAGCTAGTAGGGACACCATCGCCGGCAGCGGCAGCGTCGGCGACCACGGCACCGGCAGCGTCGGCGGCACCGGCAGCATTGACGGCAGCGGCAGCATTGACGGCAGCGGCACCGGCAGCATTGACGGCAGCGGCAGCATTGACGGCAGCGGCACCGGCAGCATTGACGGCAGCGGCAGCATCGGCGGCAGCGCCACCGGCAGCATCGGTGGCAGCGGCAGCATTGACGGCAGCGGCAGCGTCAGCGGCAGCGGCAGCGGCAGCGTCGCGCGCTGACAACGGCGGGCAATGGCGGCAATGTTAACGCCGGATTCGGCAACGGTGGCGAAGGTCCTGCCGGCGAGATCGAGATTGCCTGAGTCATGACCTGACCGCGATCAGCGCCGCGAACGCATCGCGGGCAGCCTGTCGATGCGGAGCCAGCCGCGCTTCGTGCTCAGCGGGCCAGCTTGCCGGGATGTAGCGGTTGATCGCCGCCTCGACCAACGCACGCGAACCACGCAGATCGCGAACCAGCGCATTGGCCTCAACCTTTCGCCGACCTTGACTGGCGATGTAGTTCTGGACGTAGGGCTTGCGGTGATCGGGGTGACCCGGATCGCCGAGGTC
>NZ_JBVVPW010000106.1:0-797 GCF_055811385.1 Mesorhizobium sp. WSM4849
CCGGGCTTCGGTGATCGCCGCAAGGCCATGCTGGAAGACATCGCCATCCTCACCGGTGGCCAGGTCATTTCCGAAGACCTCGGCATCAAGCTCGAGAATGTCGGCCTCAACATGCTCGGCCGCGCCAAGAAGGTGTCGATCTCCAAGGAGAACACCACCATCGTCGATGGCGCCGGCAAGAAGGCCGAGATCCAGGGCCGCGTCGCCCAGATCAAGCAGCAGATCGAGGAGACCACCTCGGACTACGACAAGGAGAAGCTGCAGGAACGTCTCGCCAAGCTGGCGGGCGGCGTTGCCGTCATCCGCGTCGGCGGTGCGACCGAGATCGAAGTCAAGGAAAAGAAGGACCGCGTCGATGACGCCCTCAACGCGACCCGTGCGGCCGTCGAAGAAGGCATCGTTCCCGGCGGCGGCGTCGCACTCCTGCGCGCTTCGCTGAGCATCAAGGCTGTCGGCGCCAACTCCGACCAGACCGCTGGCATCAGCATCGTGCGCCGCGCGCTGCAGGCTCCGGCTCGCCAGATCGCGGCCAACGCCGGTGCGGAAGCATCGATCGTTGCCGGCAAGATCCTCGAGAACAAGGGCCCGACCTTCGGCTTCAACGCCCAGACCGGCGAATATGGCGACATGATCGCCATGGGTATCGTCGATCCGGTCAAGGTCGTGCGCACGGCTCTCCAGGACGCGGCCTCGGTGGCTGGCCTGCTGGTCACCACCGAAGCCATGATCGCGGAGGCTCCGAAGAAGGAGTCGGCTGGCGGCGGCATGCCTGGCGGCATGGGCGGCGGCGGCATGGG
>NZ_JBVVPW010000107.1:0-774 GCF_055811385.1 Mesorhizobium sp. WSM4849
AAATCAGGGACGTTTCATGATTGGTGCTTCGCTGGGAGCCGCCGCATACGAGCGCGCGCCCGAAATTTCCGCCATCCTCGCGGTGACTAACCCCGTCGGCGACAGCCGTCCGGCATGCCTCTCGTCACGGCCGGATGCGGTTCTCGCACTGAGCGGGATCGGCATTTCCTTTGGCGGCGTCAAGGCGCTGAGCGATGTTGACCTCGAGGTCAAAGGCGGTGAGATCCGCGCGGTGATCGGCCCCAACGGCGCCGGCAAATCCTCGCTGATCAACATCATCAGCGGCCTTTATCACGCCGACCACGGCACGATCGCGATCGACGGCCAGTCCTTCTCCCGGGTGCCGGCGAGCCGCCTGGCACGCCTCGGTGTCGCCCGCACCTTCCAGAACCTGGCGCTGTTTTCCGGTCTTTCGGTTCGCGACAACATCGCGTCCGGCCGCGTCTACACCAGGCGCGCCAGTTTTGTCGAACACATTGCCAGTCTGCCACGCGCCCGGCGTGAAGACGCGGGAATCGCCGAAAAGGTCGATCAGACAATTGCCTTCCTGCATCTTGAGGCCGTTGCCGATCGTCTGGTCGCCACGCTGCCCTACGGCCTGCAGAAGCGAGTCGAGCTGGCACGAGCGCTGGTTGCCGAGCCCAAGATCCTGCTGCTCGACGAGCCGATGGCCGGCATGACGGCGACCGAGAAAGCTGAGATGGCCGGGTTTGTGCGCGCCGCGCGCGACCGACACGGCGTCACCATCATCCTGATCGAGCACGATATCGGCGT
>NZ_JBVVPW010000108.1:0-749 GCF_055811385.1 Mesorhizobium sp. WSM4849
CCAGGACATCCTCGAAGGCGCGCCGTCGCTGCGGACGTTCAAGCGAAGGGCGAGACTCCGAACAGCCAGCCGTGCAGCCAGAGCCCGAACAATGCGAAAGCCACCAAGCCGATGCCCACAGCAATCAGGTCGCTACGCGGTCGCACGACCGCGGGTGCCGGATCGCCGCGTGGAATGACGGCAATGAGATCGACAATCGCGTAAACCAGAAATGCTCCGAAGACTAGGAGCGAGGCAAGGTCGCCATTGGCCAGGAGGTGGCCGATGGCCCAAAGGATGATGCCCACCAGCATCGGGTGCTTCAGCCGATGCTTGATTGAACCCGCGGGCAAGTAAGCGGCTGCCAGAAAGACGAATGCGGCGAGCACCAACACCGACGCGACATGGCGGCCCCAAGAGGGCGGCTCGTAGATCTCAGGCGCATTGGGCCGATAAAGACTCCAGCCCCAGACGATCAGCACGAAGCCGATGATCGATAGGAGCGAATAAAGTCCCTTCCAGCGCCGCTCGTTTGTGGCGATTTGCGCATCACGAAAGCCGCCGGCGGCGATCCGAACAGAATGGATTCCGAAGAAGATCACGAGGCCGAAAACCAGTACTAGCATAACACCTCCGAGGTTCGGCGCGTCGGCGGGAAGGAAGGCTTGCTTACGCTCTCGCTCGAGTTGCCGGCTGCATATGCGCAAAACGGATCCTGCGAACGAGATGGTCAGAGTAATATATCAGGGACCCGCAATCTTGGAATGGGC
>NZ_JBVVPW010000109.1:0-713 GCF_055811385.1 Mesorhizobium sp. WSM4849
AACTCAACGAATGGAGCGCCCCGATGCACCAGAATGATCTGAGCAAGTCCCTCGTCGCCTTCGATCAGGATAGCACACTGGTCGCGGTCGTTGAACTGAGCGCCAGGAGCTGGCTGGTGGCCGGGCTGGTTCCCGGGCTTGGCCGCGAGCCGCTGAAGAAGCAGGGTGCCGATCCTGTGGCGCTGCTGAGGCTGCTGTGTCGCTGGCGCGACGAGGCGGTGAAGGCCGGCAAGACGATCGCGCGCATTGCGGTGGCGTTCGAGGCTGGCCGCGACGGCTTCTGGCTGGCTCGGCTGCTGTTGGCGCAAGGGATCGAGACCCATGTGATCCACGCGGCCAGCATCCCGGTGTCGCGCGAGCACCGGCGGGCGAAGTCGGACCGGCTGGACACGCAGTTGCTGATGCGTGCGTTTGTGGGCTGGCTGCGCGGCGAGGCCAGGCACTGCGGCATGGTGGCGATCCCGACGATCGAGGAGGAGGACGCGCGGCGCGCCAATCGCGAGCACGAGACGCTGGTTGGCGAGCGCACCAGCCTTGTCAGCCGGATGCAGGCGACGCTGGCGCGCTTTGGCGTCCGCGGCTTCAATGTGAAGCTGAAGAAGGCGGCGGAGCGGCTGGAACAGCTGCGTGGCGCCGAAGGGGTGCCGCTGCCACCCAACACGCTGGCCGAACTGCGCCGCGACATGGCGCGGCTGCGGCTGATCCGGGCGCAG
>NZ_JBVVPW010000110.1:0-709 GCF_055811385.1 Mesorhizobium sp. WSM4849
CGCATCCTGTTCGGCAAGTGGTCGGGCACCGAAGTCAAGCTCAATGGCGAAGACCTTCTGATCATGAAGGAATCCGACATCATGGGCATCATCGGCTGAATATCGGCCTCACCGTCACTTAAATCTTCGGGCTCAATTCAAGCCCCTGCCAGGAGCTAAAAATGGCTGCCAAAGACGTAAAATTTTCTCGCGATGCCCGTGAGCGCATGCTGCGCGGCGTCAACATCCTCGCCGACGCGGTGAAGGTCACGCTCGGCCCCAAGGGCCGCAACGTGGTCATCGACAAGTCGTTCGGCGCACCGCGCATCACCAAGGACGGCGTCACCGTCGCCAAGGAAATCGAGCTTGAAGACAAGTTCGAGAACATGGGCGCGCAGATGGTCCGCGAAGTTGCTTCGAAGACCAACGACATCGCCGGCGACGGCACCACGACCGCGACCGTTCTGGCGCAGTCGATCGTCCAGGAAGGCCACAAGTCGGTTGCCGCCGGCATGAACCCGATGGACCTGAAGCGTGGCATCGACCTCGCGGTGAGCGACGTCGTCGCGACGCTGATCAAGAACGCCAAGAAGATCAAGACCTCGGAAGAGGTTGCCCAGGTCGGCACCATCGCCGGCAATGGCGATGCTTCGGTCGGCTCGATGATCGCCGAAGCGATGCAGAAGGTCGGCAATGAGGGCGTCATCACGGTCGAGGAAGCCAAGACCGC
>NZ_JBVVPW010000111.1:0-698 GCF_055811385.1 Mesorhizobium sp. WSM4849
CATGTCGGCCCCAGCGACCATGTGCCCTGGCTTACCGATCGGAAATGGGCCTACATCCGCGTCGAAGGCACGACGTTTGGCGGTGTGCCGCTGAATGCAGAACTCAAACTGGAAGTATGGGATTCGCCCAACTCGGCCGGAGTCGTTATCGACGCTGTCCGCTGCGCCAAGCTGGCGCTTGACCGCGGCATCGCAGGAGCGCTGACCGGCCCCTGCAGCTATTTCATGAAGTCGCCGCCCGAGCAGTTCACCGATGCCGAGGCACGCCAGCGCACGCTGTCTTTCATCGCCGGGAGGGACGAGCCGATGCTTGATGCCGCGGAATGACGACGACCTTCCTCTTGATCCGCCATGCGGCGCACGACAATGTCGGCGACTATCTTGCCGGACGCATGGCTGGAGTTGCCTCGGCGAAACCGACAGGGCACAAGCCTTCGAGGTCGCGAGAGTCGAAATGTCGAGCGCGCCCGGGAATAGTGCCGGGAGGACCCGAGGGGAAAGCATAGGCTTCCCCGACGAGACCAGCACCTTCGATACATAATGCTGTGCAAGGGACGGGCTGTGCAAGGGACGGCGCTGGCTGTGAGGACGGCGCACGAATCCTTGCAAACTCAGATTGCCGTCACCACACTGGTGAAGGGACCACTTCGTTAAGAGAACACGATGTCTCGCTCAAGCGACGATACAATCAGCCCGCA
>NZ_JBVVPW010000112.1:0-629 GCF_055811385.1 Mesorhizobium sp. WSM4849
GACGGCCGGGACGCAGTAATCATGGATATCGTCAAACTCGCAATCAGCAATGCCCGGCTGACCATTTCGGTCCTGGTGTTCCTCATCCTTGCCGGTGCGGTCGCCTATCAGTCGACACCGAAGGAAGCCGAACCCGACGTTGCGATTACGATGATGTATGTCGGCCTGGTCTATCAGGGCATCTCGCCCGAGGATTCGGAACGCCTCCTGCTGCGGCCGATGGAAGCCAAGCTGAAAAGTCTCAAAGGTCTCAAGGAGATGCGTTCGGCCGCCTTCCAGGGCGGCGGCTATGTGATGGTCCAATTCCAGCCGCAGACGGATCTGGCGACGGCGTTGCAGGACACGCGCAGCAAGGTCCAGGATGGCAAGGCCGACCTGCCGCAGGCAGCCGAGGAGCCTGTGGTCTCCGAGGTCAACGTCTCCGAGTTCCCCGTCCTTGTCGTGACGCTGTCGGGCGAGGTGCCTGAGCGCGTTCTGACGACGGCTGCGCGCGAGTTGCGCGACCGCATCGAGGAAGTGCCTGGCGTGCTGGAAGGCTCGCTGCAGGGCGCCCGCGACGATCTCGTCGAAGTCGTCATCGATCCGATGAAACTGTCTTCCTACGGGCTGCAGCTCGAGCAGCTGATCGG
>NZ_JBVVPW010000113.1:0-604 GCF_055811385.1 Mesorhizobium sp. WSM4849
ACACGAGCCGGTCCCTTACCGCTCTCGAACAGGATAACACGATCGTCGCCGTCATCGAATTGAGCAAGGCGAAATGGCTGATTGCCTCGCTTGTTCCGGGTTTCAAGCGCCAACCGCTCAAGAAGATCGATGCCGACGCACCATCACTGTTGAAGTTGCTGCAGCGCTGGCGCGACGAAGCCGGCCGGACCGGGCGCCAGATCAAGCGGATCTCCGTCGCCTATGAGGCGGCCGGCGACGGCTTCTGGCTGGCGCGCTGGCTGCGAGCGCACGGTATCGAGGCTTACGCCATCCACCCCGCTAGCGTTGCGGTGTCGCGCGAGCACCGGCGCGCCAAGACCGATCGTCTCGACACCGAGCTTCTGATGCGCGCCTTTCTCGGCTGGCTGCGCGGCGAGAAGCGCCATTGCAGTATGGCGCCGATCCCGACGCTCGAGGAGGAGGACGCGCGGCGGCCGAACCGCGAGCGGGAGACCCTGGTCGGCGACAAGACGCGGATTATCAACCATATCAAGGCGATCCTCGCCCGCTTCGGCATCCGCAGCTTCCGGCTGAGCCTGCGCCAGGCGGCGGACAGGCTCGAGACCATCCGCACGGCGGAGGG
>NZ_JBVVPW010000114.1:0-494 GCF_055811385.1 Mesorhizobium sp. WSM4849
CCGGGCTCCAGCGCAACCTGCGCAAGACCATGATCGTGGCCCTGGCGCGCAAGCTGCTGATCGCGCTGTGGCGCTATGTGACCGCCGGCGAAGTGCCGGCCGGCGCCATCCTGCCCCCTGCGGCATGAACGATCGGATGAAAACCAGTTAAGGAGCACACGACACACAAAGGTCCGGGCATCCATCCGCCGACAGCGGAAGCAATGCCAGGATGATCCGAGGCGGCGGTGACCCGTAGGGCCCCTATGGCATGACTTCCATGCACGCGGGAGAGGATGGGAACCGCTACCGAGGAGGCCTTGCCGCCGATGCGCATGACTGCATCATGGGTTCGGATCGCTGCGATCCGCCGAATACAAGGTTGTGGCGCCTTTGCCGTCACGCCAGGCAGGTTTCCCCTCAGGTCGCCCTTGCGCTGCCAGCCGCCGGCCGGCCTGACCGAAACCAGCCGATGCTGCAATTGCGAGGCTGTCATGACGCCCCTGACCGGTAAC
>NZ_JBVVPW010000115.1:0-483 GCF_055811385.1 Mesorhizobium sp. WSM4849
CGACAAGCGCGCGGTCCTGGCGACGCGCGTCGCCGGCGTCATCGACAAGCTGCCGGTCAAGCAGGGACAGCGCGTCAAGACGGGCGACCTCGTGCTGATGCTTGCCACCGAGGAAAAGCTTTCGGCGCTCAGCAACGCCAAGCAGCTTGTCGCGCAGCGTCAGGCCGAACTCGATGCGGCCTCGCGGCTGGCGAAAACCGGCAATCTGCCCAAGCTGCAGCTCGATACGGCTCGCTCCAACCTGACGCAAGGCCAGTCGCATCTGGAAGCCGCGCAGGCCGAGCTCGACCGCAACGAGGTGAAGGCGCCGTTCGACGGCGTCATCGACCGGGTACCGGTGGAGCTTGGCAGTTCCGTGATGCAGGGCGACGAAGTGGCGACCATTCTGAGCCTCGATCCGGTGATTGCCCGCGGCGAGGTCAGCGAACGTGATCTCGGCTATCTGAAGATCGGCGACAAGGCGAATGTACGATTGGTCAGCGG
>NZ_JBVVPW010000116.1:0-440 GCF_055811385.1 Mesorhizobium sp. WSM4849
TCTTCGGAAATGACCTGGCCACCGGTGAGGATGGCGATGTCTTCCAGCATGGCCTTGCGGCGATCACCGAAGCCCGGTGCCTTGACGGCGGCGATCTTCAGGCCGCCACGCAGCTTGTTGACGACCAGCGTGGCCAGAGCCTCGCCTTCGACATCTTCCGAGATGATGACCAGCGGCTTCGAGGTCTGCACGACAGCCTCGAGGATCGGCAGCATGGCCTGCAGGTTGGAAAGCTTCTTCTCATGGAGAAGAATGTAGGCGTCTTCCAGATCCGCAACCATCTTGTCGGCGTTGGTGACGAAGTAGGGCGAGAGATAGCCGCGGTCGAACTGCATGCCTTCGACGACTTCGAGTTCGGTCTCGGCGGTCTTGGCTTCCTCGACCGTGATGACGCCCTCATTGCCGACCTTCTGCATCGCTTCGGCGATCATCGAGCCGAC
>NZ_JBVVPW010000117.1:0-440 GCF_055811385.1 Mesorhizobium sp. WSM4849
GTCGGCTCGATGATCGCCGAAGCGATGCAGAAGGTCGGCAATGAGGGCGTCATCACGGTCGAGGAAGCCAAGACCGCGGAGACCGAACTCGAAGTCGTCGAAGGCATGCAGTTCGACCGCGGCTACCTCTCGCCCTACTTCGTCACCAACGCCGACAAGATGGTTGCGGATCTGGAAGACGCTTACATCCTTCTCCACGAGAAGAAGCTCTCCAACCTGCAGGCCATGCTGCCGATCCTCGAGGCTGTCGTGCAGACCTCGAAGCCGCTGGTCATCATTTCGGAAGATGTCGAAGGCGAGGCTCTGGCCACGCTCGTCGTCAACAAGCTGCGTGGCGGCCTGAAGATCGCCGCGGTCAAGGCGCCGGGCTTCGGTGATCGCCGCAAGGCCATGCTGGAAGACATCGCCATCCTCACCGGTGGCCAGGTCATTTCCGAAGA
>NZ_JBVVPW010000118.1:0-421 GCF_055811385.1 Mesorhizobium sp. WSM4849
ATACAATCAGCCCGCAACTCCGGCTGGCAATAGACCGGAAGATTGCATCTCTGCTGACTGCCATCGAGCAGGAAAAGATCCCCAACCGGTTGACCAACCTCGCGGTTCAATTGCAGAACGCGCTTGTCGAGAAGCGTCGGTGCAAGAAAGAAGACTAGCTATATCGACGCCTGTCGACTGCGAAGTTTCCCTGTGCTTCGGACAGATGATTGCGTCTTTCCACCAATGTCTGCAACGAACTTTCGCCGAGGTATTCCAGCACGCTGGCGCGCGCTCGGTTAAGGCGGCTTTTTACCGTTCCCACCGCACAACCGCATATTTCGCCGGTTTCTTCGTAGCTGACACCAAGAACCCCGATCAGCATCAGGACCTCGCGCTGATGTTCCGGCAGCTTCTGGACCGCGCTATGGACTTCCTTGCT
>NZ_JBVVPW010000119.1:0-418 GCF_055811385.1 Mesorhizobium sp. WSM4849
TCGCGCTTGCCGCCAAGCGCATGGCCGGTCCGGTCATCGCCGCGACGATGACGCGCATCGCCGCCTTTTCGCCGCTGCTGTTCTGGCCGGGCATCATCGGCGACTTCATGAAATACATGCCGATCACGCTGATCGTCACGCTCTCGGCCTCGATGCTCTATGCACTGGTCTTTGCACCGGCGCTGGGCGCCTTGTTCGCCAAGGCGCCGCCGCATCACGAGAGCGACAACCGCGACGGCTGGTACATGGCCGTGGTCAAGCAGGCGGTGCGCTTTCCCATCACCGTGCTTCTGCTCACTGTCGGCCTCTTGTTCGGTGTCGGCTTTGCCTATTCGAAATACGGCGCCGGCGTCGAGTTCTTCCCGAATGTCGAGCCTGACTACGGCCTGCTCTATGTGCACGCCCGCGGCAACCTTTC
>NZ_JBVVPW010000120.1:0-413 GCF_055811385.1 Mesorhizobium sp. WSM4849
GGCGAGGTCAGCGAACGTGATCTCGGCTATCTGAAGATCGGCGACAAGGCGAATGTACGATTGGTCAGCGGCCAGAACGTCGAGGGCACCGTGCGCTATATCAGCCGCGACGCCTCGTCCGCCACCCGCACCTTCCGCGTCGAGACCGCAATCCCCAACCCCGAGGGCACTATTCCGGCCGGGATGACCGCCGAGATCGCGCTGAGCGCGCAGCCGACCGACGCTGTCATGCTGCCGCGCTCCGTGGTGACGCTGGGCGACAAGGGCGATCTCGGCATCCGCGCCGTCGACAGGGATGACAAGGTCGTGTTCTTCCCGATCGATCTGGTCGACGATACGCCAACCGGCCTGGTGCTCGGCGGCATCCCTGCCGATGCGCGCATCATCGTCGCCGGCCAGGAACTGGTGAAGGA
>NZ_JBVVPW010000121.1:0-412 GCF_055811385.1 Mesorhizobium sp. WSM4849
AGGCCGGGTGTGGAAGAGCGGCAACGCTTGAAGCTTACCGGTACTAATAGTTCGATCGGCTTGATCGTTCTCATTCCCTATGCCCATTTTGGGCGACAATCCTTCGGATTGCGCCGAGATGGTCTGTTCTCACTCACGCTTGTTCCGCCCTGCGGGCGGCGCTACGTGGGTGCGGCGCATCGGCGCCGACGGTCGGTCGACCTTGCGAAGCTTCGCTTCGAAAGGCGCCAAGACCAAAAGAACGGTAAAGGCACACATAAGACCAGCGAACAGCTCAGAGAGAGCAGGAAATAGGGTTCCCTATTCGCTACTCACTATTGGCTATTCGCTCAAAAAGCTTCTCGAGCAACGTGCGCTTTGCCGACCTGGTGGTTATGGCGGAGCGGCTGCACCCGATCCCATTCCGAACTCG
>NZ_JBVVPW010000122.1:0-399 GCF_055811385.1 Mesorhizobium sp. WSM4849
GCTGCCATTGCAGCACCAGGCTCTTCAGCAAGTCGGGGCGGCGCAGGAACGGACTGTCGTTAGGCGTCGCGCCGCCGACGACGACATGGTTGCCGCCGCCGGTGCCGGTATGGCGACCGTCGATCATGAACTTGTCGGCGCCGAGCCGCGTCTGCCGCGCCTCCTCGTAGATCGCTGTGGTCGTCGCCACGCAGTCCTGCCAGTTCGCTGCCGGATGGATGTTCACTTCGATGACGCCGGGGTCGGGAGCCACGCGGATGACGTTGAGGCGCGGATCGTGCGGCGGGCCGTAGCCCTCGATATGCACCGGCAGGCCGATAGCCTTTGCCGCGTTCTCGGCCGCCGCGACCAGTTCGAGGTAGTCTTCCACCGCCTCGACTGGCGGCATGAACACGCAAA
>NZ_JBVVPW010000123.1:0-384 GCF_055811385.1 Mesorhizobium sp. WSM4849
AAATGCACTTGAAATCAGCACCATACCGGTGCCGGCGAGGAGATGATGGATGGTTTTCATTGTGTTGCTCCCTAAGATTTTCACCTTGGGTTAACAATTGAAACTCAGAGCTTGTTAAATCGGTTCCCTGCCATGTCGTTCTTAGGCGGGCCGTGGCCGGAAACTGGCCGTTTGGCAAGCGCCTGGGGTTGATTTTGAAACGCAGGCGAGCCGCTGGACGCGATCTCGCCCGGGATGCGGCTCCCGCTCGTCCTGACGCGCCGTAGGACTCGCCAATCGCCCATCCTGCGCCAGTCTGGTCAGCCGCGCATCGTCTTCGATCCACTCGGCATGCGTCGGGTAGCACAACACCGCCCATGTTGGCGCGCCGTACCTCCGCTCAAG
>NZ_JBVVPW010000124.1:0-374 GCF_055811385.1 Mesorhizobium sp. WSM4849
AATCACTGTCCCGTAATTACTGAAATCGCTGTCCGCGAATTAGCGGAATCGGTGTCCGCGAATTTCTGAAACACGCACCACAGCCACGGCAGCTCGTTTGAAGCCAACCCTCTCCCGGAGCTTGAGGCCCCATGTGCGCAGGCTGCTGTCGATCGAGCTGCGTGTCAGGATGACCGCCGCAGCCTCATAGGGAAGTCCCCGCAAATGTCGATCGCCGCGTCGGGATTGCCCTTGCGTCCACGGAAGCAGAAGATCGCGCCAGTGTGCGGGTCGAGCGCGAGCACCTGCTGCACCATTCGCCTGGTCGGCATCGAGCTCGCCGCCGGCCATCTGCTTGCGCCACGCATAGAGCTGTGACGGAGCTACGCCGAACG
>NZ_JBVVPW010000125.1:0-370 GCF_055811385.1 Mesorhizobium sp. WSM4849
CGAGCTGGCGCGCGTTCGTGGCAGGGCTCAAGCAGCGCGGGCTCGCCGGCGTCGAGTTTGTCGTCTCCGACGACCATCCGGGGCTCAGGGCGGCGATCCGCGAAGTCCTGCCCGAGGCCGTCTGGCAGCGCTGTTACGTGCACTTCCTCAGAAACGCGCTCGATTATGTGCCGCGCAAGGTCGATGACGATTGCCTGATGGAGCTCAGATGGTTCTATGACCGGCGCGACCTGGCCGAGGTCAAGCGCGACCTGGCGCAGTGGATCGCCAAATGGCAGGCCAAATACCCGAAGCTGGTGGATTGGGTGGAGAACAACATCGAGGAGACGCTGAGCTTCTATCGGCTGCCGCTGGCGCATCACAAGCACAT
>NZ_JBVVPW010000126.1:0-366 GCF_055811385.1 Mesorhizobium sp. WSM4849
AAGGGGTGCCGCTGCCACCCAACACGCTGGCCGAACTGCGCCGCGACATGGCGCGGCTGCGGCTGATCCGGGCGCAGCTCGAGGAGATCGAGAAGACACGCCTGGAGCGGCTGAAGCAGGCGCCGCAGGAGGGCACCCATCCCATGGTGATGATGCTGGCCAGGATGATGGGCATCGGCATCGAGACGGCAGACATGCTGGTGCAAGAGATCCTGTCGCGCAATCTGCGCGACCGCCGCGCGGTGGCCCGTTATGCCGGGCTGACCGGGGCGCCGGACGAGAGCGGCTCCAAACGGCGCGAGAAAGGGCTGGCGCGGGCCGGCAATGCGCGGGTCAGGCGCGGCATGATCCAGCTCGCCTGGCGCT
>NZ_JBVVPW010000127.1:0-358 GCF_055811385.1 Mesorhizobium sp. WSM4849
GAGATGGCCGGGTTTGTGCGCGCCGCGCGCGACCGACACGGCGTCACCATCATCCTGATCGAGCACGATATCGGCGTCGTCATGGGGCTTTCCGACCGGGTCGCCGTGCTCGACTACGGCCGCAAGATCGCAGACGGGACGCCAGCCGAGGTCAGGGCCGATCTGGCAGTGATCCGGGCCTATATCGGCACCGCCGAGGGCGGGAATGGCGAGGACATCTGATGAGCTACTATGATTTCCTCTTTGTCATCGAAGTGCTGGTCGGCGGCCTGCTCTCTGGTGTCATGTATTCGCTTGTCGCCATCGGTTTCGTGCTGATCTACAAGACGTCGGGCGTGCTGAACTTCGCGCAAGGGTC
>NZ_JBVVPW010000128.1:0-317 GCF_055811385.1 Mesorhizobium sp. WSM4849
GGCGGCACGCCGATGAAACGGATGAGAGCCGACGGAGCAATCTTCTCGGTCGCCCACCAGGCGAAGTCAGCTCCGGCGTTGACCAGCCAGAAGACAAACGCGCTGCCACGACTGCCCTCGACCATGACGGGGCTCTCGGGCGCATATGTTCCGGGGACGATCAGAATGAGCGCCGCCACCTTATCTGGATGGCGAAGAGCGAGTTCGATTGCCGAGCGCGCCAGCCGAGATGCCGACAAGGATGACCTTGTCGACGTCAAGTGAGGAGAGCAGCGCCGCATGCGCGTCGGCCTGAGCGGCGGGCGAAGCAACGGAGG
>NZ_JBVVPW010000129.1:0-291 GCF_055811385.1 Mesorhizobium sp. WSM4849
ACCGGAAGCAACCGTGTACCGGCGAAAAAGGGGGGGGGGGGGGGTTTAGGGCGCGCGGGGGGGTTTTATGGGGCGAGAGCGCGGGGGGGGGGGGGGGGGGGGGGGGGGGGCGCGGCGGGCGCGCGGGGGGGGGGGGGCGGGGGGGGGCCGCGCGGGGGGGGGGGGGGGGGGGGGGGCCGGGCGCCGGGGCCGGGGGGGGGGGGGGGGGCGCGGGCCGCGCGCGGGGGGGGGGGGGGGCGGGCGGCGGCGCGGGCGGCGGGGGGGGGGGGGGGCGGCGGCGCGGGGGGGGGG
>NZ_JBVVPW010000130.1:0-290 GCF_055811385.1 Mesorhizobium sp. WSM4849
CACGCCGGGTGGCAAGCCAGGTTCCAAGCCCAGAATTCCAAGGCAGCTTCCGGTTTGCGACGTCATTCCGGCCTCCATGAGGTGTTAGTCCGCTATCATCGTTCGTTGCATGGGATACGCGAGCGCGGTCATCCGCGCTTTCTTACCCCGAGGATTGCCCGTGCCTCGGCAGGTGTGGCGATGCTGGCGCCCATGCGCTCGATGATCCCAACCGCATTGTCAACGAGCTCGGCATTGGATGCCAGCACCCCACGTCGGAGATAAATGTTATCTTCCAAACCTACCCGGAC
>NZ_JBVVPW010000131.1:0-288 GCF_055811385.1 Mesorhizobium sp. WSM4849
GGGGCCAATGAGTCATTAAGGTCTGCAACATCGCCAGGACTATCCAGCGAGCGGTTGCAGAACGCAATGCAGCTCATTCCCGGCGTTGATACTCAACAGACCCTCCTATCGCGGCGGCTATGGCCGGGCTGACGCGGCCAGGGGAGGTTTAGACGACGGCGCCACCCTGGCCCGGGCAAGAAAGTCGCCGACCACCTCCCTTGCGTCCTCTTCGTGCCCCACAAGGAGATGCCCGCCAGTGTGGTAGACGACCAACTTTGCGTTTGGAATCGTGCTCGCTGCGAACTC
>NZ_JBVVPW010000132.1:0-264 GCF_055811385.1 Mesorhizobium sp. WSM4849
CGCCCATCCCGTGCCGAGCTGCGCCGATGAAAGCGTGCACGAGGCTGAGAATCTCGAAGCGCTTGTCGGTCTCTACGATGCCGTCAACATCAAGCTCGACAAGTCGGGGGGCCTGACTGCGGCACTGGTGCTGCGCGATCGCGCCCGCGAACTCGGTTTCGGCGTGATGGTCGGCTGCATGGTCGGCACGTCATTGGCGATGGCGCCAGCGGTGCTGCTTGCCCAGCATGCCGATTTCGTCGACCTCGACGGTCCGCTGCTGCT
>NZ_JBVVPW010000133.1:0-256 GCF_055811385.1 Mesorhizobium sp. WSM4849
GTCCCAGAGGGCAAGGTTTGCACAACCATCCTGAATCTGTACAACGAAAACGCCATTGTGGCCGAACCCGCCGGTGCCTTGTCCATCGCCGCCCTCGACGAGTATCGGGAACAGATCCGCGGCAAGACGGTGGTGTGCGTCGTGAGCGGGGGCAACAACGACATTGAACGGATGCAGGAGATCAAGGAACGCTCCTTGATGCACGAGGGACTAAAGCACTACTTCTCCGTCAATTTCCCCCAACGAGCCGGTGCTC
>NZ_JBVVPW010000134.1:0-255 GCF_055811385.1 Mesorhizobium sp. WSM4849
TCCCCGGCATAGATGACATTGACGCCAAGACGCTGCTGAAGCGTCTTGACCACGATCCGCAACTGTTCGCGGAGTTTCTGTCGAGCGCGCCAAGGACTGGTCCATCAGAAGCACTTTGCCACGTTGTCGTTCACCGACATGTGGGGGAATAGGGTATATGTCTGGAAGACCATACCCCCATTGCGCTTGTTGGGAGCAACATGCGTGACATCGGTCGAACCGATCTCGATGAGACCCGCAGACGGAAGCTCGAAG
>NZ_JBVVPW010000135.1:0-255 GCF_055811385.1 Mesorhizobium sp. WSM4849
GATGGCCGCCTTGAAAAGGCCCCTTGACAGCGAAAGCCCCATACAAGGTGGCTCGGCGAAGCCGAGACGGAGAGGGGGACTGCGCCCTACGAAAGCCCCCTGTCCGGCCGCTTCGCGGCCACCTCTCCCCCGCTTCGCGGTGGGCGAGGAACCCAAGTCTTGAGAGTTGGAGGGACAACACCCCATAGGCGCTAACCTTAGGGGTAGACTGGTGGAATCGAGATGTGATTCCTAGGCCAGATGCAGAGGAATGAT
>NZ_JBVVPW010000136.1:0-240 GCF_055811385.1 Mesorhizobium sp. WSM4849
GTCGGCTGTGAAGAACGTCGATTTCGCTGACGGCGGTTGCGATCAGGGCCGGAAAGACGGGGCTGGCAAATGGGCGCCCGCCGGTTGGATCGTCCAGAGGTGATTAGGCTAATCGTGGCTGGATCGGCGGCGCTGCGGGGGTGGCGAACAGCGCCAGGAAGAAGGCACACAAAAGCCTCAGCCAGTTGAGCAGGAGGCTGAAGTTGTAGCCGACGGCGGCAAGCACAGCGTTGTTGGCAT
>NZ_JBVVPW010000137.1:0-240 GCF_055811385.1 Mesorhizobium sp. WSM4849
GTGGTGCAGAATGCCGTCATGGCCATGCACGCCATCGAGAAGTCATCCGGCGAAATCACGAACATCATCGGAGTCATCGATGACATCGCCTTCCAGACGAATCTCCTGGCGCTGAATGCCGGCGTCGAAGCGGCACGAGCCGGCGAGGCCGGCAAGGGTTTCGCCGTCGTTGCCCAGGAAGTCCGCGAACTGGCCCAACGCTCGGCCAATGCCGCCAAGGAAATCAAGGCGCTGATCACC
>NZ_JBVVPW010000138.1:0-239 GCF_055811385.1 Mesorhizobium sp. WSM4849
TGACACCGGACGTCGTGCCGGTCATTTCCCTGGCGCAAGAGCTGCCGGGGCTCGTTATCGCTACCGGCTTTTCCGGTCACGGCTTCGGCATCGGCCCCGGGGCCGGACATCTCGTCGCCGATCTCGTGACCGGAGACCCGCCCATCGTCGATCCCTCCGAGTTCCGCCTTTCGCGCTTTTCCGACGGCAGCCCGATTGAGATCGCTCCGCCGGTCTGAGGGTGGGTCAAGCACTTGCTG
>NZ_JBVVPW010000139.1:0-236 GCF_055811385.1 Mesorhizobium sp. WSM4849
GCGGGGGAGGCCAGCGTGCGCCGGCCTGAACGCGCGGAGACGGCGGCGTGCGCGCGCTGCCGTCGGTCCGATCCGACGCAACGCCGTGGGGGGGGCGGGGGGGGGGGGGGGGGGGGGGGGGGGGGCCCGCCCCCCCCCCCCCGCGGGGGGGGGCGGCGGGGGGGGGCGGGGGGGGGGCGGGGGGGGGGCGGGGGCGGGGGGGCGGGGGGGGCGGGGGGCGGGGGGCGGGGGGGGGG
>NZ_JBVVPW010000140.1:0-233 GCF_055811385.1 Mesorhizobium sp. WSM4849
GCCCCGCGGCCCCCCCCCCCCCCCGCCCGCCCCCCCCCCCGGCCCCCCCCCCCCGCCCCCCCCCCCCCCCCCCCCCGGCGCGCCCCCCCCCCCCCCCCCCCCCCCAACAAACCCCCCCCCCCCCCCCCCCCCCCCCCCCCCCCAAACCCCCCCCCCCCCCCCCCGCCCCCCCCCCCCCCCCCCCCCCCGCCGCGGGGGGCGCCCCCCCCCCCCCCCCCCCCCCCCCTGCCATG
>NZ_JBVVPW010000141.1:0-232 GCF_055811385.1 Mesorhizobium sp. WSM4849
CCCGCTCTATCCGTGAGCTATCAGGAGCACTTGGTGCCCCCTCTCCCCCCCACGCCGCCCTCCCGCCCGCCCGCCCCCGCCCGCGCCCCCCCCCGCGGCCCGGCCCCCCCCCCCCCCCCCCCCCCCCCCCCCCCCCCCCCCGGCGCCGGGGGCGGCGCGCCCCCGCGCGCGGCGGGCCGGCGGCGGCGGGGGGCGCCCCCCCCCCCCCCCCCCCCCCCCCCCCCCACGGCAT
>NZ_JBVVPW010000142.1:0-229 GCF_055811385.1 Mesorhizobium sp. WSM4849
GGCGAGAGGATGCATAAGGCGCGGCCACAGCCTGCTCCACGGCTACGACAGTGATCTCCTCAAGAGAGTTCTGCATGCGACACCGTGCTTTTCATCCAACGTTTTCGTTATGAGTCCGACGACGGTTCAGCGTCGCCAGCAACCGATTTTGTTCGTTCCCAACAATTGAGAATGCCTCGTCGACCCCCATTCCGGGCTTTGCGAGCATCATGTCGGCCTGGGTCGCCAC
>NZ_JBVVPW010000143.1:0-207 GCF_055811385.1 Mesorhizobium sp. WSM4849
AAGCGTTTTCCAGCAAGGCGCCTGCGATGCAGCCAAGCCAATCGGCCGCTCCACGCAAGCGCTTCAAAAGAGCAACATCGGAAAGGCTCGCAACGTCGTTCATCCCGGCCCAGGCGGCCGCCGAGCGCAGGCTCATCCCGCCGGGGCCATAGGCCAAGGCCAGACGCAGCAATGTCGCTGCGTCCGCAACATTGCGACGACGTACCA
>NZ_JBVVPW010000144.1:0-201 GCF_055811385.1 Mesorhizobium sp. WSM4849
CTTCTTGTGCTCGCGCAGATGATCCATGTTGAGGTAGCGGGTCGCCTCGAGCCAGTTCTCGTGGATCTCCACCGCCAATGCCCGAACCAGCCGCAAACAGCTCTGCGGGTTGGGGAAGATGCGAACGACCAGGGTGCGCCGCTTGATCTCCTGGTTCAGCCGCTCCAGCATGTTCGTCGACTTCATGTGCTTGTGATGCGC